>DATAEW010000022.1:0-3621 GCA_036257815.1 Solirubrobacterales bacterium
ACCGGGCCGGCCGACCGCCGAGTATCTCGACCGCATCCTCTCCCGGCTCACCTTCCCGGGGGCGCTCTACCTGGGCGCGGTCGCGGCGCTGCCGACGATCCTGATCAACCAGACCTCGGCGAACTTCTTCTTCGGCGGCACCTCGATTCTGATCGTGATCGGCGTCGCCTTGGATACGGTCAAGCAGCTCGAGGCGCAGCTGATGATGCGCAACTACGAGGGCTTCTTGAAGTAGCGTCCCCGCGGGACCGCCCCGTTCGAAGTTCCCAGCCACTCTCAACCGCCGGGCAGACCGACCTCGTCCACCTCCCCTTCCATGTCTGAGCTCAATCTCGTCCTTCTCGGTCCGCCTGGCTCCGGCAAGGGGACGCAGGGCGAGCGGCTGCAGGAGGACTTCGAGCTGCCCTACTACGCGACCGGCAACATCCTGCGGGGCGCGGTGGAGGAGAAGACCGAGCTGGGGCAGACCGCGAAGGAGTACATGGACAATGGCGATCTGGTGCCCGACGACGTGATCTGCGGGGTCATCGCCGAGCGGCTGCAGACGCCGGAGGCCGCGGATGGGTTCATCCTCGACGGCTTCCCGCGCACCAGGCCGCAGGCCGAGGCGCTGGACCGGGAGCTGGCGGACCTCGACCGCGACCTGACCGCGACGATCCTGATCGAGGTGCCCGACGAGGAGGTGGAGCGCCGGCTCGGCGGCAGGCGGACCTGCGTGGAAAACGGCCACGTCTTCCACGTCGACTTCAACCCGCCGGAGAAGGAGGGCGTCTGCGACATCGACGGCAGCCGCCTGATCGTGCGCGAGGACGACAAGCCCGAGGTGATCCGCCACCGGCTCGAGACGTACCACGAGAAGACGGAACCGCTGATCTCCTTCTACGAGGACAAGGGGCTGCTGCGCCGGGTCGACGGCACCGAGACCCCCGACGAGGTCGGCGACCGGATACGCGCGCTGCTCGCGACGTTGCGCATGGAAGAGGACATCTAGGCGGCTAGCGTGTATCGCATGATCATCCGCAAGACCCCCGAGCAGGTGGACCGCATGGCGGCGGCCGGAGAGATCCTCGTGCGCTGCCTGCGGATGCTCGAGTCGAAGGCGCGCCCCGGCGCCACCACGGCGGAGCTCGACCAGGCCGCCGAGCGCTTCATCCGCTCCCAGGACGCGGAGCCGGCCTTCAAGGGCTACCGCGGCTTCCCGGGCTCGATCTGCGCCTCCCCGAACTCGATGGTCGTCCACGGCATTCCGGGCCCCTACGAGCTGAAGCGCGGTGACCTGCTCTCGCTCGACGTCGGCGTGGTCAAGGACGGCTGGGTGGCCGACGCCGCCGTTACCGTCCCCGTCGGCACCGTGGGGGAGGAGGCGCAGCTGCTGCTCGACACCACGAAGGCGGCGCTCTTCGACGGCGCTGAGCAGATGAGGGCCGGCAACAACCTCGGCGACGTCTCCGCGGCGATCCAGCGCCGGGTCGAGCTGGAGGGTCTATCGATCATCCGCACGCTGGTCGGGCACGGGATCGGACGCGACATGCACGAGGACCCCCAGATCCCCAACTACGGCGACGCCGGCCGCGGCCCCGAGCTGGAGGAGGGGATGGTCTTCGCGATCGAGCCGATGGTCAACGCCGGCGGCCCTCTGGTGCGGATGGGGGAGGACGGCTGGGCGGTCTACTCGCAGGACGGCAGCCTCGCCGCGCATTTCGAGTTCACCGTCGCGATCAGCGCGAACGGTCCTCGCATCCTCACGCCCTGGCACGAGTCCGACTAGCGCGCGGCCGCCCGCCGCCTGATATCAATCCGCCGGTCCGGCGGTGGGGTACCGCAGGTTCAGACCGACAGGGGTAGGCGGAGTTGACAGCAAAGGCGCGGGTCACGCTGGGAGCGCTCTGCGCGCTGCTCGTCGCGATGGCGATGCCGGCCACGGCCGCCGCGGCGGGGCCCGAGCCCTACGGCACGAATGACGCCGGCGGCTTCCGCAACGTGCTGCCGCCGGGCGAGGCGGGCGTCGACAACGCGCTGCAGCTCGCCGCCTTCCAGGCGGCCGGCGCGCTGCCCCCCCACTGGGCCGACCAGCAGCCGCTCTACGACGGGCTGATCACCGCCGAGCCCTCGCTGCAGGGCTCAGACGTCAGCGACTTCTACAAGGACGCCACCTTCGGCGTACCGGCCGGCCAGGTCGCCGAGACGGTCACCCCGCGCCCGGGTGTGACGATCCAGCGCGATTCCGCCTACGGCGTCCCCCACGTCTACGGGGCGACGCGGCAGGACGCGATGTTCGGAGCCGGCTACGCCAACGCCGCCGACCGCCTCTTCCTGATGGACGTGCTGCGCCACACCGGCCGCGCCACCCTCTCCTCCTTCATCGGCGGCTCCCCCTCGAACCGGGCGATGGACCGCGCGCAGTGGCAGTTCGCGCCCTACACCGACGCCGACCTGCAGCGCCAGTTCGACCTCGCCGACGACTACTACGGCGCGCCGGGGGCGCAGCTGCAGACCGACGCCCAGGCCTACATCGACGGCGTCAACGCCTACGTCGAGGCGGCGCTGGCCAACCCGACGCTGCTGCCCTCGGAGTACGCGGCACTCGGCACCACGCCGAAGCCCTGGTCGGTCACCGACCTCGTCGCCGAGGCCTCGCTGATCGGCGGCATCTTCGGAAAGGGCGGGGGACGCGAGCTCGACTCGGCCCGCACCCTGCGCGCGCTGCAGACCCGCTTCGGCGGGGGCAAGGGCCGCCGCTACTGGTCCGACTTCCGTGCCAAGAACGACCCCGAGGCGCCGACCACCGTCGCCAAGCGCTTCCCCTACGAGACCACGAGCCCGTTCGCCAAGCGCGGCCTCGCGATCCCGGACTTCGGCAGCGTTAAGGACGCACCGGTTGCCCCGCCCGTGAACCCGCGCCGCGTCAACGCTGCGGATCCTCGCTACGCCGGCATCGCCGGCTTCGGCGCGGCGCTCGAGCGCTCGCTCCGGCTCGGTGATCACGCGTCCAACTGGGAGCTGGTCCCGGCCGGCAACTCGAAGACCGGGCACCCGATCGGCGTACTCGGCCCCCAGGTCGGCTACTTCCAGCCGCAGATCCTGATGGAGATGGACATCCACGGCCCGGGGATCGACGCGCGCGGCGCTACCTTCCCCGGCGTCGGCCTCTACGTGCTGCTCGGCCACGGCCGCGACTATGCCTGGAGCGCGACGACGGCGACCTCGGACAACGTGGACACCTTCGCCGAGGTCCTCTGCCAGGACGACTTCCACTACCGCTGGCGCGGGCGCTGCCTGCCGATGGACAAGCTCGAGCGGACGAACAGCTGGACCCCGAACGCGATCGACATGACGGCGCCCGGCTCGGAGACGCTGACGGCGTACCGCACCGTGCACGGGATCGTCTTCGCGCGCGGCAAGGTCCACGGCAAGAAGGTCGCCTTCGTGATCGCCCGCAGCACCTACTTCCACGAGGCGGACTCGGCGCTCTTCTTCTCGCGGATGAACGATCCGGGCTTCATGAAGAAGGGCCCGAAGTCCTTCTACCAGGCGGCGAAGCTCATGAACTTCGCCTTCAACTGGTCCTACATCGACTCCAAGCACATCGCGTACCAGCTGACCGGCTGGTACCCGCGGCGG
>DATAEW010000032.1:0-24927 GCA_036257815.1 Solirubrobacterales bacterium
GGCTCTTGTTGCCGGCGGCCATCTCGCGCTCGCCCTGCAGCACGTGGATCTCCACCGAGGGCTGGTTGTCCTCGGCGGTCGAGAAGGTCTCCGACTTCTTCGTCGGGATCGTCGTGTTGCGCTCGATCAGCTTCGTCATCACGCCGCCTTTGGTCTCGATCCCGAGGGTCAGCGGGGTCACGTCGAGCAGCAGCACGTCCTTCACGTCGCCGGCCAGCACGCCCGCCTGGATGCCGGCGCCGACCGCGACCACCTCGTCCGGGTTGACGCCCTGGTGCGGATCCTTGCCGGTCAGCTCCTTGACCTTGTCGCGGACCGCGGGCATCCGGGTCATGCCGCCGACCAGCACCACGTGATCGACGTCGGTGTCGGCGTCTTTCAGCGCCTGTTTGACCGGCCCGACGACGCGCTCCAGCAGCTCGCCGGTCAGCTCGTTCAGCTTCGAGCGGCTGAGTTTCAGGTCGAGGTGCTTGGGCTGTCCCTCGACGGCGGTGATGAACGGCAGGTTGATCTGGGTCTCCTGGGTCGAGGAGAGCTCGATCTTCGCCTTCTCGGCCGCCTCGTAGAGCCGCTGCAGCGAGTTCTTGTCCTGCGAGAGGTCGACGCCCTGGTCGCGTTTGAACTCCGCGACCAGCCACTCGACGATCGCTTTGTCCCAGTTGTCGCCGCCGAGGTGGTTGTCGCCGGCGGTCGCTTTGACCTCGAAGACGCCATCGCCGATTTCCAGCACCGAGACGTCGAAGGTGCCGCCGCCGAGGTCGAAGACGAGGATCGTGTGTTCGGCCTCCTCTTTGTCGAGCCCGTAGGCCAGCGAGGCGGCGGTCGGCTCGTTGATGATCCGCTTGACGTCGAGGCCGGCGATCTTGCCGGCGTCCTTGGTCGCCTGGCGCTGGTCGTCGTTGAAGTAGGCGGGGACGGTGATCACCGCGCTGTCGACGGTGTCGCCGAGCTTCGCTTCGGCGTCGGTCTTCAGCTTCTGCAGGATCATCGCGCTGATCTCCGGCGGGCTGTACTGCTTGCCGCGCGCGTCGACGCGCACGTCGCCGTTGGGCCCGGCCTCGACCTGGTAGGGGACGATCGTCTCCTCCTCTTTGACTTCGGCCTCCTTGCGGCCCATGAACCGCTTGATCGAGAAGATCGTGTTCTCGGGGTTCATCACCGCCTGGCGTTTGGCCACGGTGCCGACCAGTCGCTCACCGCCCTCGGTGAAGGCGACCACCGACGGCGTCGTTCGCCCGCCCTCGGCGTTCTCCAGGACGGTTGGCTCGCCGCCCTCCATCACTGCCACGCACGAGTTCGTCGTGCCGAGGTCGATCCCGATCGTCTTTGCCACTTTTCCGCCTACCTCCAGGGGTTTCGTTGTTCAAGCCTAAGAAATCTAAGTGGGAGTATGGCAGATATCGCCAAGACCGCAAGCTCGCCTCGAGCGCCGCCAAACGAAGGGGCGCCGCCCGCCCCTTCGCGAACTACCCCGCTCGTTCGGCCGCTAACGGGAGAGTCGCAGAACGCTGTAGAGGCCGGCGTGGTCGGAGTCCCAGTAGCCGTGGCTCTGCTTGCGGCCGGTCACCCCGGAGCTCACCAGCTTCACCGCCTGCGGCGCGTTGGTCATGATGTGGTCGACCTTGTGGTCGAATTCGGAGGCGCTGCCGCCGGTGAGGTCGAAGTTCGATTCCTCGATGCAGCAGTTGAGCGGCTCATAGGTGCTGCGTTCGCGGAAGCCGGCCTCGATCAGCGCCCGGTAGGCCTGCCCGTCCCCCGGGTTGCCGACGGTCTTCAGGTCGGAGTTGAAGTCGCCGAGCAGGATCGTCGGTCGGGATCGAACGCCGGTCGAGGCTGCCGGCCGGCCGCTCCTCGCCGCCAGCTCTTCGGCCTGCAGGGCGCGGATGCTCGGCACCACGTTTGGGTCGTCGAAGGACTCGAGGTGGGCGTCGACGAACTTGAACCGGCTGCCGCGCACGTCGGCGATCACGCTGGCCCAGCCGCGCTTGATCGTCACCTCTTTGGCGCCGGCGACCTTGACCGTGAGCAGGTGTTCGAAGTTGCCGCTTTCGGGGTGCGAGGTCCTGACCCCGGCGCCGACCCGGGCCAGGATCACGTCGCGCATCGTCAGCCGGCCGTTCAGCTCGGCGTTGGCGAGAACGCCGAAGCCGCCCGGCCCGTCGCCTGGAACGCCGTTGGCGTCGGCCGGTGCCTCGAAGTCGAACTCGTCCTGGGCGACGACCGGCCGGTAGTGCCGCCCGTGCCTGTTCAGCTGCGCGAGCAGCAGCTGGAGGAAGTCGTATTTGACCGTCGTCGCTTCCGGCCGACCGGAGAAGACCGGCCCGAGCGAGGGCGCGGCGGTGCGCCACAGCGCCACCTCCTGCATCCCGACCAGGTCCGGTTCGACGCTGAGGATCTCCTTGGCCAGGCCCTTCGCCCGGACTGGGAAGTTGGTCGCGTCGACCTGGCGCAGGATGCCGCCGTTGGCCTCGATGAAGCCTTCGGTCGAGGTCGAGGCGATCGCCGGGCCGAGGTCGGCGCCGAGGTAGAGGTTGCGGGTCATCACGGTCACCGGCGCGCCCTTGTCCTGGTGCCTGGACGGGTGCGGTTTGGGCCGCGTTTCCGGCGGCGGTATCGTCGCCCCCGCGGCCGGGGCGGTGAGCCCGCACGGCGCGATGACCAACAGTGCGAAGACGGCCAGGCGGACCGGTCCGGTTCTGCGAATCAACTCGACTCCTCCTCGTTCCCCGCTCGCCCTGCGCGAACGATTGGCGGAGGCGCCTCCCCGAGCTGACGACTCTAGATCATCCGCTCAGGGGGTTCAGCCCTCGCCGGCGGTGGCGCCGACGAATTCGGCGACTTCCTTGGCCTGCTGCTGGTTGAGGATCCCAGCGGGCATGCGGCCTGGCGTGGTCGAGCTGTCGACGCCGTTTTCGACCGCGTTGAGGACCCGTTCGGTGGTCGATTCGACCGTCGCCTTTTCTTCTGGCGGCCCGTTCGGCGCCAGCAGTTCGTCGAGGTCGGGGGCGTAATTGCCGTCGGTCCCGGCTGAGTACAGCGTGTGGCAGGTGCCGCAGTTCGTCTGGAACAGTTCCTGTCCGTGCTCGTACTGGGCGGCCACCTGCTGAGGGCCGGTCGAGGCGTCCCCTTTGTCGCGGAAGGCGAGCCAGGGGATGAGGACGGCGAGGACGAGAACGACCATTCCGAAGACGATGAAGACGCGCTTGCTCATTTGGGCGGCGCGGATACTACCTTCGCGCTACGGCCGAAGGGCTCGCCGCGCGTTTGCGATACCACGGACACATCCGCCGCAGGGCGCACTCGCCGCAGCGGGGCTTCGGGCGGCAGATCTCGCGACCGTGGCGGATCAGGTTGAGGTGCAGCTCGTAGGCGTCCTCGGGGTCGACCACCGCCAGCATCTCGTCGTGGGCGCGCTCGAAGGAGGCTTTTTCGGGGAAGAGGCCGAGCCGGCCGCCGACCCGGTGGACGTGGACGTCGACCGGGATCTCCGGGATCCCCCAGGTGAAGATCAGCACGCAGGCCGCCGTTTTCCGCCCCACCCCGGGGAGCGAGAGCAGGAACTCCAGCGACTCCTCGCGCGGCGCCGTCTCCGTCCAGTCGAGGTCGGGGTGCTCGCCGAGCAGCTCGAGGATCGCCTGGATCCGCGGCGCCTTCTGGCGCGCCAGGCCGCCGGGCCGGATCGCTTCTTCCAGCGCGGGCAGCGGCGCGTCGCGGACCTCCTCCCAGGTGGGGAAGCGCTCGCGCAGGGCGGCGAAGGCGCGGTCGCGGTTGCGGTCGTTGGTGTGCTGGGAGAGCACGGTCTTGATCAGCTCGGCGATCGGGTGGCCGTGCGGCTCGTTGACCGGCTGCCCGTACAGCTCGCGCAGGCGGTCGCGGATCGCCCGCACGCGGCGTTTCGTCGGTCGCTTCCAAGACATTCGGACCGGGACGCTACTGGCGGGTGGGTGGCACGGGCGGGGTGCCCCTCGTCCCGACAAGTGCCTCGCTAATTAGCTCGGCACTTTGAGTATCCGCCGGTTCGAGGGGCACCCCGCCCGTGCCCCTCGTCCGAGGAGCGGTAACGCACGACGACATAGGGTTCGGCTCCGATGCCGCAGGCGATCGAAGACGGTGAGCTTGTCCTGGACGGGGTGCGGGTCTTCTTCCGGCGGGTTCCCGGCGAGGGCACTCCGACCGTCTACTGCCATGGAAACCCGACTCACGGCGAGGACTGGCTGCCCTTCCTGCGCCGCGGTGGGCCGGCGATCGCGATCGACATGCCCGGCTGGGGGCGCTCGGACCGTCCCGACCCGGCCCGCTTCGACTACTCGATGTACGGGCTCTCGGCCTTCCTCGAGCGCTGCCTGGAGGAGATCGGCGTCGAGCGGCGCAAGCTGGTCGTCCACGACTGGGGCGGCCTGGCGCTGATCGGCGCCCAGCGACGACCGCGGCTGGTCGAGCGGCTGGCGGTGATCGACTCGGTGCCGCTCCTGCCCGGCTACCGCTGGCACTGGATCGCCCAGCTCTGGCGCCGGCGCGGAGTCGGCGAGCTGCTGAACGCGACGACCACCCGCGGCTCCCTGGCGCTGCTGCTGCGCCAGGCGCGCGGCGACCGCGGGCCGATGCCGCCGGAGTTCGTCGACCTGATCTGGGACCACTGGGACGCCGGCACCAGGGCCGCGGTGCTCGCCCTCTACCGGCACGCCGACCCCGACCGCCTCGCCCGGGCCGGGATCGACCTCGGCCGCCTCAGCTGCCCGGCCCTGGTCGTCTGGGGCGACCGCGACGCGTATCTCCCAACCCGCTTCGCCCGCGCCTACGCCGCCACCCTCCCCGAAGCAGACCTGGAGATCATCTCCGGCGCCGGCCACTGGCCCTGGATCGACGACCCCACCGTCATCGACCGCGTCCTCACCTTCCTCGCCTGAGCCGCCGCGCTCCGGTGGGGTTCAGCGACTCCGACCTTAGTGCCCCCACAGGGGCCTCAACTCAGCAAACGCTTGGTTCTCCGCAAGCGATCCGGATCGCGGCACAACCGCCCCAAGCTCGCGCAAAACGGGCGCGGATG
Organism: Solirubrobacterales bacterium; assembly: GCA_036257815.1. GTDB lineage: Bacteria > Actinomycetota > Thermoleophilia > Solirubrobacterales > 70-9 > VAYN01. The sequence continues at coordinate 5,048 of DATAEW010000032.1, forward strand.
CGATCGGGCGGGGTCGGGACCCCCTCCGAACGGCTTGTACTTTTTCGGTCGGGGCGGTTCAGCGGAAAACCAGGGCGCAACTTCCGAAAAAGTTGAGTGAGGAGGGGTCCCGACCCCGCCCCGTCGCATCAGACCCGTTAACCCGCGGGTTACAATTGTCGGCCCGTGTCCGGCGCCCTAGCCCGCATCTCAACCAAGCTCCCGCAGGGTTGGAGCGACGCCGGGCGCCAGCTGGCGATCCTCGTCGGCGTCGACGTCGCCTACGAGCTGGTCCGCGGGATCGCCGACTCGCAGCGCTCGGTGGCGATCGACCACGGCGCCCAGGTGATCCAGTTCGAGCGCTCGACGCACACCTTCTTCGAGCCCGGCCTGCAGGAACTCCTCCTCCCCGCGCACTGGCTGGTCGACGTCGCCAACCAGCTCTACCTGAACGCCCAGTTCTCGATCGCCCTCGGCTTCCTGGTCTGGCTCTACCTGTTCCGCAACGAGTCCTATTACTTCGTGCGCAACATGTTCGTCGTCTCGATGGGCCTGGCGCTGGTCGGCTACACGCTGTTTCCGACCGCGCCGCCGCGGATGTTCCCCGAGCACGGCTTCCTCGACACGATCACCGACTTCTCCAGCGTCAACCACGACTCGGCCCTGGCGAAGATCTTCATCAACCCCTACGCCGCCGTGCCGAGCATGCACTGCGCCTTCGCGCTGATGATCGGCGCCACCGGGGTCCTGGTCTGCCGGCGCTGGTACTCGAAGCTGCTCTGGGCTTGCTGGCCGCCGCTGATCGCCTGGGTCGTGATCGTCACCGCGAACCACTATTGGGTCGACGTGGCGCTGGGCTGGATGGTCGCGATCGGCGCCGCGCTGATCGCCCAATGGGCGCTCGGACGCGCCCGCCCGGAGGCCTGGGCCTGGCGTTCCCCCGCCGCGGTGCGCGAAGCCGAGGCCTGAGGTCCCGCCTCGCCCCGGGGGCAACCTCCAGGGCAGGATGATTTAGCCTCTCCTCGATGGAACCCTCGGCGCCCCCCCGGGCACCAGGCGGCCGCCGCAACGGCCGCACGACGAGCGGTCGCAACGGGCAGGAGCTGCGCGCCTACGCGCGCGAGCGGCTGATCGAGTCGCGGCTCTCCCCCAACGCGATCTCGATCGCCGGCCTCGTCGGCAACCTGATCGCCGCGCTCTTGGTGACCCAGCGGCTCTTTTTCCTCGCCGGCGTCGCCTTCGTCCTCGGCTCGGTGATGGACACGCTCGACGGCCGCTACTCGCGGATGTCGGGCAAGGGGACGCTGTTCGGCGCCTTCCTCGACTCGACCCTGGACCGGATCGAGGAGGGGATCGTGCTTGCCGCCGTGGCCGGCTATTTCGCCGCCAACGGGGAAGACTTCGCGGCGGCGATGTGCGTGGTCGCCGTCCTCGGCTCGCTGATGGTCTCCTACACCCGCGCCCGCGCCGAGGCGCTGGGCGTCGAGTGCAAGGTCGGCCTCGCCACCCGCCCGGTCAGGGTGGTGGTACTTTCGATCGGCTTGGTCTTCGCCAAGGGTGCCGGAATCGGCGATTTCGAGCTTCTGGCACCGGCCGTCTACGTGATCGCGGCCCTGACCATCTTCACGACCTTCCAGCGGGTATGGCATGTGCGAAGCGAGCTTTCCGGCGAGTCCTCCGACGCCCAGAACGGCGGTGGAGACGGCGATCGGCTGTAACCAGCAAGCCCGCCAGGTGTGTCCATCCATTCAGCGCTGATCCAGGAGGACTTCCAATTTCATGAGTGAGAGCAACGGAGCGAACGGCAGCACGAACGGCCTCGGCCGCACGGAGGACAAGGTCCGCGTGGCGATCGTCGGGGTCGGCAACTGCGCCAACTCCTTCATCCAGGGCGTCCAGTACTACAGGGACGCCGACCCGGCGGAGGAAGTGCCGGGCCTGATGCACGTCAACCTCGGCGGCTACCACGTTCGCGACGTCGAGTTCGTCGCCGCCTTCGACATCGACTCCGAGAAGGTCGGCAAGGACCTCTCGGAGGCGATCTGGTCGGGCCAGAACGACACGATCAAGTTCGCCGACGTGCCGAGCCTCGGGGTCAAGGTCGAGCGGGGGATGACCCACGACGGCCTCGGCAAGTACCTGAAGGAGAAGATCACCAAAGCGCCGGGCGAAACCGCCGACATCGTCGGCATCCTCCAGGAGACCCGGGCGGACGTCCTCGTCTGCTACCTGCCGGTCGGCTCCGAGCAGGCGACGAAGTGGTACGTCGAGCAGGCGCTGAAGGCCGGCGTCGGCTTCGTCAACTGCCTGCCGGTCTTCATCGCCCGCGAGGACTACTGGGACACGCGCTTCGAGGAAGCCGGGCTGCCGATCATCGGCGACGACATCAAGTCCCAGGTCGGGGCGACGATCGTCCACCGCCAGCTGGCGCGGCTGTTCCACGACCGCGGCGTGCGGCTGGAGCGGACCAGCCAGCTCAACGTCGGCGGCAACATGGACTTCTACAACATGCTCGAGCGCGAGCGGCTGGCCTCCAAGAAGGAGTCGAAGACCAACGCCGTCACCTCGATCATGGGCCACGAGCTGCCCGCCGACCAGGTCCACGTCGGCCCCTCCGACTACGTCGCCTGGCTGACCGACCGCAAGTGGGCGCACATCCGCCTCGAGGGCAAGGCCTTCGGCGACGTGCCGCTCACCGCCGAGCTGAAGCTCGAGGTCTGGGACTCGCCGAACTCCGCCGGCGTCGTGATCGACGCGGTGCGGATCATCAAGCTGGCGCTCAACAACGGGATCGCCGGCCAGCTCGACGGGCCCTCCAGCTACCTGATGAAGTCGCCGCACACCCAGCGTCCCGACGATGAGGCGCGGGAGGAGACGGAGCGGTTCATCGCCGCCAACGCCCGCGGCAGGGCGGCGGCTCCGGCAGCGCCGGCCGACGCGCCGAGCGGTGCCTGAGGCGCCGCTCTCAATCGCCCAGGTCTCGCCGAGCCGGCGCGTCGCCGCGAGCGGCGCCAACGAGTTCGCGACCCGCGTCGCCGAGGAGCTGGAGCGGCGCGGGCACGAGGTGCTGCGGATCGGCACCGGCGACCCGGTGAAGCGACTGCTCGCCTCGCGCGAGCTCGACATCGTCCACGTCCACGAGCCGTTCGCCCCCAGCGTCTCCTCGGCCGCCCTGCGGCACTCCTTCTCGCTCAACGTCGCCAGCTTCCACGCGCCGCAGGAGCGCGTGCTCTCGACCCAGGTGGCGCGGCCGCTGGTCGAGATCTTCTTCGGCCGCATCGACGCCCGCACGGTGGCAAGCCCGCGCACCGGCCAGTTGCTGGAGCGCTACTTCCCCGGCAGCTACGAGCTGGTCGAGCCGGCGAGCGGCGGGCGCGACTGGGCCGCGGTGACCGACGAGCTTGAAGCACTCTACCGGCGCCTGGTCGCGCGGCGCCACGAGGACGATGGCGACCCCCAGTTGCGCCAGCGAATCGCCGCGCGGCCGCTGATCGAGGTCGACCTGCACATGCACACCGACCACTCGCCCGACTGCGCGACGCCGGTCGAGGTGCTGCTGCAGACGGCCCGCGACCGCGGCCTGGGGGCGATCGCGATCACCGACCACAACGAGGTCTCCGGCGCCCTGGAGGCGCGGCGGATCGCCGAGCGGATGGGCGACATCAAGGTGATCGTCGCCGAGGAGGTGAAGACCGCGGAGCAGGGCGAGGTGATCGGGCTCTTCCTCGAGGAGAAGGTCCCCAGGGGGCTGACGATGGCGGAGACGATCGCCGAGATCCGCGCCCAGGGCGGGCTCGTCTACGTGCCGCATCCCTTCGATCGCTTTCACTCGGTGCCCGACTACGAGCACCTGATCGAGATCGTCGAGGAGGTCGACATCCTCGAGGTCTTCAACCCGCGGGTGGCGCTGACCGCGTTCAACGAGGAGGCAGAGCGGTTCGCCCGCAAGTACCGGATCGTCTCCGGCGCCGGCTCCGACAGCCACGTCGCCCAGGGGCTCGGCAGCGTGCGGGTGCGGATCCACGACTTCGACGGGCCGGCGGAGTTCCTCGAGGCGATGCGCGGCGCCGACATCACCCGCAAGCACAAGAACCTGGTCTACGTGCAGACGCTGAAGTTCCTGCAGACGACGGGACGGCCGAAGGCGCCCAAACGCCGCGTCCCCGACGCCAAGCCGGTGCGCGGCGGGCGGCCGCGCAAACGGCTGCGGCGGGCGAGCTAGCTTGGCCCGGGGAGGCAAGAGCTGATGCAGGCCCGCCGCGCTGGAGGAGCCGTGCCCGCCTCGTCAAAGAAGTCGCGGCAGATGCGCAGCATCGACGACGAGATCCGAGAGAAGTACCTGGAGCGGGCGATCCGCGAGCTCAACCAGTTGGGCCGCGAGATCCAGGAGTGCTCGCACTGCCCGCGCGGCAAGCTGATGCCGGTGCTCGGCTCCGGCCATCCGCAGGCCGACGTCTTCATGCTCAAGCAGGCGCCGATGGCCGCGGAGATCGAGGAGGGCGTCGCCTTCTACGGCCGCGCCGGCAACGCGCTGATGAAAAGCTTCAAACGGCTCGGGATCGACCCCCTGGTCGTCTACGGCACGCTCTGCGTCAAGTGCCCGATCGCCGAGCCCGACCTGGCGCCGCAGGAGTGCATCGCCCGCCTGGTCGAGGAGCTGGCGATCGTGCAGCCGAAGATCGTCGTCGTGATGGGCGAGCCGGCGCTGGGCATCCTCAATGGCCTCCAGGTGCCGCTCTCGCGCCCGATCGAGCAGCGCGAGGGCGAGATCCAGGCCTTCACCCCGACGATCGACGCCCTCTACGTCCCCGACATCGACGCCTCGCTGGACGAAGAGGGGGCCAAGCAGCGCTTCTGGCGCGCCTTCCGGATGCTGGGGACCTGGTACGAGGACCTGCCGCCGTACTGAGGGGCCGGCGGGGGCAGGGGTTCCGCTTAACTTTTTGCGAAGTGGCGTGGACTGCTGGCGCCCGGGCCGGGGGGCGCAAAAAGTACAAGACGCTCCACCCCTGCCCCCGCCGGCCCCAACGACGCCGGCGGAACCTCGATCCGGTGGAGCATCCGGGAGGCGCGCAGGCCGAAAGCTAGGGGGCTGCCGCTTCGGCGACTGCGGTCATCGGCTCGACCTTGGCGCTGGCTAGGCCGCGGACCACGGTGACGTCTAGGGCCTCGTAGGCGGCGAGCTGGGAGGTGGCCTGCTCGGCGTCGGCGGCGGCGACGCCGACCGTGCCCTCGGGTTCGCCGAGGCGGTCGAAGTGGTTGCGGTAGCCGGCGTGAAGATCGCGGTAGAAGGACTCCTCCTTGGCCAGGCGCTCGGCGGCGTCGGGCCCGACGGCGGTGCGGACGTAGCCGCAGACCGGCGGGGTTTCGCGGCCGGCCTCGCGGGCGCCGGCTTCGACTCGCTGTCGCGCTCCGGCGGCGAACCCGGGGGTCATCCAGTTGAAGAAGACGCCGTCGAACTCGGCGCCGGCCAGTTCGCACATCTTCGGCCCCATCGCGGCGAGCACGAGTTTCACCCCAGCTGGCAGCGACCCCCGCAGCGCCGGCAGCGACTCGCGCATCCGCGTCAGCGGCTTCTGCGAGAAGCCGGCGCCGACCCCCAGCCAGAGCCGCGCCGGGTCGAGTCCCAGCCGCTCGATGTCGGCGGCGATCTCCTCCGGGCTCTGCCGGTCGAGCGCAATCACCGCGACTCCAAGCTCGAGGCCGGGCGCGCCGGCGGCGAACTCGGCCAGCGTCTCCAGGCCCTTGGCGCCGGGGTGGTCGTTGGACCACATCGAGCCGTATCCGAGCTCCGCACAGCGAGCGGCCAGCGCCCGCGCGACCTCGCGGTCGAGTCCCGCCGCGACGCCGAAGCCGCGGCTCATCGCGCTGCCCTGCTCGCTCGCGTCACGCGGCCAGCCTACCGAGCCAGCCAGTGACGATCGTGGCAGAGGTTTCCGCCCTTATAGGGCGGAAACCTCTGCCACGTCGGGGGAATCGGGGTCTTTGACCTGGCTATCCACGCTCCAGCAGCGCGACGCACTCGATGTGCGGGGTCTGGGGGAACATGTCGACCGGCCTCACGCGGCTCAACCTATAGCCCGCTTCGCCGAGCTGGGCGGCGTTGGGGGCGAGCGTCGTCGGGTTGCAGGAGACGTAGACGATGCGCGGCGCCTCGCACTCGATCACCCGGCGGACGATCTTCTGCGAGAGGCCGGCCCGCGGCGGGTCGAGTACGAGGACGTCGGGCCTGCCGGCCTTCTCCAGCAGGGGACGCACGCCGGTGCGGGCGTTGGCGGCGATGAACCGGGCGTTGCCGATCCCGTTGCGTTTGGCGTTGCGCTCGGCGTCGGCGATCGCCTCGGGGACGATCTCCAGCCCCCAGACCTCGCCGGCCCTCGCCGCCATCGTCAGGCCGATCGTGCCGATCCCGCAGTAGAGGTCAAAGAGGCGCTCGCGGCCGCTCAGCCCGGCGTACTCGGCGGCGACCGCGTAGAGGCGCTCGGCCATCTCGGTGTTGGTCTGGAAGAAGGCGCCGTGGGACATCTCCAACTGCAGCCCGCAGAGCACCTCGCCGAGCCGCTCCGAACCGAGGGCGCCCGTGGGGCCGTCGGTGCCGCCGGCGTCGCCCTCGATCGTCGTGTGCAGATCGACCGGTGGGCGCGGGAAGCGGGAGGGGGTGGTGACGAGCCGCGTCTGGATCTGCCCGGTGCGGCGGCCCTCGCGGACGGTCAGGTTGCGCAGGACGCCGCGGCGGGCGGCGGCATCGTAGGCCGGCACCGATTCGGCGCGAGCCCACTCCCGCACCTCGTTGCGCGCCGCGTTGCCGGCCTCGGAGGCGAGGTGGCAGTCCTCGACGTCGACGATCAGATCCCAGCGGCCGCGGGCGTGGAAGCCCAGCGCGAGCTCGCCGTCACCGGTCTCGCCGAAGGAGTACTCGAGCTTGTTGCGGTAGCGCCAGCGTTCCTCGGCGGGGACGATCTGCTCCAGCTCGAAGCCCTCGAGGCCGCCGATCCGCCGCAGCGCGTCGTCGACCTGCTGGCTCTTGTGGGCGAGCTGGCGCTCGTAGGGGAGACCCTGCCAGGGGGCGCCGGGACAGGGCTCGCCGCCGTGGACGCAGACGTCGGCGATGCGCTCGGCGCCGGTTCGCAGGAGCTCGACGGCGCGCGCCTCGGCGAACCGCTTCTTGCCCTTGGTGACTTCGGCCCGGACCAGGTCGCCGGGGAGCGCCCCGGCGACGAAGACGACGAGGCCCTCGCTGCGGGCCACGCCGCGGCCGCCGAAGGCGAGCGACTCGATCTCGACCTCCAGCAGCTCCCCGCGACGCGGACCGCGGGCCACCGGTTTGGCGCTACCGGGGGCCTCGGACACCTAACGGAGTTTTTTCCGCGCCCGCTGCGCCGCTTTGGTCGCCTGGTTGCGCGCCGGTTTGGTTTTCGAGTTGACCTCTTTGCGCGCCTGTTTGACCAGCCGTTCCAGTTCCTTCAGCAGCGCGTCGGTCTGTTTGCGGCCTTTTTTGACCAGCTCCTTGACCGTTTTCTCGGCGTCGCCGCGGGTCATCCGGCCGCGCTTGACAGCGTCGTCGAGGACTCCCTGGATCCGGTCGTGCCCGATCGTCACGCTCTGTTCGAGGCTGTCGCGGAACTGGGCGACGCTCTTGTCGAGCCCGCTGGTGGCGCCGGCGACGCGTTTGGCCGCCGGTCTTTTCGCCGAGCGTTTTTTGGCGGAAGCTTTTTTCGCGCCCGTTTTCCTGGCACCGGGTTTTTTCGAGCCAGCTTTGGCTTTTTTCGATTTCGAAGCTTTTTTGTCCGCCATTCGATGCCTCCAGGTTCAGGGTGGGCCGCAGTGAGGCCACGAATATGTCACCTCTGCAGGATCTCTGTGCGTCAGCCGGGAAGCGCGGCGGGCTCGGTGCGTCCAAAGCGCGCCTCGATCGGCGCGTGGTCGGAGAGCCGCAGCGCCCGACCTTCGAGCGGCAGCTCGCGCCGCTCGGCCGGCCAGGCGGTCGGCGGCTCGATCACCTCGAGGCCGCGGACCAGCAGGTGGTCGATGGCCTCGGGGCCGGTCGGTGCCGCCAGCCCAAGCTCCTCCCGCAGCCGCTCGAAGACCTCCGGCTCGCTCGCCGGGCGCAGATTGAGGTCGCCGCCGAAGAGGAGCGGCGCCGACCCCGCCCACTCGCTCGCCGTGCGGGCGGCGAGCAGCACGTCGGCGCTCGCCAGCCGCGACCGGTCGTTGGTCGCGTGCAGGTTGGCGACGCAGATCCCGGAGGCGGTACGGGTGAAGGCCATCGAGCGGCGCTCCGGCAACCCCTCGTGGATCGCGACCTCCCGCCGCACGGCGATCCCGCCGAGCGGTCCCGGCACCCGGACGAGGGTGAGGTTGCTGCCGCCCTCGGCGGAGGCCATCAGGTCCGGGTTCTGCCGCGCCAGCAGGCCGCGCAGCGGCGCCAGCGCGTTGCGCGAGGTGAGCGCCCGGTGCCACTCGGCGCCGCAGGCGAGGGCCAGCGGCGCGGCGAAGCGCGGCGGGCACTCCTGCAGCAGCGCCACGTCCCAGGCGGTCCTGCCGAGCAGGGTCGCGAACTCGGCGGTCAGGTCGCGGTTGACCTGGACGTGGGTCTCGTTGCGCTCGTCGAAGCGCAGCAGCCGTGAGCGCCAGGTGCGCAGCGAGGAGTCGGGCGGGAAGTCGCGCCCGTGGAAGAGGTTCCAGGCGATCGCCGTGAACTGCATCGCGGCCGTAGTATCCGGCAGCTTGAAGCGCGACTTCCTCACCGGCGAAGAGCTCGGCGCCTTCGAGCTCGGCAAGCTGCTCGACCGGGCGGCCGAGCTGAAAGCCGGGCGCGGCGAGCGGCTGGGCGGCGGCGCGCTGGCCGGGCGCAGCGTCGGGCTGGTCTTCGAGAAGCCCTCGACCCGCACCCGGATCTCCTTCGAGGCCGGCGTCGCCGAGCTCGGCGCGACGCCGATCGTCCTGCGCGGCGAGGAGATGCAGCTCTCCCGCGGCGAGTCGATCGAGGACACCGGCCGGGTGCTCTCCCGTTACCTGGCGGCGATCGTGATTCGCTCCGGCTCCCACGAGGCGGTCGCCGAGCTCGCCCGCGAGGCGAGCGTGCCGGTCGTCAACGGCCTCACCCCGCTGCACCACCCCTGCCAGGCGCTCGCCGACCTGCTGACCCTGCGCGAGCGCTTCGGCGGTCTCGAGGGCCTGCGCCTCGCCTACGTCGGCGACGGCAACAACGTCGCCCGCTCGCTGGCGATCCTCGGCGAGCTTGCCGGGGTCGAAGTCGTCATCGCCTCGCCGCCCGGTTATGAGCTCGAGGAGGGGCACGGGGCGAAGCTGACCAACGACCCGCGCGCCGCCGCGGCCGACGCCGACGCCCTCTACACCGACGTCTGGGTCAGCATGGGCGACGAGGCCGAGGCGCGGCGCCGCCGCGCCGATCTGGCGCCGTTCCGGCTCGACGCCGACCTGCTGGCGGCGGCGAAGGAGCGTGCGATCGTCCTGCACTGCCTGCCCGCCCATCCGGGCGAGGAGATCGCCGCCGACGTCCTCTACTCCGAGGCCTCCGCCGTCTGGGACCAGGCGGAGAACCGCCTGCACGCGCAGAAGGCGCTGCTCGAGCTCCTGCTCGCCTGAGGGACGGAACCCCGCCCGTGTATCCGGAAATCCACCTTGGCTCGCTGACCCTGCAGACCTTCGGGCTGATGTTCGCCGCCGCCTTCGTCGCCGCCGGGGCGCTGATCTGGAAGCGGCTGCGGGAGATCGGCAAGCCGGGGGATTGGGCGTATGAGATCGGCTTCGCGGCGCTGCTCGGCGGCGTCGTCGGCTCGCGCGTCTACTTCCTCGTCCAGAACTACAGCCACGTCAGGCACGACCTGCTCGGCAACCTCTTCTCCGGCTCGGGGCTGGTCTGGTACGGCGGCGCGATCGGCGGCGCGCTGGCCGTCCTCGCCTGGGCCTGGTGGCGCCGCTTCCTCGGGCTGGCGCTGCTCGACCTGATCGCGCCGGCGCTGGCGCTCGGCTACGCGATCGGCCGCTGCGGCTGCCAGCTCTCCGGGGACGGCGACTACGGCAAGCCCTGGGACGGCCCCTGGGCGATGTCCTACCCCAACGGCACCGTGCCCACCGACCGCACCGTCCACCCGACGCCGGTCTACGAGACGCTGGCGATGGGACTGGGCGCCTGGCTGCTCTGGCAGCTGCGGGACCGGGTCCGCGCCGGGGTGCTCTTCGCGCTCTACCTGGTGTACGCGGGGGCGGAGCGCTTCCTGGTCGAGTTCCTGCGTCGCAACGAGCGGACCGTCGCCGGGCTGACCGACGCGCAGCTGGAGAGCCTGGTGATGCTGGCGGTCGGGGCGATCTGGATCGCTATCGTGGTGCGCCGGCACGGAGGCATCGCGCGCGAGACGGCGAACGATGCCTTGCGGGCGGCGACCTGAGCGGCGTCGCGAGAAAGACGGATCGAACCGAAAAACGATGCTAGCCTTGCGCAATAAGTTTCGAGCGGTTGTGAGCTAGGGGAGGACGAGCGGCGATGGCGGCTGTAGACATTCAGAGTCAGGACGGACCGTCCGCGCGCACGGTGAGCGCCGTGCTGGACGATGCCGCCGAGCGGATCGCCGCCGCCGGCGTCGAGCAGGCCCGCGCCGATGCCGAAGCGCTGGTCGCCGACGCGCTGGGCGTCAAGCCGGAGGAGCTCAGCGTCGACAGCGGCGGCGAGATCCCGACCGACGTCGCCGAAGTGATCGAGGCCCGGGTGCGGCGGCGCGTCGAGCGCGAGCCGATGGCCTACATCCTCGGCCGGGCGCCCTTCCGCCAGCTCGAAATCGCGGTCGACGAGCGGGTGCTCTGGCCGCGGCGCGAGACCGAGCTGCTGGTCGAGGTCGGCGTCGAACTGCCCGAGGGGGCGCGGGTGCACGAGGTCGGCACGGGTTCGGGGGCGATCTCGCTGGCCCTGCTCTCGGAGCGACCGGACCTGCGGATCACCGCCTCAGACCTCTCGCCGGAAGCGGTCGAAGCGGCGCGCGAGAACGCCGAGCGGCTCGGCCTCGACCTCGACGTGCGGGTCGCCGAGGGCCTGCCGGACGATCTGGCGGACGTCGACCTGGTGATCGCCAACCTGCCCTACGTGACCGACGAGACGATCTTCGATCGCTCGCCGGAGATCCAGAAGGAGCCGCGGATCGCGGTGACCGGGGCCTGCGGCGAGGACGGTCTGGGAGTGATCCGCGGCCTGATCGGGGAAACCCCCTCCGGCTGGCGGATGGCGATGGAGCACGACACGCACCACGGCCCGGCGATGCGCGAGCTGCTGCGTGACGCGACGACCCTTCAGGACCATGAAGGTGACGAGCGCGTGACGGTCGGCCGCGCTCCCTGAAGCGCGATCTGAGACCCTGATGCGATGAGCGACAGCGCTCCGGCCGAGGCGGCCGGATCGAGCGAGGCGGCCGCGGCGCCGGGCGACCGCTCGGCTGACACCAGCGGCGACACCGCGGCGCAGCGCCGCGCCAAGGTCGCGCGGCTGCGCGCGCAGGGCGTCGAGCCCTACCCGCATTCCTTCGAAGGCCGCGATCACATCGCCGACGTCCTCGCCGCCCACGACCCGCAGGAGCTCGGGGAGGGGGAGCGCGAGGAGTTCGCGTACCGGGTGATGGGGCGGATCACCGGCAAGCGGGGGCACGGCAAGATCGCCTTCCTCGACGTCCGCGACGTCACCGGGACGATCCAGGCGGTCGCTCGCCGCGACGTCCTCGGCTACGAGACGTTCGAGGGGCTCGAGGACCTCGATATCGGCGACCTGGTCGGGATCGAGGGCGTGCTCTACGTGACCAAGCGCGGCCAGGTGGCGATCGGCCTGCGCAGCTACACGCTGCTGGCGCCGGCGCTGCTCGATCCGCCCGACCTCTTCCACGGCATCTCCGACCCGGAGGTCCGCTACCGCCAGCGCGAACTCGACCTGCTGGCGAACGAGCGCTCGCGCGAGGTGTTCAAGACACGGGCCAGGCTGCTCTGGGAGATCCGCAACTACATGAACTCGCGCGGCTGGATCGAGCTGGAAACGCCGGTCCTGCAGCGGCTGACCGGCGGCGCCGCGGCGCGGCCCTTCGTCACCCACCACCACGCGCTGGACCGCGAGCTGTTCCTGCGCACGGCGACCGAGCTCTACCTGAAGCGGGCGATCGTCGGCGGCTTCGAGGACGTCTACGAGTTCGGCAAGTTCTTCCGCAACGAGGGCATGTCGCCGCAGCACAACCCGGAGTTCACGATGCTGGAGATGTTCGTCGGCGGCGCCGACTACAACGGCGTGATGGAGTTCATCGAGGGGCTGGTCTCCGGCGTGGTCCAGGCGGTGCTGGGGACGACGAAGGTGACGCGCGACGGGCAGGAGATCGACTTCGCGGCGCCCTGGCCGCGGGTGCGGCTGCGCGACGAGCTGCTGCGCGAGACCGGGCTCGACATCTACGAGGCGAGCCGCGACGAGCTGGCCGAGGCGGCCGGGGACGACGTCGACGAGAACGACGACTGGGCCGGCGTCGTCGACACGCTGCAGGGCAAGCTGGTCGAGCCGAAGCTCACCCAGCCCACCTACATCATCGACCTGCCGATCGACATCTGGCCGCTGGTCAAGGTGCACCCGGAGAGCCCGCGGATCTGCGAGGCCTTCGACGGCATCGTCGCCGGGATGGAGATCGTCGGCGGCGGCACCGACCTCAACGACCCGGTAGAGCAGCGGGCGCGGTTCATCAAGCAGCGCGAACGCCAGGAGTCCGGGGCCGAGGCCGACCCCCACCCCCACGACGAGGAGTTCGTGCGGGCGCTCGAATACGGCATGCCGCCGGCCAGCGGCTGCGGCCTGGGGATCGACCGCCTGCTGATGATCATGACCGAGTCGAAGACCCTGAGGGACGTGATCATCTATCCCGCGATGCGGGAGCTGCGCTGAGGTCGTAGGACGCGGTGCGCGGACGCACCGTCGGCTCCGCGCCGTGCGAAGCACTGTCGCTCCGCCGCCGTCACGCCCGCGCTTGGCCCTACGACCTCAGCGGGCCGCCCCCGAGGATTCGTTTACGCCGAGGATTCGTTTAGTGCGACCGCGGCGCGGATCAGCGCCTTCAGGGTCCGCTCGTCGATCTCGTCCCCCTCGTGGAAGTCGATCGCGCGTCGGGTGTTGCCCTCGAGGCTGGAGTTGAAGAGGCCCGCTGGGTCCTCCAGCGAGGCGCCCTTGGCGAAGGTCATCTTGACCTTGTCCCTGTAGGTCTCGCCGGTGCAGATCATTCCGGCGTGGTACCAGGTCGGGACGCCTCTCCATTTCCACTCCTCGACCACTTCCGGGTCGGCCTGCTTGATCAGGGCGCGGATCCGGGCAAGGGTCTCACCTCGCCAGTCGCCCAGCTCCTCGATCCTCGCGTCGATCAGTTGGGAGGGGGAGGCCCCACCCTTTTCCTGCCTGGAGTCGCCTTTGCTCCTGGCCATGGTCGTCGCTCAGGCGGAGCGGAGAAGCCCACCGTCGATTGGGATCACGGTACCGGTGATGTAGGCGGCGCGCTCGGAGCAGAGGAAGGCGACGAGGTCGCCGTACTCCTCGGGGTGGCCGAGGCGCCCGGCGGGGACTTCGGAGCGGGCGGCCTCCTCCACCTGCTCGCGCGAGCCGCCCAGCTCGATCATTCGCTCGGTGTCGAATCGTCCGGTGGCGACCGTGTTGACCGTGACCCCGTCCGAGGCGACCTCCCGGGCCAGGGTCTTGAGGAACCCGACCGCGGCCATCCGGTGCGAGTTGGAGAGGTTGAGCGCCGGGTTGGGCTCGATCGTCGTGGTCGAGCCGACGTTGACGATGCGGCCCCAGCCCCGGGCGCGCATGCCGGGCAGGACCGCGCCGGCGAGGATGCGAGGGGCGAGGACCAGCGAGCGGTAGGCGGCCCCCCATTCCTCGAAGCCGTGGTCGAGGGCGCCGCCGGGAGGAGGGCCGCCAGTGTTGGTGACGAGGATGTCGATCGGCCCGAGGGCTTCGGCGACCTCCATCGGCAGGGCGGCGAGCCGCTCGAGCTCCGAGGCGTCGGCGACGAAAGCACTGACCCCCTCGCCGATCTCCGCCGCCGCGGCGTCGAGCCTCTCGCGCGAGCGGCTGGCGATCGCCACCCGAGCGCCCTCCCCAGCCAGCGCTGCGGCGATTCCCCGCCCGATGCCGCGGCTCGCGCCCATGACAAGCGCCACCCGCCCCGCCACGCCAAGATCCATGCCCGGACTCTAGCCCCGGCGACAACGCTCAAAACCACTTGCGCGGGTATCGTTCCCAGTGAGCGCCCGTAGCTCAGTGGTCAACGGGTCCTTTCGGGGGCCCAAAGAGCGTCGGTCTTTCAAGCCGAAGGTCGCGGGTTCGACTCCCGTCGGGCGCATTCCGTTCTGTTCCGCTCTATGCCCTGGTTTTCCCGGTGTAGAGCCAGATCCTCGGTCTTGGCTGGAGAGGCGTTCCGGGCGCTTCCGGGCGGTTCCGGCGTCTCTGTGTCTCATCCGTGTCTCATCCAGCCCCAGGCCCGGCTACTCCTCAGAAACAACTTCGATCTCCTCGGCCTCGTCTTCTGAGAGGCTCGGCTGTGGAGCAGTGCGCAACGAAGCAAAGTTGTTGGCGTAGAGGTTCCGGGGGCCGCTGAGGCGGCGGTTCGTACCGGGCGCGGTCGTGATCCTTTTTCGCGACATCAAGCCGTCAGCTTCTAAACGCTTGATTCCTCTTTCCAGCGTTGCCTCGGAAAAGTTGATCTTCACCCGGCTTTCGGGGCCATAGAAGCCATCGGAATCCGCAAACCACGCCAGAGAGCGAAACCATTTGCCGCTGCCGGGCTCAGTTGGTCGAGGGGTTGCATGGCGCTCCCCGACCATAGCCGCCAGGTAGGCAGCTAGTTCCGGTGCGCCCCATGCCGTCATCGTCCGACTTGCGATGACGGCCCCGAGGATGGTCACGTACGTGTTTCCAGCGCTTCCATCAGGATCATCGAACGGTTCACCGCTCCCGTCGTCTCGAAAGATCACCAGCTTGGGTCGCCGGCCGGACTGCATGTCACGGCGCAGGAGCCCGAGATCTTCGAGCCGGCTGAGTTGCTGCCCCACCCACTTGCGCTTCAACTTCCGGACCGACTCAGGGGGATCCAAACCGGGAGGGACCGCCCCCAGATGGTCAGAAGGCCGAGACAGATCATGGAGCAATTCCCAGGTGCAGCGGCTGAGGACGGTTCCTGCCTCTCGGTTTCCGGCATCGTGCGGCAGCAGCGCCACGCAGCGGAGCACCAAATCAACTTTTGCTGCGCCGACCGCGCGGCTGGCAATCAGCGGCGCTAGATGATCCGCGATATGGCGCTCGCGGACACGGAAGAGGTGCTTCCCGACAACTCCGAATCCCAGCCGGAGCGGCTCGGCCGCTAGATCAGCCATTATCCTGTATTCCTCTGCTTCTCCCCATTTCGCCTTGGGCCGCCTAGATTTGGCTAACCCTCTTCCAGATGGAACGCTAGCACTCTCTCGGATGGAACGCTAGCCTCCGCTCGGAGGGAACCAGAAAGGGACATATAGCAATAGAGACTGAAAGGGGCAGAAGACTAAGCAGAATCCGTCTGAGCCGGGGTCAGAGCAGTTGCAGCTAGCAGCGGCTTCCCCTAGCTTCACTTCTGCCGAGGCAAGACTGCGCAGTCGCTCGCGAAGGACCCCCCTGGCGGACTCCCATCGTAAGAGGAGGTGCCAGGGTCGGTCTTTCGGATCTATTTCTCAAGGCGTTCGGAGAGCCTCGCCACCTCGCCGACGGACGCGCCGACAGCGGCGGCAATATCCCTCACGGTGGCCCAGGTCGGGTTGGCGTTCCCGGTCTCGATCTGAGAGAGCGCGCGGACGGTGATCCCGGCTTTGTCGGCGAGGACCTCCTGAGTCAGATCGCGCTTCACCCGCAGCTGGCGGATCGCCGCACCGAGCCCTGCCTGGGGTCGCCGTGACTGCCGCATCGAGCTTGGACGTTCCCAGAAAAGCCGGTCGGCTCACCGACTAGAACTATGTTTCTACCTCTGCTAGCCTCGAACGAAAAGCGGCCCCCGGCAGCGCTGGCACGCCAACCGAGGGCCTGACCACAAGGAGGCGTAGCTCCTCATGGCTAACGAAGACTCTATGGATCGCGGCTCGACGGGTCGGGGCGGAAATGCCTCGACCACCGCCGAGCAGGACCTGCGCGACCAGGCGGCGGTTCTGATGCACGTCCTCTCGCTCTACCCGCAGCCGCTGACGCAGCTTGAGCTGTTCAAGGAAATGGTCGTCGGCGGCCTATCGGCCCCCTACGAGAAGCGCGACCGCCACCACCGAGCCGTGCGTGATCTGGCCGCAGGTGGCCTGCTCACCGTCGGAGGCGCGCTTGTCGTGCCGACGAGGGCCGCGGTCCTGTTTCACGAACTGGCCGAACTCTGATGGACGGCAGACGAGTCGACCGAGCCGCCGCAGAGCGGTTCGGTCGCAACCTCTTCATGGCCAGGCGCCGCGCCGGTTTCTCGCAGGAAGAGCTGGCGGCGCTCTGCGCTCTTCACCGCACCGAGATCGGCCTATTGGAGAAGGGCCGCAGGCTCCCGCGCGTCGACACGCTGCTGAAGCTCAGCGCCGCCTTTGCGATCGAGCCGGAGCTTCTGCTGAAGGGCATGGATTGGGTGACCGCCGCCGGGCGGGGCGCCGGCGGCTTTGCGGTGAAGCCCTAGGCCCAGCCAGTCCAACCCAAATGAGACCAACGAAGCCAGCCAATTCCAGAAGGCAGGCAGGCGACCAACGAAGCCAAAGGCAGATAAGGAAAAAAAGAGAAGGAGCTGAGCCAAGTTCAAGAAGCCTCCAACCAGGCACAGCCCCAACCGCCGACACACTACGAACCCTCCGGATTCGCCCTTGTGGGGCCGCTCCTCCCGCCCCTCCGGGCGACGGATTTTGGCACGGCTTCGCCGTGCGGAAGTCGCCCTTAAGGAGGGCCGGGAGGGGTTTGACCTTCGGTCGTTTTCAGGAAATTCCGATGCAACAACCGCTCCCGCCGGACATGGGGGACATGAGGCGAGCGGCGGCAGCGGATAGGCCATTCCAAACCGCGCCTCGCGATGGCAGAAGAGGAATGGAGGCGAAATCCGGCACGAGCTTCTTCACTGAGCGCAGCCTCGCCGCTTACCTCTCGGTCTCCGACCGCACCGTCCGCAACTGGATCAGACGCGGCGACCTGCCCAGCTACAAGCTCGGCGCATCTAGGCGGATCGACCCGGCCGACGTCGCCGCCTTCCTTGAGCAGCGCAGGGAGGAGGCGGCATGAGGCGAGAGTCGCCAGTCAAACGCCGCAACCCCTCCGGCAAGATCGTCTGGGTTGCCCGCTATCGAGGCCGCGACGGCAAGCATCACATCGCGAAGCCAACCTGGAACCGCGGCAAAGGAACCTTTGCGAGGAAAAGCGAAGCCCAGCAGGCGATCGACGAGGCTTACGGGCTCTCCGACCGCCCCGACACCTTGGGCGCCTATTTCGCCACCTGGACCGACCGCCACCCCAGGTCAGAGCGCACCAACGACACCAACAACCACAGGATCAGCCAGGTCGCCGGCGTCGAGATCGAGGGCATCCCGTTGCGGGACTGGCCGCTCCGCGAGCTGCGCCGCCGCCACGCGCTGGCGCTGGTCGACCACATGCTGAGGACCGAAGGTCGAGCGACCACCGGCGCCGTCGGCATCCTCCGCGCGTTGTCGGCAATGGCCGAGGACGCGATCACGGACGAAGTCTGCGACCTCAACCCGTTCAAGGGGGTCCGCATTCGCGCCAACGACCCGAGGGCGCAGAAGAAGCCAAGACCGATTCGCGTCTTCAGCTTCGAGGAGATGCACCGCTTCGCCAAGGCGGCCGGACGCTACGAGGCGATGGTCCGCGTCTTCACCGACTGCGGTTTCCGGTTAGGCGAGGTGCTGCCCCTACGCGCGGAAGACTTCGACGGCGAGACCCTCCAGGTCCGTCGCACGGCGCACGAGGGTCAGATCCTCGAGGGAACGAAGACGGACCACGGGGAGCCCGACGCCGGCCGCGTGGTCCCCGTCCCACCGACCCTGGCCTGGATGCTCCAAGCCCAGATCAACCTCAACGGCCCCGACTGCCAGCTCCTCTTCCCAACCCCACGCGGCCGCCTCTGGCGCGAGCGCACCTTCTACCGCGACGTCTGGAAGCCGACCCGGGAAGCTTCTGCCCTAGACATTCGCCCCCACGAGTGTCGCCACAGCTACATCACCCATCTACGAGCAGATTCACAGGTGAACGACGCGGACCTTGCCGAGGTTGCTGGGCACCGGGTGGAGACGATGCTGGCTCGGTACACGCACGCAGTGGGACAAGGATTCTCCTCCATACGAACGGTTATCGGGTAGGTCCTTGACCGAGCCTTCTTGCTCGAAGGCCCCCTCTAGTCCTGAGCCTTCGGATATATTCCCGGACGATCACCTGTATACCGGAAGAAAAACATGCCGGTTCATATAAATGGGCAGCAGGAGGGCCGTCCCGCTTTGAACGGCTTCCGCATGCTACGAGGCGGCTCCAGGATTAACCGTGAAACTAGTTCGACTTGAGGTAGAGGGCGGCTTCCTTGACGGGCTCGACCTCCGTTTCGCCGCTGGACTCAACGTTCTAATCGGGGCTAGGGGATCCGGGAAGACCTCGGTCGTGGAGGTGTTGCGTTATTGCCTGAACAAGCCGGCGGTCACCAAAGAGGCGCAGAAGAAGGCTGAAACGCAGGCACTCTGGGTTCTTGACGAAGGATGCGCCACCTTGACCGTCGAGATCGACGGAGTCGAGAGAGTTATTCGACGCTGTGCCGGCCAGGATGCCGAAGAACGATTGCCGGTCGACAACAGCGTGTTATTCGTTTCACAGAAGGAGATTGAGGAGATCGGGCGCGACGCCGACTCTCGCCGTCGCATCCTCGATGACCTCGCTGGCATTGATCCCTCTGTCAACGTCGAAAGGAGTGAGGTCGACGGGGTCGCTCGAAAGGTATTCGCGGAGCAGCAGGAGTTAGACGACGTAGTTGAGTCGATCGGTGCCTTAAGCGAGGTGCCTGAGCAACTGGCGGCGGCCGAGGCAGAACAGGTCGGAGATGCTCAGCCTGAGCAGCAGGAACTGTCTGAATTGCAGGTCAGTGCTAGTGCTATCTCTAAGGAGGTTGGAGATCTCGCCGAGATTGCCGACTCTTTTGCCACCGTACATGCGCGACTTACGAGCTGGCGGGAGGAGATTGAAGCGTCTAGGTCAAGTGAGCCAGATTGGAGCCGGGCCCCCGACGAGTTCGCGACCTCTATGGAGGCGAAGCTGGAGGAAGTGCGCACTGCGCTTGGGCGCTCCATTGGCGATCTTGGGGACCTGGCGGAAGCAGCTGAGGAAGAACGGCATAAGGCAGATCTTGAGCTTGGCGTCAGGCGACGGAAGCTTGCAGAGCTGAGTTCAAGGATCGAAGCGATTGAGGAGGGCGCCGGGAAAATTGCTCGTCGAATTGCAGCGCTGCGCGAGCAGGAGGAGCGACGACAAAGCCTGCTTGAGCGGAAAACCGGCCTGGAAGAGCGCATTGCGGCTCTGCGCGAGGACAGGGCCAAGGTCTTAGATCGACTTGCCGGCGCGGCGGACAATCGGTTCCAAGCACGAGTCGACGCAGCCCAGAAAATGAATGAGCGCTTCAAGGGCGAGATACAGATCGATGTCGTTAAAGCTGGTGAGGTAGGGGAGTACGAAGCCGCCCTGGGTCGAGCGCTGGAAGGTAGTGGCTTGCAGTGGCGAGCATTGGCCAAACAAATTGCCGAGCGAATGAGCCCCCGGGAGCTCGTTGCAAGTGTCGAGACCCTAGATGCTGAGGCAATTTCTCTGGCTGGCGCCATCTCGGACAGTAGGGCGCAGCGTCTCGTGG
>DATAEW010000038.1:0-30349 GCA_036257815.1 Solirubrobacterales bacterium
CGCTGCCAGACGTGCCGATAAAGAGCTTCTCGCTGAGCGTCCCCGGTGGGCGGCACGGCCTGCTTCAGGCCTCCACCGGGCTCTGCGGGGCGCCGGTGCGGGCGCTGGTGGGGCTGGGGGCCCAGAACGGCAAGAGGCTCAGCGGGCGGCGGGTGCTGCGGGTGCGCTGCGGGGGGCGGTAGGGGCGGCCCCTCCTGCGCGAACGGTCTTTCCGGCTCCCAGCGGACCCTCCAACCCAGCGCAGCCTCCTCCCCACCAGGCAACGCATCAACGCGCCCGACAGGATTCGAACCTGTGACCTTCGGTTTCGTAGACCGGTCCCGGAGTTCGCCTGGACTACGTGGAGGCGGATTTCAAGCGGTTTCCGGCGGATCGAGTTCGCCTGAGCTACGTGGGAATCCGTGTGGCATGTTGCCCCAATTGTTGCCCAGATACCGCCGCCACCATCCGACATCCCCAAGCTGCAGGTCGCCCGGGGCAATTAAATGGGCCGATCCCCGTGTCATGTTCGAGACACACCACCGCCTTCCATCCGACCGGCCCTACGGGGTCTGCGCGGGCGCTCACGTCGACGGTCTGAGCCATAGTCGCAAGTCGAGTGCGCCTCCAAAGCATCAGCGCTGACGCCTCTTTTCTCAAGCCAGGCGGGAACCCGTGGGTACGACCGATTTCTACCAAGGAACGTTAGGCTCCCGATCCCATGCTCAAGCATTACTTCGCCATTCAGGCAATCGGAAAAGACCGTTCCGGCCTTGTCGCCAATCTCACCGGCGTCGTCAGCGAGAGATTCGGCTGCAACGTCGAGAACTCGATGATGACCATCATCGGTGGCCATTTCGCGGCGACGATGATCGTGTCCGCTCCCGGCTCGCTCAACGAGGGGGAATTATCCGAGGCGCTTGGAGAAATTGACCTTGGCACTCCCGTCAAGAGCGTGTACATCAGCCCGTTAGCCGAGGAGGACTTCAGGCAGGTCTGGCGGGTGGCGTCCCACGAGGTGACCGTCGAGGCCTCGGAACGGATCGGTCTCCTTCACCAAGCCTCGGCAGCACTGGCCGAGGCAGGGGTGAACATCACTGCGGCCAGCAGTTCTTGCAGCCCAGACGAAGGTCGGTGCACGGTTGTGCTTGAGGTTTCGTTGCCGGGCGAGATGAAGTCGGAGGACCTGACGCCTATCTTGCGGGACAAGCTCCCGGACGACATCCTGATCGTCGCCAGGCCCGCATTCCACAACGCCTTCTAGGCCCTTTTACTGGCGCACCAGCTCAGCTGCCTCGCACAGACGACGAAGAGTCGCGGTGACTTGGGCTGCCGCCTCACCGCTGCCTCCCGTCACGCCTGCATCAACTACTCTCGCGCATCTGTCGATCGCCTCGCGAAGCTTGTCCCTGCTAACAGATGACTCGGCGAGCGCCCACAGTCCTAGACCCGGCTCACCTTTCAACTCACGACGCGCCCCTGATCGAGGGTCTCTCCACAGCTCCCTCGCGGCTTCTTCAATCGCCACATCACCCTGATAAAGGCCCGCCAACTCAATTGCTTCTTCCGCTACCTGCCGCGGAGAAAACTCAACCCCTCCCTCGGGCTCAAACAGCTCCCCGGCGCTGGCTATACGGCCCACGTGCAGAACAAGCTCGGCCCACCGCGCGGCCGGAAGGAAGCTCGCCCGGATCCCGGCGGGAGGGATCTTCACTGCTGCTCCCGCGCGGATCTGGCCTTCCAGGGCCGCAAAGTAACCGTTTCGAGAATCGAACAAGTGGCCGATCCGAGCAACCGTATGCATGGTGTCGGGATAGTCGAGCGCGTGGCGCAGGACCAACTCCTCGCAAAGCGACTTCGTCGCCCCGAGTGGATCGCCGGACGAACGAGCTCGACGCGTGGAGACGTGGACCATCCGAGGGACCGCTTGCTCTCCGGCGGCGCGAGCCGCATGCCATGCGACTCCGACCTCGTTGTCGAAGAGGCTCTTCCAGCCACGGGGATCCTTGGAAAGGCGGTCCTCGTCGAAGGCCCTCGCCGACGCCGCACCCGAAGCGTTGAAGACCACGTACGGCTTCGCGCTTTCGAAGATGTCTTCTAGGAATCCAGATTCGGCAGCGTCGCCCAGACGCACCTCTACCGCCCAGAACTCGCGAAAATCCCGAAGCTCGCTTTCAATCTTCTTCAGGGCGCTTTCGCGCTTGTCAACCACGATGAGACGAACCACCTCTGCGTCAGCGAGGCGTCGGCAAAGCTCGGCCCCAATCGCTCCCGCTCCGATCACCAGGGCAGTTTTAAACTGAAGCCAGCTCGTCGCTACCGTGTCGAAGGTCCGTTGATCGTCGCCTAGGGTCTCAGCGACCCTCACTGGCCTCAACTGGTTCATCAGGCTGCAGCGACTCTTCTTCTTCGTCCAGCCGATTCCCAACTCATGCACACCAGGCAGGTTTAGAAGTGGGATCTGCAATTTCCGGCAAGTGATCGCCACCCGCCGTCGCTTCACTCCGGGAAGAGTGGGGACGGCAAGCAGGACTTCGTCGGGTTGAAGATCCTGCAGCACCCCCGCGAGGTCTTCGATCCTACCCAGGATGGGGTATTCAGGATGACCAGGAACATCGGTGGCGAAGTCGTCCACGAATCCGCAAACGGTGTAGCGCCTTGGATCAAGCGATTCGAGGAGATAACTGCCTCCGCTACCGGCGCCGACGATGATGGTCCGCCGAGTGTCGTCCAGTGGCGAACCGATGCCGCGTCGCGCTTTAGCCTGAAGTTGTTGAGGGCGCCTAAGCTGGTTCCGCGTCTTGACCATCTGTTCGAAACGCTTCAGCTTCTCCAGTTCCGTCCCAGCTTCCTCATGGGCCTGAGTGTCGAGGTCAACCTTGAGAATTGCGTCTAGGTAGCGGCGAGCCTCGCCAAACTCATGCCTCTCTTTGAGGTGTCGGGCGAGGCCCAGAGCCGCTTCGGCGTAAAGGTCGGGGTCACCGGTTCCCATCGCGTAGTGAAACAGCCGCTCCACTCTCTCGCTCACCAATTGAGAGTCGCCGATCTGCAGGGCCATGCGCAATGCGGCATAGGGGGAGACCTCTTCGTCACGCAGCTCAACCACACGCCGCCACCTCTTGTACGCCTCAAGCGGCGCCTCTTCGACACGCAGATCTGCCAGTCGATACTCGGCGATCGCGGCAATGTGGCGCTCGGGCCTGTTGTCCGAGGAATCCGTATCCACTTGTCTGAGCAGATCCAGATAAGTCTCCTGAGCGTCGAGGAGACGGCCCACGCGGTACCAAGCGCGAGCTAGCTGCAGCTGCATCTCTAGATAGTTGTGGAAAAGTGCGTCAAATGCTGGCAACCGATCGACAATTGTGTCATCGCTCTCACGTAAGCGGGAACGGCAATCCTCAGCTTCCCCCTTTGCGTCACGTAGGAACTCCAAACTCGATGACTCGTCCCCCATGCTGTGATGAAGGAGCGCGAGTTGAATGCGACCGCGGATATTCAGATTCATGTCGCCCTGCTCGCGAATATCGTCGAAGATCGAAAGCGCTTCGTCGTGGGCGCCGCAGGCGACAGCCGCACGAAGGCGACTCAAGGTCAAATCGGATGGATTAGCTTGCATCGTCGCTAGTCAAGCACCGCATCAGGCGCTTCCCCGTTCTTTTCCCAGATTGGGCTGGCAGTAGAGGCCGCGATCCACGATTCGCACCGCTTGGTAATAGCGGTCTATCCGGGGGCTCTGGAACTCGGTAAGGCGCAACGTTGTGCCTGGAGGGGCTTGTGCGCACGCATGAGCCCTGAGGGCGAGTTCACCAGCACCACGCAACAGCTCGGCTGGACGCGCAGAGGGCGAATGAGGAACCCGGGCTATGAAGTATTCCGGCTGGTCCGAGGGCGGGAACCGAAACAGGTACTCCTCGAAAGCCCCCGATGCTCCCGCACGTCGATCCTGTAAATCCCTTATCGGCACGTAGGTGGCCTTGGTGGGATCGGCCGATGATCGGTAGGTGGCGAAAAGGGCCTCGGTCGTGGAAGGGTCGAAGGCGTCGAGCGGGTCGTCGGGGTCCCAGGTCGGATGACTGAAAAGCTGGTTTGCCTCCACCTTGATCGCATAGGAGCCCCCCTCCAGCACTAGCTTTCTCCTGTCGTCGGGGTCGGAGAGTTCGGGCTCCAGGGAGATGACCGGCATCTTGGAGGCCCCGACCTGCCTCGGTTCTAGCAGCCTGCGGAACTCTGCTAGAGCCTCCGAACTCAGGCTCGTAGCGTCCCCATCCCCTCCTTCATCGCGGCGACGGATCGAGATAAGACGATGGCGGCGGGCGCTCTCCGCAAATACCGCTACGGTGCGGAAGCTGGAGGTTCTTTCGCCGTCTTGGCCTGGGACGCAGCTAGCACCATCAACCACCAGCGCGTCGAGTACATCGATCGAGGCGACGGCAAGATCCTGCAAATGCGAGGAATCCCGGTTTTCCAGCATCTGGAAAGGCCACTTCTTCGGCTTTCCATCGGGCGCCGCGATGTTGGTTACGCGGAACACCCCGGATAAGCCGGATAGTGCCCGGATGTAGCTCTCGGCAAACTGAATGCACTCTTCGTCTGAAATCGGCGGTGACATATCTCGACTCCCAGTTCGCTTGCGAAGTCAACACCACGCTGTGCAGAGTTACGGATTTTTTCCCCGGCTCTGAAGCGGCCAGGGAGCGCGCGGGAAATCTTCGGGGTGGCGAAGGTGCCGTAGCTACCTTGGACACATGGGACAACGGGACGAGGGATTCGCGTCGACCGCGGGCTCTTCCGGGCTGCGCCCGAAGCTGGCGAGAAGCGGCAAGGCGATTGCCGGATCGCTGATTGGCGGCGCCTTCACGATCCTTGCCTTGATTCAGAAAGGCGCGGTGCTCGGAGCGCACCCTCTGCTCGACCTAGCCCACGCACTCCTGCTCGCCCTCGCCATCGGCTGGCTTGGCCGCATCGTGATCCATGGCTGCGTTGGCTACTTTCGCCGCACGGACAAACAGGGCGTTGGGCCCTGGACGCTCCTTGCGGTCAGCACCCTCAATGCATGCTTCTGCGTAGGCTGGCTCGTAGTCGCGATTTTTCTTCTGCTCGAACGCAGCGGGACCGCCCTAACGGCCGCGGTGGTAGGGGCCTTCTGCGGCATCTGCTTCCTGCTGTCCCTCTGCACCCACTGGGCAGCGCGGAAAGCGGGGCGTCCTCGCGCAAGCGAGTGGGTTCGCGACCACTTCCGGGAACCCCTCGAGCCCGGCAAGAGCACCCCGGTCGGGTGGATCCTGGTCAAGCTCATCGACTGGCGCTCGGCGCCGCACCTTCTCAGTACCTTCGTCGCGGGCACCGTCGCGGCACTGCTTCTGGCACTTTTGCTTACCGGCTCGGCAGCGTTTTCTGAAACCTCCGGCGAAGGACCCGGCGTCGGTAGCAATGTCGTAGCGGAGAACTCAAGCCGCCCCCGCCACCCCGACCACCATGCGCCTGCTAGAGCCTCCGTCGGCCCCCTCATCCCACCCGGCCTCGTCTCTACCCAGACCTCGATCGAGCGACGCGGGATTTCCCTCCTCTGCTTCCCGCTTTCCCCAGTGCATCGCACCCCGACCAAGGACGGCAAATCGTCTACCAGTTCTCTGTTCTGCATGGTCATCTCCGGAGGGCAAGTGACCCGTCGCGCCATTATTGTCACCGCCCAGGGAAAGTCATAGAGCCAACCCGTTCTGTCTGCTGGGGACAGCGGAACAGAAGGCAGCAAGCTCAGTAGCAGCGCTGGGGGACCATCAAGATCGGCCTTCGACGAGCTGCCTCCACTCCCCTTGACCCCTCTTGCTGACCCCGATCTCTCGAAGCCGCGCCGCGAATGCGCCGGGCAGGTCCTCCTCGATCCGAACGGCTGGCGTCCCCGAGAGAACCGCCACCGAGCTGATCAGCTCCAGAACGCTCTCGCAGACCACGAGCAGCGTCCCGTCATCACGCAGCGCTTCCCTCTGGACCCGATCGCGATCGAGCGGCGCGTGCTTCTCGGCGATCACCACGAGCAGCGCCAAGTCGGCGCCGAGTTCGGCCGCCTCTCGCGATAGCTCTGATGCCACGGCCTCGCCAACCGGGAGCTGCTTCGCCTCAACCGCGAGGACGATCTGGCCATCCGACATGACCCGGACATCGCCGGGATGGGGGCTGTTGATCGACTGAAGCTCGACATCGTCGAATGCGCAGTCGAGGACCGCTGCGGACAGAGCCTGGGCGCGCCTGCCCACTTCCGGGGCGGCCCGAACAAAACGATCGATAACGCCGACAAGATCCTCCAGCGGGACATCGCTGTCCATGCCTCGAGCCGCGCGGGCTGCCGCTCGCTCGGCCTCTTGGACCGCCATGCGCACGCGGATGAAGGCAGCGAAGGCCGCAAGTGCATCGGTGCGCTCGAGCCGATTCAGGTCCCGGAGGGCGTCGAGAAAAGCTTCGTAGGCGGGTCGCGCCTTCCCTGAGATCTTCGTGAACTCGTCGATCCGCGCCGGGCCTCCGAGGAAGGGCCGATTGTTGAGAGGCCATCGTCCCCTCGCGCCCAGGTCGTACCGGCCGTTGTTCTGCTCGGCGAGGAACTCCGCCGGCTTCCGCAGGCTGTAGCCGCGCGGCCCGGCCGCCACGTCTTGGGCCAGGCTGTCCACCCGGGGGTCGGTTGCCTTTGCGAGGAGCGCGCCACCTAACGCGGCGATGTAGGTCTTGATCCCCAGGCCGCCGAGCCGCTCGACCCGGGAGACCCATACCGCCGGCAGCTCCTCGGTCGACCGCGCCAGCGCGAGCGCGTCATCGAGGGTCAGGAGCAGCGCTTGGTCTTCGAGCTTGATCCCCATGCCAGTGGAAAGCTAACTCGGCCTTCCGACACTTGAGAATCTCCGAACTTTCAGGGGATGCCTACGCGGCCAAAGCAAGCTCCGGGGAGGGAGCGCAGTCGAGGCGCCTCAGTTCGTCAGCGATGGCCGTCGCGATCGCCCGCCCGAGATCGGGTGGCACCGCGTTGCCTAGCTGAAGCTGCTGCTCTCGCCGCGAGCCCAGAACGGTGAAGGTGTCGGGGAAGGTCATCAGCCTCTTGACCTCAGCTACGCGTAAGCGCCTGTTGTCCCAGTGGAACGGCCCCACCCAGGGACCCGGCTGGCCCTGGACGGTCGGAGATGGCTTGTCCGGGTGCAACTTCAGCAGGAAGCTCCAGTAGCGCGAGCGCCACTTGAACCGAGGGCTCTTGTGCCCGCGCTCCGCCGTCCAGAAGAGGTAGTTCTCGCCGGGGGGCACAGCTCTCAGAGCATCCGCGTAGGTGCCGTCCACGATCTCCTCGGGCTCGGGCGGGTTGAGCTTGTCGGGGAGGGATGCCAGCGCCTGCCCGGCGCTCACGTGGAGCGGCAGGGCCTCATCCCAGCCGGTCCGCGTCTCGTGCGGCCCCGAGTGGGTTGGCTCGGGCCATTGGAACTCCCAGCCCTTTTGAGAGCCGGGGATCAGGTCGCGACGGATCCCGACGCAGAGAAGCCGCTGCCGGAGCTGGGGGATGCCGAGGTCTGCTGCTAGGACGATCCGGAACTCGACCACGTAACCGGCTGCGCGGGACGCCTGCAAGAACCGCTCAAGCACAGCGCGGTTCTGGTTGCGGTAGGCGAGCCCGTAGACGTTCTCCATCAGAAACGCCTTCGGCTGGACACCTCGCAGGACGCGGACGTACTCATCGAGGAGGCTCGCCCGAGGGTCTTCGCCAGCGCGCTTGTAGGCGAGCCAATAGCCGGACTTGGAGAAGGGAGTGCAGGGCGGGCCACCATGCAGCAGAGACACCTCCCCTTGCTGGAGGCCGCAGCGCTCGAGGAGGTCGCGCGGGTCGGTCTCCAGGATGTCAGCGAACACGGCCTCCTCTCGTAGCCGCGGAAAGAAATCGGGGCGGTTTGAGAGGATCGTTCTGCGTGCGGTCTCATCCATCTCCACGACCGCGAGGGTCTCGAAGCCAGCCGCCTCGCATCCGAGGTCGAGGCCGCCCGCTCCTGAGAAGAGAGAGATCGCATCCATGCCCGCCAACCTAGAAACTGGCCCCGATGGAACGAGCGCCGAGGAACGGCCTACCACGGTCGTTCCCAAAGCGCCGCCGGCTTCTTCGGTGGCCGTGAGGGCGTCTATGCAAGGCAACCGCAAGCGCGACACCCGCCCCGAGCTTGCGCTCAGGTCCGAGCTTCATCGGCGCGGCCTTCGATACCGAGTCGATAGGAGACCGCTGAAGAGCGTGCGGTGCCGGGCCGACATCGTCTTCCCGCGCCAGAAGGTGGCCGTCTTCGTCGATGGCTGCTTCTGGCACGGGTGCCCGGAGCACGGGACGAGCCCCCAGACGAACGCCGCCTATTGGAGCGCGAAGATCGCCCGGAACGTCGAACGCGATCGGCTCAACGAGGCCGAGCTGAGCGCCGCAGGCTGGGCCGTAGTCAGGGTCTGGGAGCACGAGATATCCGTGGACGCCGCGGACAGGATCGCCCGGCTCCTCGAGAGGTAACGCAAGGGGCCACAGGGCCCGGCCAGCCACAAGCGGTTGCCACCGCCACCACCCACCGTTCGCCAGCCGGTAGCCGATCCGCCAGTAGTTGACGATGAACCCTCGGCGCCGGCCTCGCGGAGCTTGATCCGGGTTTTTGAGGCGTGGGAGTCGAGGGTGCGAATGGCGCTGCGGTCCGGCCGACCCCAGACATCGCGCAGCAGCTTCTCCTTCGTGAACACCCGGCCCGGGTCAGAGGCAAGCGCTGCGAGCAGGTCGAACTCGCGCTCGGCTAGGACAACCTCCGCACCGTGCACCTCGGCCCGCCTGGCGGCAAGATCGAGCCGCAGCGGGCCGAGCCTGATCGGTGCCTCATCCTCAGCCGGCGGCACGAAGACCCGTCCCTCCAAAGCACCGCTGCAAACGAAGCGCCAGTCGAGGATCGTGTTGGCGAAGAGCTCGGTCGCTTCGCTCGATCACCCGCCGCAGGTCATCGGGCGGCATCGTCAGCTCGACCCTGCCGCCGGACGGCAGCTCCTCGCGGTCGGGCCAGCCGAGGTCCTCCAGCAGCAGCCGCAGATCGTCGGCGAAGGCATGGCC
This sequence comes from Solirubrobacterales bacterium, assembly GCA_036257815.1. Taxonomy (GTDB): domain Bacteria; phylum Actinomycetota; class Thermoleophilia; order Solirubrobacterales; family 70-9; genus VAYN01. The sequence continues at coordinate 9,074 of DATAEW010000038.1, forward strand.
GAGGGCGTCGGCGCGCGGGTAGTCCTCGCCCTCGATCGCGAGCCAGAGGTCGCCGAGGCCGCTGAGATGGTCGAGGACCTGGACGTAGAGCACCTCCCGCTGCGCGGCGCTGATCGTGATCGGCATTTCGCCTCCTTCCGGTCGGGGCACGTTGACGCGGGCGAACGTAGGTGGACGGGATCCCGTCTCAAGGCTCGGACAGAACCTCTCGGTAGACCTCACGTTGCCCAGGCGTTGCCCCACGGCCCTTTTCGCGCCCTCGGCGCTCCCCCCGAACCCCCGCAATCCCGCTTCCCAAGCGGGATTTCGACAACGCGCCCGACAGGATTCGAACCTGTGACCTTCGGTTTCGTAGACCGACGCTCTATCCGGCTGAGCTACGGGCGCGTGCCCTGCGGGTCGCGGTCCTGAAGGGCCGCGATCGCGGGGACCGCGGATTCTAGAGGCCGTGCGGGGGATGCGGGGGTCGGCCCAAGAGCGGGCGACCTCGTATTCGCGAAGCGGCTGTTCTGGAAGCACCCGGCCCTCGCCGTCGCGACGGGCGCCCAGCGCTGGGCGCTGCTCCGGACTGGTCGGCCGCGGGAAGCCGGCTCAGGCGTGGTCGCCGTTGCGGTCGCGCCGCAGATCGAGCTTGATGCCGGGCAGGCTGAGCGAGATGTGGGAGACCGGTCGCGTCGCCGCCTGCTCGATCAGCTGCGTCAGCTGCTCGCCGATCCCCGAGGCAGGTGGCGCCGGCTCGGTCCGCAGTGGCGGTCCGGCGAGCATCTTGTCGACCTGCTCCTCGGGGCAGAAATAGCGCAGCAGCAGCTCCTCGTCGGAGAGGTCAGTCCCGAGGCGCCTGCGGAACTCCTCCAACGAGGTCTGGTCGCGCTCCCAGCCTTCGAGGTCCTTGACCCGCGGCTGGGAGAAGATCTTGTCGGCGACGTGGGGCTCGACCGGGCGCATCAGCGGGCCGTAGTGGCCGAGCGCGTAGTGCAGCACCTCGTCGGGGACGACTTCGTAGCGTTCCGCCAGCACCACGTTGAGCACCGCCTGGATCCCGACGAACTGCGAGAACGGGGTCGCCATGATCGGCTGCCCGAGCTCCTCGCGGACGCGGACGATCTCGTCGATCACCTGACCGAAGCGCTCCGGCATCCCGTACTCGTTCAGCTGGTTGATCAGGGTGCCGGTCATCCCACCGGGCAGCTGGTGGCGGTAGGGCATCGTCCGGTACTCGTTGGGGACGCCCAGCGCCCAGTCCAGCCGTCTCGCTTCGCGCGCGAAGTGCGCGGCGACCGGCGGCAACTGCGCTTTGTCGAGCCCGTGGCTGTGGCCCCTTTCCTCGACGATCTCGACCATCGCCTCGGTCGACGGGAGCGAGGGCCCGTTGGCCAGTGGCAGCGAGCAGGTGTGGATGATGTCGATCCCCGCCTCGATCCCCTCGACGTAGACCAGCGGCGCCAGGCCGGTGGTGTTGTGGACGTGCAGCTCGAGGCGGACGTCGCCGGTCGCCGCCTGCAGCGCCGGCAGCAGGGTCCGCGCCCGCTCCGGAGTCAGCACGCCGGGCGCGTCCTCGACGTAGATCGTCCTCACCCCGGGCCAGCTCGCCATTTCGCGCGCCCGGTCGGCGAAGAACTCGTCGGTGTGCAGGTCGGTGAGCCCGTACATGATCGCCGGAACGACCTCGCCGCCGACCCGCTGGATCGCCTCCGCCTTGGCCTTCATCAGCGGCATGTCGTAGAGGCAGTCGAACAGCCAGTGGGTCTGGATCCCGTGCTTGACCAGGGTCGCCACCCAGAGGTCGAGCATCGAGTCGGGGACGAAGCCGAAGCTGCCGACGGCGACCGGGCGCATGCCGGCGCGGCGCTGGACGTCGGGGAGGCCGGCGACGATGTGGTCGAGCGCCGCCCAGGGATCGTCGCCGGACTCGCGCAGCATGACGACGAAGAAGGTGCCGCCGGTCAGGTCGACGACGCGGAAGCCGGTGCGGTTGATGTGCGGCAGCGCCGGCGTCGCCTGGTAGGCGCGCATCCGCATCCCCCAGAGGCTCTGCTGCCCGTCGCGCAGCGTCTGGTCGATGAACTCGATCTGGGCCATGGCGCCGGTCCATTGTCGCGGCGCGGGGTCGCGGGGACGCCCGGCGCGAAGCGTTCGGCTGTGGAAACCATCAACGTCGCGGGCGTGGCGCTTTCCTCTCGCTTAGCGAGAGAAATGCGCCACTCACGCGGTCGGCCGTTTGAGCCGCACGTGCCAGCGCACGGTGGCGGTCGCGACTCGGGTCCCGTCGCCGTCGAACAGCTCGACCTCGCAGGGGAACTCGACCCTGCCCTCGGAATCGAGCGCCGCCAGCGCGGCGGCCGGCTCGACGCCGAGCTTGCCGCGGGCCTCGATCGGTCCGTTGGCGACCTTCTCGTAGGAGATCTCGGCGCTCTTGGCGAGCGGCGTCACGTCGCCCATCCGCTCGGCGAAGGCGCCGACGAAAGCGGCGCCCGAGGCGGTCTCGGCGGCGGTGAAGAGGGCCCCGGCGTGCTGGGAGCCGACGTGGTTGTTCAGCTCCGCGCGCTCCGGTAGGACGACGACCGAGGCGCCCGCCGACATCTCCCTCACCTCGATACCGAGGTGGCCGACGAAGGGCACCGCCATCGACATCCCCTTGGCGATGGCGTCGAAATCGGTCATCCCGGCACCCTATCCAAGCGAAACCGCAGCGGAACAGCGGACACGGGTGCGAATTGCGGTTTCGCGAGGGACCAAGGGAGCGCGCCCTTCAGCGGCCGTGGAACTCGGCGTGGCCGGGGCCGCCGCGCTCGAGGAAGGTGCGGACGGCGCCCCGCAGGTCCTCGGTCGCGAACAGCTCGGCCGCCTCGGTGCGGATCGCCTCGTCAGCGGCTGGGACGCCACCCTCGCGGAAGCGGCGCAGGACGTGCTTGGTCATCGCGTGCGCCCTGGTCGGGCCGGCGGCGAGCTGCTCGGCGAGCGCCCGTGAGCGCGCCTCGAACTCCTCGTCCTCATATATGCAGTTGACGACGCCCCAACGCTCGAGCTCCTCGGCAGGGAAGATGTCGCCGGTCATCACCAGCTGCCGCGCCCGGCCGCTGCCGGCCCGCTCGGCCAGCCGCTGGGTGCCGCCCATCGAGGGCGTAAGCCCGACCACTTTCTCGACCAGGCCGAACTTCGCCCGGCGCGCGGCGACGATCAGGTCGCAGGCGAGCGAGATCTCGAAGGCGGCGGTCAGGGTCAGCGCGTGGGCGGCGAAGACGCTCGGCGCCGGCAGCCGCTCCAGCTCGTCGATCATCCCCAGCAGCTCGTCCCAGAGCCGGCTGCCCTGCTCCGGCGTCAGGCCGGAGAAGACGTGGACGTCGACGCCGCCGGAGACGGCGCGCCCCTCGGCGCGAATCAGCAGCGCCCGCGGCGGCTCGGCGCCGACATCGGCGATCGCCGCCTGCAGCTGCTCGATCATCCGCTGGTCGAAGAGGTTGAGCGGCGGGCTGTCGAGGGTCAGCACCGCGAGCCCGCTCGGCTCGCGCTCCAAGCGCACCGCGGCGCCGTGCGCTCCGCCGCCTCCGCCGCCGGTCTCAGGGCACACGGTGGACCTCGAAGAGGTTCGTGCCCAGGTGCTGGTCGGGAAGGGCGGCGGTGATCGCGATCAGGTCGCCGGAATCCACGACGCCGTGGTGGACGGCGAGCTGCGCGCAGCGGGTCAGCAGGTCGCGGATGTCGTCGTGGTGCTCGCTGAGCACGGCGGTGACGCCGAACAGCAGGCTGAGGCGGCGCACGGTCTCGGTCCGCGGCGAGATCGCCAGCACCGGCACGTTGGGCCGGTGGGCGGAGACCAGCCGCGCCGTGCGGCCGCTGTTGGTCGGCACGACCAGCGCCTTCAGCCCCAGCCGGTAGACGGCGCCGACCGCGCTCTGGGCGACCGAGTCGGCGATGTCTGCGGTCTCCTGGTCGGTGCGGGTGAACAGCCAGCTGCCGTAGGGCAGGTCGGGCTCGGTGGCGCGGGCGATCCGGTCCATCACCCGCACCGCCTCGACCGGATGCTGGCCGACCGCGGTCTCCTCGGAGAGCATGATCGCGTCGGTGCCGTCGAAGATCGCGTTGGCGACGTCGGTCACCTCGGCCCGGGTCGGCCGTCGCGCGGTGACCATCGAGGCCAGCATCTGGGTCGCGGTGATCGCCGGCTTGGAGCGCCGCCCGGCGGCGCGGATCATCCGCTTCTGGGCCACCGGCACCTCGGCCAGCGGCAGTTCGATCCCCAGGTCACCGCGGGCGACCATGATTCCGCCGGTCACCAGCTCGATGATCTCCCCGACGTTCTCGGCCGCCTGCTGGCGCTCGATCTTGGCGATCAGCGGGATGTCGGAGTCGAGTGCGTCGAGCCGCTCGCGCACCGGGACCAGGTCGGCGGCCTCCGAGACGAAGGAGACGGCGATCAGGTCGACGCCGTGCTCGACGGAGAAGTCGACCCAGCCGAGGTCGTTCTCGCTCGCCGCGGGCAGGGCGGCGCCGCCGGGAATGTTCATCCCCTTGTGCGAGGAGAGGGTGCCGCCGACCTCGACCTCGGCAAGCACGCCCTCCTGCTCGGGCTTTTCGACCCGCAGCCGGATCGCCCCGTCGGCCAGGTAGACGAGCTGGTTCTCGCGCAGCGAGGTGACCCCCGGCCAGGAGACCGGGATGGTCCCGCCGTCGCCCTCGACCGCCCGCGGGGTGAGGGTCACGTGCATGCCGGTCTCCAGCTCGGCGAAGTCGTCGCGCAGCTCACCGATCCGCAGCTTCGGCCCCGGGAGGTCGCCGAGCACCGCGACCTCGCGGCCGACCGTTTCGGCGGCCGCCCGGATCGTCTCGATCGTCCGCGCGTGGCGCTCCGGGCCGGCGTGGGAGAAGTTGAGCCGGAAGACGTCGGCCCCCGCGGCGACCATCTGTTCCAGCACCGCCCGGTCCCAGCTCGCCGGTCCGACCGTGGCGACGATCTTGGTCCGCCGGCCCAAGTGGGCTGGGCCCTTGGCTATTGGGTTGGAGCTGCCCACGGCTGGTGACTGTAGAGGGCGAAGGGCGGATCAGGCGTGGCGCATTTGTTCGGCTATCCCGAACAAATGCGCCTTTCGCCCACCTCAGGTGTGACCACCCTCACACCCGGCGACCGTTACATCGTTTTGTGTGATGCTTGACGTGATCGTGACCGCCGAATCCCCAGCCGCCCCACCGCAGTCGCTGGTCGGCGAGGCGGCCCCCTCGCCCACCGGACCGATCGAGCCAGCCGAGCTTGCCTCGCTCGCCACGCCGCCCTCGATCCCGCTGCCCCGCCTGATTCAGTCGCTGCGCTTCAACCGGCGCCAGATCGAGTTCTACTTCCGCGCCCGGCGCGAGCTCGGCGAGGTGTTCCGCATGCGCGGCACCGTCCCCGGCGGACCGGTCATCACCAGCCACCCCGATCACGTGCGCTCGCTGTTCACCGCCAAGCCCGAGCAGGCGCCGTCGCTGACCGGCGAGTCGCCGTTGCGGCCGATCCTCGGCCCCGACTCGGTCCTCACCGCGGTCGGGCCGCGTCACATGCGTCAGCGCAAACTGCTGCTGCCGCCGTTCCACGGCGAGGCGATCGAGGGCTACGCGCGGATGATCTCCGAGGCGACCGAACGCGAGATCGACCGCTGGCCGCTCGACCGGCCGCTGGCACTGGCGCCGCGGATGCAGGCGATCACCCTCGACGTGATCATGGCCGGGATCTTCGGTATCGAGGGCAAGCCGGCGCCGGGCACCCCGGAGGCCGGACTGCGGAGCACTGTGCGCCGCCTGGTCGCCGCCTCGACCAGGCCCGGCGCGCAGCTGACCGAAATGATCCACATCGGCCGCGAGGAGGCGATCGGGCCGATGCGGCTCGGGCTCGCGCTGCTCGACCGCCCCACCTACGCGGTGATCCGGCAGCGCCGCCGGGCGGCCGACCTCGACGAGCGGCGCGACATCCTCTCGCTGCTGCTGCAGGCACGCACCGAGGAGGGCGAGGCGCTGAGCGACAAAGAACTGCGCGACGAGCTGCTGACCCTGGTCCTCGCAGGCCACGAGACGACCGCCAACTCGCTCGCCTGGGCCTGGGAGCGGTTGGTCCGCTACCCGATCGCGCACGAGGCGCTGCTGGAAGCGGTGCGCTCCGGGGCGGGGGCCGAGGAGCGGATCGAGGCGACGATCGTCGAGACGATGCGCTCCCGTCCGGTGATCCCGCTGATCGGCCGCCGCGTCAGGGTCCCCTGGCGGCTAGGCCCCTACGGCGTCCCCGCCGACACCCCGGTGACGATGAGCATCCTGCTCCTGCACCACCGCGAGGACCTCTACCCGGACCCCTTCGAGTTCCGGCCCGAGCGCTGGCTCAGCGGCCCCGGCCCCGGCCTCGACCCCAAGCCGGGCACCTACGAGTGGATCCCCTTCGGCGGCGGCATCCGCCGCTGCCTCGGCGCCGCCCTGGCGATGGCCGAGCAGCGGGTCGTCCTGGAGGCGATGGCCCGCCGCCTCGACATCGAGGCCGACCGTCCCGCCCCCGAGCGAGCCCAGCACCGCAACGTGACGATGATCCCCGCCCGCGGCGCCCGCGTGGTCATCCGCGCGCGCCGGGATTGAGTCGGCTCCCCACCACTCAGCAACCCGGCGGGAACTCCGGTATCCCTCGCACCACCTGACAGCCGCGTCCTTGCTAGAAGCTCTGTTAGCTGGTTGTTAGAATTCAGCCGATCTGTATGAGCAAGCTAGTACAGTCGAACCCGTTTGCGCTGGACCACGGGAGCGACGTGCCGCTGGGGACCCAACTCGGCTGGCGCCTGCGGGCGCTGATCGCCACGGGGCGGCTGGCGGCGGGTGAGCCGCTCCCCAGCCTGCGCCGGGTCGCCGGCTGGGCCGGCGTCAACGTCAACACGGTCCGCTCGGTCTACGAGTCGCTCGAGGCCGAGGGGCTGATCGTCAGCCAGCAGGGACGGGGGTCCTTCGTCGCCGAGAGCGCCGCCGCCGAGCCCGAGCTGGAGGCGATCGCGCTCGAGGCCCTGCGGCGGGGACAGCTGGCCGGCCAGGAGCCGGGCGAGGTGGCGATCGTCGTCATGGCCTGCGCGAGCATGTTGGGCGAGGAGGAACTCGCCCCTGCCGCCCCGGAGCCGGCGGCCGAGGGCGAGACCGAGGACAGCGAGACGATCGAGGTCCGCCAGGAGCTGCGCCGCCAGATCGCCCGCCTGGAGGCTGAGCTAGCGGCCTACGTCCGCGACATGCCGGACCTCTACACCGCCAGCCCCCGCGCCAAGGCCCATGTCGCCGGGGTCGAGGAGCTGGAGGAGACCCGCGACACCCTGATCGCCAAGCTCTCCGAAGCCCAGAAGGCGGCCGAGCAACGAGCCCGGCGGGAAGGCCAGGCGAGGGTGGGTCGCGCCACCGCCGCCAACCCGAGCCCGCTGGCCGGCGCCAAGGACTGGTGGAGCGAGGCGCCTTCGAGCTGACGTCACGCGCCAGCGGAGAGGGAGGGACGTGCTCGAGGGGACCGAGTACGAGCGAATAAGAACGCTGCACGCTCTTCAAATGTGCCGCCGACGCAGCGGAGTTCTCCGCCTACCGGATATACGATCCCGCTATGGGCCACGCACGCTTGTACACCGATGAGAGCGGGCAGTCGAGGTTCGAGGACTTGGCCTTGGCCTTTGCGCCGCGGGACTTCGCTCCCCCAGCCCCGCCGCTGGAGGTGTCGGAACCCATTGATGCATCAGGCTTCATGATGCTTCGTGCTCCAGCAGGTTGGACCGACCCTGCCCATCCATCACCTGCGCGTCAGTTGCTCATCGTCGTTCAGGGCTCCTGGGAGGTCTCGGCCGGTGGCGAAACTCGTGTGTTTTCCGCTGGGGACGTTGTTCTGACGGAGGACGTCTCCGGCCCTGGGCACGCTAGTACCGTCATCGAGGACACGGTGCTCGCCGTTATTCGCCTCTAAGGCAGGCTGGCCGCCCCACCGGTCAGTCACCTTCGGTGGACGCTGCGCGGCTCAAGCATGTCAGCGGAGAGGGAGGGATTCGAACCCTCGAGAGAGCTTGCGCCCCCTACTCGCTTAGCAGGCGAGTGCCTTCAGCCACTCGGCCACCTCTCCGGGGAACCGCTCGGTCCCGGCTGGGCCGGGACCGCTGCGTCGATTGTAGGAACTAACCGGGCGCGGCGGGGATAGGCTGACGCGGGTGTCCGATCCGCCCAGCCACTCCCACGAGCGCTACGAGCGGATCTTCGCCGAGGTGGAGGCGCCGTTCGCCTTCGTCGACCTCGAGGCGATGTGGGCCAACGCCGAGTCGATGCTGGCGCGGGCGGGCGGCAAGCCGGTGCGGGTGGCCAGCAAGTCGATCCGCTCCCGGGCGCTGCTGGAGGCGATCCTTCGCCGCCACCCCGGCTTCGACGGCCTTCTGACCTTCACCCTGCCGGAGACGCTCTGGCTCGCCGAGCGGGGATTCGAGAACCTGCTGCTCGCCTACCCGACCGTCGATACGGGGGCGCTCGGCGAGCTGGCGCTGCGCTCGGCCGCCAACCCGGCCGGCTCGCCGATCGTGATGGTCGACTGCGCCGAGCACCTCGACGCGATCGAGTCGGTGCTGGGCGCCGGGGCGGCGCCGATCCGCGTCTGCATCGACCTCGACGCCGGCTGGTGGGCGCTCGGCGGCCGGGTCAAGGTCGGCCCCAAGCGCTCGCCGGTGCACACGGTCGAGCAGGCGGTGGCGCTGGCGCGGGAGATCGAGCGCCGGCCGCAGATCGAACTCGACGCGCTGATGGCCTACGAGGGGCAGACCGCCGGAGTCGGCGACCGGCCGCCGGGGCGGCGCCTGCGCGGGGCCGCGATCCGCTTCATGCAGCGCCGCTCCGCCGCCGAGCTGGCCGAGCGGCGGGCGGCCGCGGTCGCCGCGCTGAGCGAGTTCGTCCAGCTGGAGATCGTCAACGGCGGCGGCACCGGCAGCCTCGAGCTGACCGGCGCCGAGGACGCGGTCACCGAGCTGAGTGCCGGCTCGGGCTTCTACGCGCCCACCCTCTTCGACCACTACAGCCGCTTCAGCCTGACCCCGGCAGCCGGCTTCGCGCTGCCGATCGTCCGCAAGCCCGCCCCCGGAGTGGCCACCGCGCTCGGCGGCGGCTACCTCGCCTCCGGCGCCGGCGACCAGGCGCGGCTGCCCTCCCCCTGGCTGCCGCCCGGCCTGGCGCTCGACCCCGAGGAGGGCGCCGGCGAGGTGCAGACGCCGCTGCTGGGCGAGGCGGCCGCCGGCCTCGAAGTCGGCGACCGGGTCTACCTGCGCCACGCCAAGGCCGGCGAGCTCTGCGAGCGCTTCGACGTCCTCCACCTGGTCAAGGGCGAGGAGATCGTCGACGTCGTCCCCACCTACCGGGGCGAGGGCATGGCCTTCCTATAGGCCCAGCACGCGTTCGGTGTACTCGTTGGCGAAGACGCGGTGCGGATCGAGCGCATTGCGGGCACGCTGGAACTCCTCCCAGGCCGGATAGCGCGGCGCCAGGCTCGCGGCGGTCTGGAAGTGCCGCTTGCCCCAGTGCGGCCGGCCGCCGTAGGAGTCCATGATCTCCTCGACGGCCTCGAAGTAGGGACGCCACTCCATCCCCCGGTACTGGTGGACCGCGACGTACGCGGTGTCACGGCCGTGCGACGGGCTGAGCGGCGCGTCGTCGCCGGCCGCGACCCGCATCTCGATCGGGAAGAAGACCGGATAGCGGTTGGCGCGCACCCACTCGATCACCCGCCGCCCCGCCTCGGGGCCGTGCCGGCGCGGGATCGCGTACTCCATCTCGGTGAAGCGGACGCGGCGCTCGTTGGCGAAGACGCGGTCGCTGCGGTCGGTGGTGCGACTACCCGAGGCGAGCCGGCCGGCGAGGCGCGAGAGCGCCGGGATCGAGCGCGGCAGCGCCTTGCCGGTCGCCGAGAGCGCACCCAGGGCGAAGTTCTCCAGCACGATGTCGTTCAGGTAGGCGGCGAGCCGGCCGCGCGGCCGCGGCGGCTCCTCGACCCGGTTGCGCTCCAGCACCAGGGCGTTGTCGGCGTAGGGGAAGGTGAAGAGCTCGAAGTGGTCGTGGGCGTCGGCCAGCTCGGCGAAGGAGTCGAGCACCTCCTCGCGCGGCCGCGGCGTGTCGACCCGCAGCAGGGTGAAGGCGGGAACGCAGCGCAGGGTCACGGCGCTGATCGCCCCCAAAGCGCCGACGCCGACCCGTGCCGCGCGCAGCAGCTCGGGCTCGGCGGCGGGGCTGAGCTGGCGCACGCTGCCGTCGGCGAGCACCAGCTCGATCCCCTCGACCTGGGCGGAGATGTTGCGCAGCCGGGCGCCGGTGCCGTGGGTGCCGGTGGAGATCGCGCCGGCGATCGTCTGGCGGTCGATGTCGCCGAGGTTCTCCAGCGCCAGTCCGAGGCCAGCCAGCTGCTCGTTGAGGTCGGCCAGCACCGTGCCGCCGCCGACCCGCACCAGACCCGAGTCGCGGTCGGCCTCCTCGACCCCCCGCAGGGCCTCGATCCGCACCAGCGCGCCGTCGGTCAGCGCCGCCTCGGTGAACGAGTGCCCCGAGCCGGCGACCCGGACCCGGCGCCCTGCCGCCGCCGCCGCGCCGATCGCCTCGGCCAGCTCCTCGCGACTGCGCGGGGCGACGATCTCAACCGGCCGGCAGGACTGATCGCCGACCCAATTGGCCCAGCTCCCTCGCCGGCTCACCGCCCTCGACGCCGTCACGGTTCCCAACCTAGAGGACGGTTGCCGGCACGACCGATCCCTAACCGGCAGCCGGACGGGTCGAGGGCGGTGGAGCCAGCGAGCGGAAGGCGTAGAGGACCGCGCCGACCAGCAGCACGGCGATCGCCACGCTCGGCGCCGCGTAGCCGGTGAGGCTGGCGAGGCCGCCGCCGCCGATCCCCCCGATCACCTGGCCGGAAGCCCAGGCCATGTTCGAGAGTCCGGCGGCAAGGCCCTGGTGGAGGCCGCTTTCCTCGGCGATGTCGGAGAGCAGCGTCAGGGCCGGCGCGAAGCAGAGCCCGGCGCCAAGCGCGGTGGCGACCAGGGCGACGAGCACGGCCCCCAGCGTATGCGCCAGGGCGATCGCGATCATCGCCGAGGCGCAGATCGAGAGTCCCAGCACGTAGGGGGCACGGCGGCCGACCCGGTCGGAGAGTCGGCCGGCGATCGGGGCCAGCACCGCCTCCAGGGCGGCACCGGCGATGAAGCCGGCGGCGATCACACCGCCTCCGCCGCCGAGGCTGTCGATCCGCAGCGGCACCAGGACCTCGATCGCCCCGAACATCACCGACGGGATGCCGACGAAGGCCGCGGCGTCGAGCACCGGCCGGCTGCGCAACGTCGCCAGGACCTCCCGCCGGCTCTGCGGCTGCGGTGCCCGCGCCTCGGGCAGGCGCGAGGCGACCCAGGCGAGGCAGGCGGTGACCGCGAGGACGGAGCCGAAGACCGGGCCGGTGCCGACCGAGGCGGCGAGCGCGCCCAGTGCCGGGCCCAGCAGGGCGCCGGCCACCGCCGTGCCGAGCGCGGTCCCGATCACCGAGCCGCGTTTCTCCTCCGGCGACGTCATGATCAGCCAGCTCAACGCCCCGGCCCAGATCAGCGCCCCGGCCATTCCCTGGGTGAAGCGGGTGAGGTCGAGCAGGTAGATCTGGCCGACGAGGCCGAAGAAGAGGCTGGAGAAGCCGAGGATCAGCAGGCCGGCGATCACCGTTCGCCGCGGCCCGACGCGGCTGGCGAGGAAACCGGCGGGCAGCGAAGCGAGCAGGGTTCCCGCCGCGTAGGAGGCGGAGAGGATCCCCGCCTGCGCCTTGCTGAGGTCCAGATCGTCGACGTAGCTGGGCAGCAGCGGCGCGATCGCCGCGAAGAAGGCGACGTCGAAGAAGATCATCGCCGACGCCAGGAGCAGGAGCTTGCGCACCAGGCAATCCAATCAGCACAGGCTGTGTCGAGCGGGACCCCTCCCTCTAGCATTCGACTCCCGCGGAACCAGGAGGGGTGGCAGAGCGGTTGAATGCGGCGGCCTTGAAAGCCGTTAGGCGTCGTCAGGCGTCTCGTGGGTTCGAATCCCACCCCCTCCGCTCCTCGTGACTGCCCGCTCGCTGTCCGCCCGGTGAACCCTCGTTTCCTTCCCTTCGTACAGCTCGTGCGAGGGAGGTGGCCGGTAGCCGCTTCAGGCGCGTGCCCGCGAGAGGCACCTGCCCGCGAGAAAGGACTCGAATATGAAGATCAGTCGCCCGAGACTGGGCTCCGCGCACGCGATCGCGCTCCTGGCGCTGTTCGTCGCCATGAGCGGGACCGTCTACGCGGCCGCCAAGATCAATGGCGCCTCGATCAAGCGCCGCTCGATCCCGGCCAACCGGCTGAAGACTGACAGCGTGACCGGCGCGCAGGTCAACGAGTCCTCGCTGGGATCGGTACCGCAGGCTGCCCAGGCGGAAAAGGCGGCGCAGGCCGACAAGGCGACGCTCGCGAGCAAAGCGGCCCTGGCCGACAAGGCGACCCTGGCCGACAGAGCGACGCAGGCTGACAGGGCAGCGCAGGCCGACAAGGCAACGCAGGCCGACAAGGCGACGCAGGCCGACAGGGCGACCACCGCGGACACGGCCACCACCGCGACCAGGGCGGACACCGCCACCACCGCGGGGAGTGCGACGACCGCGACCACGGCGGGGAGTGCGACGACCGCGACCACGGCCACCAATGCCACCAACTCCGCGCAGCTCGGAGGCCTCGACGCCAGCGTCTACCAGCGGACCTGCGCACCGGGCACGGTCAAAGCAGCCGGTCACGTTGCGGCCCAATTCCTCGACGGCACTGTTTTCAGGATGCCGGCGGCATCGTTCGCCTGCGGGAGCTCTGGGCTCGAAGTCCAACACCCCATGAATGGCGTCTACAGATTCCGGTTTTCACCGCTAGCCGACATCAGAGGCGGCGTCGTGGTGCCCACGGCAGGCAACTTCACCTCCCTGTCCCGATTGAGGCACGAAGCCGACAACACCTTCGTCGTTGAATTCGTCAAGCCGACGGGAGTGCTTGACGATGTGCCGGAATTCGACGTGATCTTCTTCTAGCCCGCCAGACCGGTCCCTCGGAGCAGGAAACAGGGCCTTTCGGACGAACGAACCGCCATGAACAGGGCCGCGGCGCGCGCCCGCGATCGCGAGGGCTGGCTGCAACGCGCCGAGCGGGCGAGCGACGCCTTCGGCCTCGTCCTGCTGCTTGTCCTCGTCACCTACGTCCTCATCTTTCTGCTCGCCAACCACGGCTGGAACGCGGTCGTGCTCACGCTGGCAACCAGCGCCACCTCGATCCTCGCGCTGGTCAGCTCGCACGTGCGGGGGCGGCTCGTCCGCACGGCGATCTGGCTCTCCGGGCTGACCATCGGGCTGGCGGCGATCGGCGCCGCGAGCGGCGATCGCACCTGGCTCAACCTCGCCTCGCTAGTCCAGATCTCACTGCTGGCCCTGGCAATGGGGACGGTGCTGCTGCGGGTGGTGACCGCCGCCGAGGTTGGGTCGCGGACGATCCTCGGCGCGATCAGCGTCTACACCGTGCTGGGGATTCTCTTCACCTTCGCCTACGGGACGATCGACCGGATCGAAGGCGGACCGTTCTTCGAAAGCGTCGCCCACCCGCACGGCGGCGACTTCATCTTCTTCAGCTACACGACGCTGACCACGACCGGCTACGGCAACCTGGTGCCGGCTGGCCAGACGGGCCGTATGGTCTCCGGGCTGGAGATGATGCTAGGCCAGATCTTCCTCGTCACCCTGGTCGCCGGCCTGGTCAGCCTCTGGCGCCCCGGCGAGGCGCTGAAGCGGCGGCGGGAAAGGCGCGGCCAGGCCCCTGCCTCCGGCTCTGGCCAGGACGCCTGACGTTCGGCGCGGGCCGGGAACTCAGCCCTCGAGTTCGACGCGTTCGATCGTCTGGTCCTCGCGCGGACGGTCGGCGGCGTCGGTCTCGGCGGACTCGATCGCCTCGACCGCCTCCATGCCCTCGACGACCTCGCCGAAGACGGTGTGCTTGCCGTCCAGCCAGGGCGCCGCCGCGGTGGTGACGATGAAGAACTGCGAGCCGTTGGTGTTGGGGCCGGAGTTGGCCATCGCGATCGCGCCGCGAACGACCTTGTGGTCGTTGAACTCGTCCCCGAAGCTGTAGCCGGGCCCGCCGCGGCCGGTGCCCTCCGGGCAGCCACCCTGGATCATGAAGTCGGGGATCACCCGGTGGAAGACGAGCTGGTCGTAGAAGCCCTCCCCGGCCAGCTTGCGGAAGTTCTCGACGGTTTTCGGCGCGTCCTCGTCGTGCAGCTCGAGCACGATCGCCCCGGCACTGGTGTGAAGGGTGGCTTTCGACATGGCTCTGCACACTAGCGACCAGCGCTGGCGGCGCCTTCGGTCCCGTGGACCTCGATGGTTACCGGTCGCGAGGAACCCGGAGCGTAGGGCCAGCGCTCCTCCGCCAGGGCGCTCGCCCGCAGCCGGATCGAAGCGGTCCCCTCGATGTAGCGAAACCGGTAGCGGGCGCGGAAGCGGCCGCTGTGGTCGCTGCGGGTGACCAGCACCGGCCGCCAGCGATGCGTCGCCTGCTCCAGGTACTGGACCGCGACCAGCTTGCCGCGGCGGGGGATCGGCGCCCCGCGGCCCCGCACCCGGCCACTCAGGTGCAGGACCTCCCCGGTCCGCAGCGCCGCCGGCGCGGCGTGCAGCGAGACACCCGCCCGCACCCGCAGCTCGAGCACCGGGCGGCTCGCCGCCTCCAGGCCGCCGTCGCCAGGGAAGGAGACGGTGAGGCGCCGCGAGGGGCCCGGCGGCAGCCGCAGCTCGAAGCCGCCCCGCTCGCCGGTTCTCACGGTCTCGATACCCGCCGGGGCGAGGGCGCCACGCGAGGGGCGGGAAACCACCCGCAGCTCGCGCCCCGCGATCCCGGCGCCGTCGGCGCGGGTCAGCCGCCCGCTCAGCAGCGCCGGGGCGCCGAACGCGACGGTCAGGGAGTCGCCGCGGCCGTGGCCGCCGCGCAGGCGGGCGAAGAGGCGGGTCTTGGAGCGCTGGACCGGCGCCGGCTTGGGCGACGGAGGTGGCGGCGTCTTGCGGATCGCCATCTGGGTGCCGTCCGCGCGTCGCGTGCTCGAAACGGTGTTGCCGGCGGCGTCGACGGCGTCGGCCCGGAGCAGGTAGGTGCCCGGCCCAAGGTCCGGCGTCGCCGCCATCAGGTGAGCGACGCTCGGATCGTTGCCGCGAACCAGCCTAGTCGGCAGCTCGGCCCAGCCCTCGGCGTCGAGCCGCCGGTAGAAGATCGTGCCGCCGGCGGGGCCGGAGTGCGCATCGGTGACGTCCGCCTGCAGCCACTGCGGCACCCCGTCGCCCTCACCCGCGGCGAAGGCGACGCCGGGCGGCACGTCGTCGAGGCGCAGCGGGACCGCCACGGCGGACGACGGCGCTTCGTTGCCGGCTTCGTCGCGCAGCCAGACCTGCAGCGAGTAGCTCCCCGTGGCGGGGACCGAGAGGTCGTTCAGCGCGCCGCGGTCGCGGCCGGCCGCGAACCTGACCCCGCTGTCATAGCCGGCGGGGCCGGTGAGCCGCCAGGCGGCGCCGGCGATCGGGCTCGCCGGACCCTGGTCCGGGTTGGTCCAGGAGAGGTCGAAGTCGTTGACGCGGTGCCAACCTTCCCCGGCCGCCAGGGTCGGCGCGCGCAGGTGGGCCGGCGGGTTGTTGTCGATCAGGACCGGGTGGTCGCCGGTGCAGGCTCCGTTGCCGGCGAAATCGACCACGCAGTGGTGGATCGCGTGCGGGCCGTCGCTGAACCGGCCGGTGTCGATCGCCGCGAGGCCGGAGGGGCCGAGCGGGCAGGGCTGCATCTGCGTCCCCCGCCACTCGCCGCCGATCAGGGCGATCGCGCAGGGGTACTCGGTCAGGTTCACCCGGTTGCCGTCGATCAGGGTTTCGCCGTAGCGGATCCCGGCGCCCAGCTCGCCGCCCCAAAAGACGATCGCCTGCGGGCCGCGGTGCCAGCCGGGGTTGAGCAGTTCGCCGCCGATTCCGGCGGCCGGCGGCGAGTCGTCCTCGAGGGTGATCGTCAGCGCCCGCAGCGCCGACCAGGATCCCGGTTCCAGCGAGCACCATTTGCTTTCGGCCCGGGCACAGAGCAGGCGGTCCTCGAGAGCCGGCATCGGGGTCGCGAAGCCGGCGACGAAATCGCGCGGCGTGACGTCGGTGCTCGAAGCGCTGAGGAAGGGGTCGAAGCCGCCGGCGGCGGTGCCGACGCCGATCCGCTGCTCGATGCCGTCGTGCAGCGTGTGCCACCAGGTGCCCCGGACCTGGGTGATGCCGGTCCCGGGAGGGGCGACCCAGCGCCAGCGGGCAAAGCGGGTGCCCGAGACGGTGCCCTGGCTGTCGCGGGTGAAACTCTTCAGGTGGACCCCGTCGAAGGGATCGGCGCCAGGCCCAGGGACGCAGAAGGCGTCGGGGCGGAACTTGGCGCCGCCGGTCGTATCGGCCCAGCTGGCGTCGGCGCCGACGTACCAGCCGCACTGGGCGACCGCGTACTTGCCCGCTCGCGCCTCGCCGGCGAGCAGCAGCACCAGCGCCACCGCCAGCGCGACCCCCATCGCGACGATCCGTCCCAATCCACCTCGCGTCCCGGACATCTGCCCTCCTCGCTCGCTCTGCGTACGGCGAGCTAAGGCCCCTGAGCGTGCGTTCTCTCCCCCCTTCCCTCTCCTCGACCCCCGGACGGCCGGCTGCCCGCGGCGCGGCTCTGCGAAAATGACCGCCATGGCACTTCCCACCAAGGACCAGATCACCGAGCGGCTGCGCGCCGTCATCGATCCGGAGCTGCGCCGCTCGATCGTCGAGCTCGGCATGGTGCGCTCGATCGAGGTCCGCGAGGGCGGCCGGGTCGAGATCGTCGTCTCGCTGACCACCGCCGGCTGCCCGATCCGCAACCACTTCGAAGCCGCCGTCGCCCAGCGGGTCGGCGAGCTGGAGGGCGTGACCGAGGTGGCGGTCGGCTTCGACGTCCTCTCCGACGAGGAGAAGGGGCGCCTGCAGCAGAGCCTCGGTCGCGGCCGGCTGCCGGAGGGTGCGCTGGCCCAGGTGAAGAACGTGATCTGCGTCGCCTCCGGCAAGGGCGGCGTCGGCAAGTCGACGATGACCGCCAACCTCGCCGCGGCGCTGACCGCCGAAGGTCACCCGGCGGGGGCGCTGGACTGCGACGTCTACGGCTACTCGATCCCCCGCATGCTGGGCGTCAACCGCAAGCCGGAGGTCAACGCCGAGCGCAAGATCCTGCCGCTCGAGGCGGCCGGCGGGGTCAAGGTGATGTCGATCGGCTTCTTCGTCGAGGAGAACGCGGCGGTCGTCTGGCGGGGCCCGATGCTGCACAAGGCGATCCAGCAGTTCCTCGAGGACGTCGCCTGGGACGAGCTGGAGTACCTGCTGCTCGATCTGCCGCCGGGGACCGGCGACGTCTCGATGACGCTGGCGCAGCTCCTGCCCCAGGCAAAGTTCGTCGTCGTCACCACGCCGCAGCCCGCCGCCCAGTCGGTGGCCCACCGCGGAGCCGAGATGGCGAAGAAATTCGACCTCGAGATCCTCGGCGTGATCGAGAACATGTCCGGCTTCACGACGCCCCAGGGGGAGCGCCTGACGATCTTCGGCGAGGGCGGCGGCCAGCTCCTGGCCGACGATCTCGAGGTGCCGCTCCTCGGCAAGGTGCCACTGTCGGAGCCGCTGCGCGAACACGCCGACTCCGGCTCGCCGCTGGTCACCGCCGACCCGGGCTCGCCGGCCTCGCAGGCGATCCGCCAGGCCGCCCGCGGCATCCTCGCCGCGACGCCGCAGGAGCTGCCGGTGCTGCAGAGCGCCCCGAGCGCCGCCGAGGCGCCGGCGGTCAGTGGCACGCCGCTGCCGGTCGTCCAGTAGCCTGGCGCCAGCCGCGGCTCTTCGCAGACCGTTAACAGAAAGGGCTGAACCTTTCCGCCCTCCAGAACGTTAGCATCTGCATACAAACGCCTAATCCCTGGCTAAACGAAGCCCAGGGAGCGGGGGAACCAGGTTTTCGGGGCGAGCCCACCTCGTGTGGGGGCGCAACTCCTTCAGCGCCAGCCCGTCAGCTAACCCCGCCGGCCGACGAAGGAGGTAGTCGATGCCGATCGCCCGCGGGGCGGCCCTCTACGCCGCCCTCATCGCAGGATTAGCGCTGTTCGCAATCGCCGTGATCGCCGCCACGCCCGGGGCCCGTGCCTGGGCTAAGGACGGACCCGGCGGCATCTCGAGCACCAGCCCCGAACCCGCCACGGAACCGGAACCGGCGAGCCCCGAAACGACGGCGCCCAGCGGCACCGCGGGGACCGCGCTGCTACTCGGCACCGGCCGGGCCGCGGCTCCAGTAGACGCGCCAGCAGCGGTCAAGAAGGCGATCGCCGCGGCGAACAAG
Source organism: Solirubrobacterales bacterium (assembly GCA_036257815.1). Lineage (GTDB taxonomy): Bacteria > Actinomycetota > Thermoleophilia > Solirubrobacterales > 70-9 > VAYN01. The sequence continues at coordinate 27,490 of DATAEW010000038.1, forward strand.
ATCCACACAAAACCGTACATCTGGGGCGGCGGTCACGGTCGCTGGTGGGACCGCGGGTACGACTGCTCGGGCGCCGTCAGCTTCGTGCTGCACGCGGGCGGCTTCCTCACCTCGCCGCTGACCTCCGGCTCGATGGAGGCCTGGGGCCGACCCGGCAGGGGCCGCTGGATCACCGTCTACGCCAACGCCGGCCACGCCTTCGCGGTGATCGCCGGCCTGCGCTGGGACACCTCCGGCGACACCAGCGGCACGGGCCCGAGGTGGCACCCGGAAATGGCCAGCACCCGCGGCTTCGTCGCAAGGCATCCGGCGGGGTACTAGAAAGCCCGCGGGGAACCCGGGTGCTACAAGGTCTCGGACTACTCGGGTCCGGTCGCGATAGGGGTGGAGCGTCTTGTACTTTTTGCGCCCCCCGCTCCAGGCGTCAGCAGCTTTACGCTGCTTCGCAAAAAGTTAAGCGGAACCCCTATCGCGACCGGCCCCGCTTAAGCAGCCTGATTCTTGAAGTACCCCGCGTTGATCTCCGCGTACTTGGCCCACTCGGCAGGCAGCTGGTCCTCGGCGAAGCAGGCGTCCACCGGGCAGGCCTCGACGCAGGCGTCGCAGTCGATGCACTCGTCGGGGTCGATGTAGAGCTGCTCGACGTTGTCGTAATCGGCCTCGTCAGGCGTCGGGTGGATGCAGTCGACGGGACAGACCTCGACGCACGAGTTGTCCTTCTGGCCAATGCACGGCTCGGCGATGACGTAGGTCATTCGGGCGTTTCTCCTAGATCGTTTTCCGGGGTGCCTGCCGGGGGCCCGGCCAAGCGCGAAGGGCCATTTTAGGGATGATGCGGCAATGCTGCTGCTGACGGGGGCAACCGGAAGCATCGGGTCGCGGCTGCTGCCGCTGCTGCTGGAGAGCGGCGAGGAGGTTCGCTGCCTGGTCCGCGAGCCGCGGCGACTGGGAGAGCGCCGGGTCGACGTGCAGATCGCGCTCGGCGATCTCGGCGAGATGTCGGATCCCTACCTGGTGCGCCAGGCACTGCGCGGGGTCGACACCGTGGTCCACCTGGCGGCGACGATCCGCGATCAGCCGCCGAAACGGATCGAGGAGCTGAACGGCCTGGCGACCGTGCGATTGCTGCGCGCCGCGGAGCGCAGCGGCGTGCGGCGGTTCGTCTTCTTCAGCGCCCTCGACGCCGCCAGCGCCCAGCGCACCCGCTTCTTCCGCGCCAAGTGGCTGGCCGAGCGGGCCGTCGCCTCCTCCCCCCTGCAGACCAGCGTCTTCGCCCCCTCGATCGTCTACGACGTCAGCGACCCCTGGATCACCCTGCTGCGCCGCTTCTCCTTCCTGCCGGTGATGCCGGTCTCCGGCCCGGGCAAGGCGCGCTTCCAGCCGCTCTGGGCGCAGGACGCGGCGCGTTGCGTCGTCGCCGCCCTTGGCCGCGAGTTGGCGCCACGCTACGAGCTGGCCGGCCCGGAGACGCTCAGCTACGACCAGATGTCGGATCTGGTCAGCCGAATCGCCGGCCGGCCTCGACCACTCGTCCACATCCCGCTGCCGATCGTGCGTTCCGGCCTGATCGCCCTGCGCTCCGTTTTCGGCGAGGCCGTGTTCGCTACCTGGGAGGAGGCCGAGCTGATGGAGGTCTCGATGGTCAGCGAGCGCGGCGCCGCCGACGTGCAGGCGCTGGACATCGAACCGCGAAGGATGAGCGATGTGCTGGAAAGCGCCTAGGAACCGACCCAGAGGCAAGCGAGCGAGACCGGCCCGGGCCGCCATCACGGCCGTGGCGGCGATCCTCACCGCATTGGCCTTCTCCGTCGGGCAGGCCTCGGCGCTGAGCCTGGTGCCGCCCAAGCCCGACGTCCTGCTCGGGGTCAGCGACCGCGGCACGACCGAAGAATTCAACGAATTCGTCTCCCTGGCCGGCAAGCACCCGGCGCTGCTGGAGACCTTCCACCCTTGGGGCAACAACCTCAACGGCGCCTTCGAACGCTGGCGGGAAACCGGGACCCGCCCGGTCCTCCACATCTCCGCCGCCGACGACCAGACGCTGGCCGAGCTGATCACGCCGGAGCAGATCGCGCTCGGGGCGGGCGACGATTACCTGTTGCAGCTCAACGCCTTCTTCGCCAAGTACGGCCTCCCCGCCTACATCAGACCGCTGGGCGAGCCCAACCGCTGCCTCAACGTCTGGTCGGCGATCGGCTGCGACGGGACCCAAAAAGAAGGCGAACACACCGCCTACTGGTACAAGCAGGCCTTCCGGCGCATCGTCGCGATCGTCCGCGGCGGGCAGACGCTGGAAGGGATCGACGCGACGCTGGCCGAAATCGGGCTGCCCCCGCTCAACCGCACCAAGGGGCCGAACCCCGAAGTCCTGCCGCCGGCGCCGGTGAGCACCATCTGGAGCACGCTGCCGGGCGGCTCGCCGCGGGTCAAGGGCAACTTCCCCGGCAACTTCTGGCCCGGCCGCCGCTGGGTCGACTGGGTCGGCACCGACTTCTACTCTCAATACCCGGTCTGGAAAGACCTCGCCCGGTTCTACGCCGGCAAACAGTGGAAGGGCAAGCCGGTGGCGATCACCGAGTGGGCGGTCTCAGGCGAAGACGAACCGCGCTTCGTCAAACAGCTCGTCGCCTGGATCGCCAAGCGCCCGCGGGTGCGGATGTTCGTCTACTACACCGGCTTCGGCCGCGGCAACCCCTACGACCTCAGCCTCTATCCCCGCACCACCAACACCCTGCGCCTCAAGCTCCGCCGCGCCACCTTCCTCCCCTTCGCCGAATACAACGCCGGCCTCTTCCCGCCGCTGCCGCCAAAGGAAAAGCCAAAGACGTAACCGGGTCGTGGCCGGTCGTGAAGGTCGTGG
>DATAEW010000043.1:0-18735 GCA_036257815.1 Solirubrobacterales bacterium
CCGCTGCCGGCGTGTCGTCGGGGGAGGCGCCGCGGCCCGCGGCGTTGCGGACCTCGCCCTCGAGCAGGTCGATCGCGACCCGGGTCGGGCAGACCGTGTTCAGCCCCTGGCGCTGGTACCACTCGGCCCGCAGCGGGTCGAGCACGCGGGCGATCACGGTCGGCACCTGGTACCGGCGCTGGGCGATCTGCGAGATGACGATGTTGGTGTTGTCGCCGTCGGTCGAGGCGATGAAGGCATCCGCGTGCTCGATCCCGGCGGCAACCAGGGCCTCCGCCTCGAGCCCGGCGCCGACGGTGAATTGGCCGCCCAGGTCCTCCCAGCTCTTCTCCAGCCCGACCTCGAGCCGGGCGTGCGACTCGGGGTCCTCGTCCAGGCAGGAAACGGTGTGTCCCTCGCGCAGCATCGCCCGCGCCACCGAGGATCCAACGCGCCCGCAGCCGACGATCAGGATGAACATGGCGCGGATACTAGATGGGTCGAGCTACTCGGGTTCGGGCGGAGCGGTCAGCAGGACTCGGCAGGGAGCTTTCTTCAACACGTACTCGGTGGCGGCGCCGATCTCCTCCGGCTTGGCGGCGCCGATGCCCCCGATCGTCGCCCCGCCGCGGATCTTCGTCGGCGGCTCGCCGCCGATCACGATCGCCTCGGCGCCGCTGCGCCTCGCCGCCTCGAGGATCCCGGCGCCGACCTTGCGGGCGCGAATCACGTCCGTGGTCACGTCGACGTCCTCGTACTCCTCCCCCACTTCGCGCGCCCGCTGCAACGCCCGCCGCGCTTCGGCCTCGCGCTCCGGGGGCAGCTCGGCATCCAGCGGCAGGGTCAGCGGCACTTCGATCACGTAGACCACGTCGAGCCGTGCCTCCGCCCCCTTGCCGTCGGACTGCTCCTGCTCGGCCGCGGCGAGGCGGCCGGCGGTGGCGACGATGTCGTCGTCGAGCTTGGTGCCGAAAACCGGCACGAGGATGTTTCCGAACTCGATCTCCGGGACCTGCTTGGTCAGCGCGTGCTCGGGCACCGAGACGCGCTTGGTCAGGGTCGTCCCCTCGATCAGCTTGCGGTAGATGACGTAGAAGGTGAGCCCGAAGGCCATCCAGCCGAGCCCCACCCAGCGGGCGGTGGAGTGGAAGGCGAGGACGCTGAGGAAGGCCAGGGCGCTGAGGGCGGCGGCGAGAAGCGCCGGCAGCGGCAGCTCGAAGCCGCGCCAGGAGACCCCGAAGGGAATGGTGAACGGGCGCCGCAGCTCCGGCTCGCTTACCCGCAGGCGGATGATCGAGAGGTGTGCGATCGTGATCGCCAGCGTGGCGCCGAAGGCGTAGATGCCGGCCAGCAGCTTGACGTTGGTCGGGATCACCAGGCAGACGGCGATCAGGCCGCAGATCGTGATCGCCACGTACGGAGTCGCCCGGCGCTTCTCCAGCTTGCCGAGCCAGCTGGGGATCTGGCGGTTGATCGCCAGCGTGTAGATGTGCCGGGAGACGCCGAGCATCGAGGTGTTGGCGGCCCAGAAGAGGACCGGGACGGCGACGATCATCACCATCCATCGCATCGTGTCCGCCACCCAGCTCGGGTCATAGGCGGAGACGACGCCCAGCACCGGCTCCTCCAGGTACTTGCCGCCGAGCGCGGTCTCCGGACCCTGCGGGCCGGCCACCACCGGCACCGCCATCAGCGCCACCGCCGCCATCCCGGCGTAGACGAGCGGCACCGCGAAGGCCGCCAGGGAGGCGATCCGCTTCAGTTCCTGCCGACCGACTTCGATATCCGGCGCCAGGTCGGAGGCGGCCTCGATCCCCGCGTAGGCGAGCATCGCCACGACCGCGGCGTAGACGATGTCGCGCAGGCTCGGCTCTCCGAACAGCTGGACGTGCTCGGTCAGCCGCTCCGGCTGAAGCACGACCAGCAGGCCGACGACGATCACCGCCAGCTGCAGGGCAAGGTCGGCAAGCGCCAGCAGCGCCAGGGCGAGCTGCCTCTCGCGGCCGGTGATGTTGAGGATGTTGAGCCCGCAGACCGCGGCGATGACCACGGCGGCGAGGCCGATTTCCCAACCGGGGTGGGCGATCCCGCCGGAGATCGGCTCGAGGTAGTGCGGCACCGAGATCGCCGCCAGGGCGACGACGATCAGGTAGTCGATGAGGATCGCCCAGCCGGCGATGAAGGCGACCAGCTCGTTGAAGGCATGGCGGGCGAAGGTCGAGGAGCCGCCGCGCTCGCGGAACATCGCCCCGCCCTCGACGTAGCTCAGCGTGGTGAGTCCGAAGAGCAGGCCGGCGGCGAGGAAGATCAGCGGCGTCAGTCCGAGGCCGCGCTCGGCGACCACGCCGAGCGCGAAGTAGATCGAGAAGCCGACCGCCGAGTAGGCGGCGGCAAACAGCCAGGGCACCCCGAGGCTGCGTTTCACCGCTCGATCCTCGAGGCGACCCAGAGGCGGCCGAGGCCGATGGCGATGAAGGCGATGCCCATCAGCACGCCCACCGACACCGGCCCGCCGCCATTGGCCAGGGTGACCGCCAGCACCGCCAGCCCGAGCCCGACGAAGACGAGCGAGAACCCTCGCACCGTCGCCCTGTACATCAGGTCACCTCGGCCAGCGCCGGGGTCGGGACGGCGGCCGACTGAACGGGCGGTTCGGAGACGACGATCACCCGGCACGGCCGCTCGCCGAGGATCGTCTGCAGGGTCTTGTCGTACTGCGGCACGTGACCGCGGTAGCGCAGCCCGACGACGATCGCCGCCGCCTTGATCAGCTTCGCCTCCTCGGCCACCGAGTAGCCGGCCTGGCCGGGACGCACCCGGGCGACGTGCCCGGTCACGCGCTGGCCGCCGATCAGCTTCGCCTGCTCGATCTTGCGCTGCGCTTCTCCCTCCCCCTCGGGCATCTCCGCGTTCAGCGGCAGGTGGGTCGGCACCGTGAGCATCGAGTGGACGTGGATCCCGCGGCGCCGCTTGGAGGCCAGCTTGACCGCGGTGGCGACCATCTCGGCCGAGAACGATTCGTCGTCCTCGAAGGCGACCAGGACGCTGTTGTACTCGACCTCCTCCACCCCCAGCGGCTCCGGCAGCACGACCTTCACGGTCTCGGTCAGCGGCAGCCGCTGGTTGCGCCGGTAGAGCACGTAGACGGCGATCCCGAGCAGCATCCAGGCGGTGCCGACGAAGAGCGTGCGGGGGTTCAGGGCCATCACCACGATCCAGGCGGCGAAGGTGCCGAGGCCGCCGAGGACGGCGGTCAGCGGCAGCTCGAAGCCGAAGGCGCGCACGTTCCCCGCCGGCTTCCAGGGCCGCTCGAGGTCGGCTTTGCCGCGCCGCAGCTGGATCACCGCGACGTGGGCGATCGTGAACGAGAGCATGGCGCCGAACGAGTACATCGTCGCCAGGAAGTCGGTCTGCCCCGGCAGCAGGGTGAGGATCGCGATCCCGGCGAAGATCAGGATCGCGATGTAGGGGGTGCGGTACTTGGGGTGCACCTGGCGCAGGCCCTCCGGCAGCTGGCGGTGCTGGCCCATCGAGTAGGTGAGGCGGGAGACGCCGATCAGCCCGGCGTTGGTGGCGATCAGCAGGATCACCGCGGCGAGCACGCCGACGTAGTAGCGCAGGGCTTCGGTCGGGCCCGAGGAGAGCCCGAGGTTCTCGACGATGCCGAGGATCGGGTCGTCGGCGAACTGCGAGCCCAGCGCGGTCGTGTAGTGGCCGGCGGCGTCCCTGACCACCGGCATCGCCGAGAGGGCGACGACCGGGATCAGCAGGTAGAGGCCGAGCACCGCAGCGACCACGAGCCCGACGCTGCGGGGAATCGTCCGCGACGCCTCGCGCGCCTCCTCGGCCATGTTGGAGATCGTCTCGATCCCCGTGTAGGCGATCATCCCGACCGCGATGCCGAGCGCGAAGTCGCTCCAGGTCGGGGCGACGCCGAGGTGGACGTTGTCGACCAGGACCTGGGGGTCGAAGACCAGGACCAGGCCGATCCCGACCAGGACCACCTGCGTGGCGAGGTCGGCGACCGCGAGGATCAGATTGAGTTTCGCCGACTCCTCGGTGCCGCGGACGTTGATCAGGGCGAGACCGACGATCAGCGCCGCGCCGCCGACGATGTCACCCGGGCTGTCGCCGAGCCAGGGCCAGAAGACCGCCAGGTAGTGGGGCACGAAGAAGGCCGAGATCGCGACCGTGATCGTGTAGTTGAGCATCTGGCCCCAGGCGGCGACGAAGCTGACCAGCTCGTTGAAGGCGTGGCGGGCGAAGCTGGAGGAACCGCCGGCCTCCGGGTACATCACCGTCGCCTCGGCGTAGGTGGCGGCGGTGAAGGCGAAGATCAGGCCCGAGACGACGAAGGCGATCGGGGTCAGGCCGAGGGCGAAGGCCGCGGTGACGCCGAGCGCGTAGTAGATCGAGGAGCCGACGTTGCCGTAGGCGGCGGCGAACAGCGCGCCGACGCCGTGGACACGGCTCAGCGACTCGTCTCGGGGGATCCGCTGAGCCATCTATCAACCGACCGGAGAGGTCATCTGCCCGAATATACGGGGGCGGCCGGTGCCCGCCGGACGTGCGCGCGGGTCAGCCCGGCCGGCGAGCTGCAGCCGCAGAGGGCAAGGGTCAGGGCCAGCTCGGCGCGCAGCAGCTCGAGCACCCGCAGGACACCGGAGCGGCCGGCGGCGGCGAGGCCCCAGACGGCGGGCCGGCCGACCAGCACCGCGTCGGCGCCGAGAGCCAGGGCGATCGCCACGTCGACGCCGCGGCGGATGCCGCCGTCGACCAGGACCGGCACTCGCCCCTCGACCGCGTCGACCACCTCGGCGAGGGCATCGCCGGTGGCCAGCGAGCGATCGAGCTGGCGGCCGCCGTGGTTGGAGACGACGATCGCGGCGGCGCCGTGCTCGACCGCCAGCATCGCGTCCTCGGCGGTCAGGATCCCCTTGACGATCACCGGCACCGTGAGCTCGGAAGCGAGGTCCTCGAGGTCCGACCAGGTCAGCGCCCGGCTCATCAGGTCGAACGTCTCCTCGATCGTCAGCTTGCGCTCCCCCATCGCCGCGACCAGGCTCGGCACGCCGAGAGCCTGCGGCAGGCGGAAGCCGTTGCGCCGGTCCCGCTCGCGGTTGCCCCCCGGGGGGGCGTCGACGGTGAGGACGATCGCCTCGAAGCCGGCGCCGATCGCCTCGTCGGTCAGCGCCCGGGTCACCGCCTCGTCGCGGAACGGGTAGAGCTGGAACCAGCGCCGGCCCGGCGGTGCCGCGGTGGCGACGTCGTTGGGACGCTCGGTCGCCAGGGTCGAAAGGCACATCGCCGTCCCCGCTTCCGCGGCCGCCGTCGCCATGCCGATCTCACCGTCGGCGTGGGCGAGCCGCTGGTAGGCGACCGGGGCGACGAGGACAGGCATCGTGAGCGGCCCGCCGAGCAGCTCGACCTCGGTCCCCACCTCGCTGACGTCGACCAGGACCCGCGGCCGCAGCCGCCAGCGCCGCCACGCCTCGACGTTCTCGCGCAGCGTCGACTCCTCGCCGGCGCCGCCGGCGAAATAGCCCAACGGCCCAGCCTCGAGCACCTCCGCGGCAACGCGCTCGGCGTCACCGACATTGATCCATCCATTGCTCACCGACGAGACGCTACCTGGCGCCGAGAGCCCGCCGCTCAGCGGCTTGCCGAGCGCGGCGTAGAGCTGCCGATGCGCCCGCGCGCCTCGCCGCGCTGATCGCACGCGGGGAGAAATCCGCTGGCCCAAATCAAGCCAATTGAACAGGCAAGGCGGCGATCCCCTGCAAGGTGTTGTTCCGGATCCGCGGCGGGTGCTCGACGGTCTCGATCGTCTCGACGGATGCCACCAGCGCTCGAAGCAGCGCCTGCATCTCCAACTTCGCGAGGTGGATGCCGATGCAGGTGTGCGGCCCGTTGCCCCAGCCGAGGTTGCCGCCCGGCGGGCGATCGAGGTCGAAACGGGTGGGGTCCGGGTAGCGACGCTCGTCCATGTTCGCCGATCCGAAGAGCATCGCGACGCGATCGCCGCGGCGAAGGTTGACGCCGCCGAGCTCGGCGTCGTGGCTCACGCGGCGGGTGAAGCAGCGAACCGGAGAGGAGATGCGCACCGCCTCTACGACCGCCGCGGGGATCAGCGCCGGGTCCTGCCGGAGGCGCTGCCACACCTCCGGATTGCGGCCAAGCAGCCAGAGCATGTGAGTGGTGGCGAGGATCGTCGTGTCCAGGCCCGGAGCAACGAAGTCGATGACCATCATCCGCGCTTCGAAATGCCCGATCTCGCCGCGGTCAGCGGCGTCGAACACATTGGCCGCCCAGCTTCCGGGGACGAGACGTGCGCGATTCAGCCGCAGCATGTGGACGTACAGACCGATCGATCTCGGGCCGGAACCCCACCAGCGACGGTTGAATGGGCCAAGCTGGTCGAAGGCCGTCGCGGCCCACTCCAGCAGTCGATCGCCGGAGACGCGGAGGCCAATCAGGTCGGCCACGACCCGGACGGGCAGGCCGTTGGAGAAGTCCCGTACGGCGTCGAACTCACCAACCCCGACCAGGTTCTTGACGATCGCATCGGCCTCCACGTCGAGGCGGTCGGCGGTTTGAGCGAGCGCTTTCGCGCCGAGGGATCGCATCTGCACCTGGCGGCGAATGGCGTGCGTCTCGCCGTTGCTGAACAGGATGGACTTACGCCCGGTGAGGTTGATGAGTGAATTCGCGGCAACGCCGCGATCGCTGGTGAACAGCTCGTCGTCTCGCAGCGCCTCGCGCACGTCCTCATACCGCCCCATCGCCCACATCCGGTTTCGCGGCAGCCAAACAACCGGACCGGCGTCGCGAATCCTTTGGAACGCGGCCGCTGAGTCCTCGACGACGCTGTCCGCGTAGAGATCGACGTCGACCGTCGGTTTCATCGCCTGGCCTCGATCTCCTGGCGCTCAGGCGCCAGCAGACCCTCGAGCGCCGAAGCCGCCGCCTCCGCGCCTCCGGCTCGCCCGAAGGCGTCGCGAACCCGCTCGGCGCCCTTCCGGCAGGCGATCGCTCCCTCGACCGCGCTGCGCAGCCGGTCAGGACGGAGGCGCCTGGCCGCCAGCATCGTGCCGCCGCCGCAGTGCTCGACCCGGCGCGCCACCTCGAACTGGTCGCGTATGAACGGGACCACGCACACGGGTACGCCCGCCGCGAGCGCCTTCTGGGTGGTGCCCATGCCCCCGTGGGAGATCACGGCGGCGGCTCGTCGCAAGATCGGCCGGTGTGGGAGACGGCGCTCGACCCTGGCGTTGGCCGGAACGTCGAAGTCACCCGGATCGTGAGCGGCGCTGGTGGCGATCACGGCGCAGGGCAGGTCGGCAAAGGCCTCGAGCGCGCCGCTGATCAACTTTGCGTCGTCCTGGAACTCCGTCGAGGCCGTGACCAGGATGATCGGACGCTTCTCGGCGGCGAGCCACGGTGGCGCAGGGCCGGGTGGCTCCCAGAGCGCCGGGCCGACGAGCCGCACGTTCGCCGGCCACTCGCGCCGGTATTCGAATGGTTCCGCCGAGAACTGGATCAGCAGCGGGGCAACCAGATAGTGGTCTTCGATGCCTTCGAGCGCTGTCAGGCCGAGAGCCGCGCGACGGTGGTTGTGGCTGCGCATGAACGAGCGGAAAGCAAGGGGCTTCAGTGCGGTCATGGCGGTGTCGCGAAGACGTGCAAGCCGACTCGTGGAAGGGGCAAAGCCCGGCCCGAAGGCCGGAACGCCACGGGCCGGTGCGGGGTGTGGATGCGGCATGTAGTGGGCCCAGGGCACCCCGGAGGCCTCGGCCACCACAGCCGCGCCCCAGGCGTTGGTGTCGACCCAGATGAGGTCTGGACGCTCTGCCTCGATCGCAGCCTGCAGATCGGGGACCTCGTAGCGCGCCCGTTTGGCAAAGGTGTCACATGCCGACACGAGGGCGCCAATCGAGGTGCGCGTTCTCCAGTCCTCGAGCGGCAGCGCCTCGATGCGCGGATCGATCGGCGCGGCGGACAGGCCGAGCCGATCGATCGCCCCTACGCTTCCGCTCGCGGTGCGCACGCTGACGCCGTGTCCGCGCTCCCGCAGAGCGATCGCGGTGGCGATCGGCGGGTAGACATGTCCCGAGCCGGGGGAGGTGTAGATCAGCACGCGTGCCATCAGCCACCTTCGGTCAGCGCATCGTCCATTTGCGCGATCGCCGCTTCGGTGCGGCGGCGCGACAGCTTCATGTCGAGGCGCATCAGCTTCCAGGCGAGCAGGTCGGTGGCGACGATCAGCTGGACCACGAGCTGCCCCCGGCGGGCGTCCCGGAGCGATCTCAGGCTCGGCTCGAAGATCCGCTCGACCCATTCCCGGTGAAATTTCCGCCCCTCATCCGTCAGCGCGCGGACGGCCGGGAACCGATCCTCCTCGGCGAGGAGGTGAAGGATGCGCTTTCCTTCGCTCTCGTAGTGGTCGAGCAGGTTGCGGATCGCGCCCGCGTGATCGCCGACCGGAGCCTCGTCCCGCGACGCGACCATGCGACCGCCCCAATCTTCCAGCACGGTCGCGAACAGGTCCTCCTTGCGCCCGAAATGCGCGATCAGGGTGGGGACGGTTACTCCGGCCGCCTCGGCGACCTCGGCAAGCGTCACCTCGTCATAGGACCGGGACAGGAAACGCTCCAACGCCATCTCGCGGATCCGCTCGGCCGTCTCCTCGGAGCGCTGCGCCCGGACGTTCATCCGGTATTGCCGCTTCTCTGTCGCCGCCGCCTCCGTCATTTCACTTATATGTGACTATAGTGAAAAGCGGTCCGCCGTCAAGCGGCTGGGACGGCCTGGAGATCTTCAGGCCGTGGCTGTGGCGGGCCCGCCCCCAATAGGGCGGGCCCTTCCTTCCTACGTGCCCTTGCAGCCGGGAACTGGTTCGTTGGACCCAGGGCCGGTGCCGTGACCGGGTGCATGACACTTGGCACCACCATCGTTTGGCCCCTTGCTGCTGTTGCCGGGACCGAAGTCTGGCGCTCCAAAAGCCGATGACACCGGAATCGTCAAAGCGCCTACGGTGAGCGCCATTGCCAGCGTCTTCCTACGCATGTGAGCCTCCTTAAGCGCGCTACGCGCCTACGGGGCTCCTAGAACGTCATACAGCGAAACCACCCCTCCTCGCTGAATCTGAACAGCCTACCACTGTCGGTAAATGGCTCTTTGCCAGCCAGCCGCGCTCGGGTGGGGTCGGCCGAGGTCTGAGGGTACGTCGACGCCGGCGTCCCGCCCAGGACCAGTCGGGTAGGCCTGCGATTTGGGACTCCTGCGCAGGACTGCCCCATACACAAGGTGGTGGTTCGACTATCCCGTAGTTTCTGAGGCACACCGATAGTCATTGAGCCCGACCCCGCGACAGGGGCCCAAGCTAGCTCAGTCGGAAACGGTCCAGGCAGCCACCTCCGCCGCGCTCACCCCGATCAACGCACCGGCGAGCACGTCCGCCGGGTAGTGCACCCCGGTGTGGACTCGGGAGTATCCGACCAGCATCGCCAGGATCCGCAGCGACGCCGAGAGCGATGGCTGGGCGGCGCCTGCGGCGGTGGCGAAGGCGAAGGCCGAGGCGGAGTGGCCGGAGGGAAAGGAACTCGAGCGCGGCATCTGCACATGGCGCCGGGCAAGCTCCTCGGCTTCCTGTCTTGCCGGACGCCGGCGGGTGGTCAGCGGCTTGGCGAGGAGGTTGGCGAAGCCGGAGGCGATGCCGAGCGAGAGGAGGCCCCTCCGAGCCGCGAGCCGGCCGCCGCGCCCGCCGAGGAGAGCCAAGGCGGCCGCGACGGCGAACCAGAGCTTGCTGTGATCGGCGGCGCGGGAGAGGCGGCGCATGGCGCTGTCCAGCCGGGGCGTGTCGCTGGCGGCGATCGCCTCGTAGATGGCACCGTCGATCGCCTTCGCCTCGCTGAGCAACCGGCTCATCGTGGCCGACGATCCTCGCCCTGAGGCTGTTCCCTCCGCGATCCCCCGATCGCGATCCGCGCCAGAGCACGCACGGTCTCCCAAGCGCTCTCGGGCATCGCCGCCGAGGGAGAGGCTCCGGGGTGCGCCGCGGCGATCCGCACCCGCAGTGCCGCCGGCAGGACCCTGAAGCGGAGCGGCGCGTCCAGAGTCACGCCCTCGCCGTCGATGCCCGCCGCGATCGGCCCGTCCGCGTCGACTTCGAAAGCTGGAGAGGACCACTCCCGCCAGGGGCGCTCGGCCAACCGCTGGCCTCCGCCGGGCGGGGAAGCAACGGCGATCCCGAGCAGCCGGCTGTCGATCCTCGGCCGGGTGCCCGAGCCGACCGCATGCCCGAGCCGGTAGCGGTTGTTGGAGACGAGGATCGCCGCGCCCGAGGAACGCTCGGGCCCTCTGGGCCCGCTCCAGCGCAGCTCCAGCCCCTTGCCCTCGGGCCCCAGCACCTCGGGCAGCGTGTCGAGGATGGTCCGCAGCTTCGCCTCCCGGTAGCCCTCGCGCTGGACGGCTTGGGCGTAGAGGCCGATCGAGACGTTGTTGACGAACACCCGGCCGTTGACCTCGGCGAGATCGACCCTCTTTTCGCGACCGCCGACGAAGGCGTCGAGGGCGCCGACGACGTCGTCGCGGTCGACCCCGAGGTCGAGCGCGAAGTGGTTGCGGGTCCCGGCGGGGATGCAGGCATAGGGCAGGTCCCGGTCGGCGGCAACCATGGCCACGACGGCCTGGGAGCCATCGCCGCCGGCCATCGCCAGCGCGTCGGCTCCAGCGGCGACCGCGCCCCGTACGAGTTGCTCGAGGTCGGTGCCGAGCGTCAATTCGATCGGCTCGATGCCACGCGCCCGCGCCTCCTCGGCCAGGTGGAACTTTTCTGCCTTCCCTCCGCCCGACTTGGGGTTGTAGAAGAGCACGGGGCGTTGGGGGTCCGGCGCCGGGTCGAGCGGGACGTGGACCCTGAAGGCCGATCGCGTCGCCCCGAGCGCCAGCCCCACGGCCACCACGATCACCAGAGCCTGCGCGAGATGATCGCCGTCGGCGATCAACACGGCAACGATCGCCGCCACCGCCAGGATCGCTGCTCCCGACCCCAGAAGCCTCGCGCCGCCGGTTCGGGTCAGGCCGTACCAGACCGCCGCGAACGCGATCGCGAGGCAGGCGAGCACGATCAGTCCGCGGGGAAACTGCGAAAGGACGATGTCGATGCTGAGGATCGCGAGGACCGCCGCGCTCGCCAACGCGGCGATTGCGGCCAGCCGGCGCGAATCCACCTGCTCAGCCGACATCGAAGTGCTCCTCGTCCTCGTGCGATGAATGGCCGTCGACAAATCAGCCAACGACCCGGGCCGCCGCTCGCTCCAGGCTATCGCGACCCAAATACGCTGGGGCGCATGCGCTCGCAGTCACTCGGCCGGCGGCTGACCCGCAGCGTCCTCTGGATCGGCGGCGTCGCGCTGGCGATCCTCGTCCTCGACCTGCTCGGGATTCCGGTGCGGGAGTGGATCGAAGAACTGTTCGACAAGCTCGGCGAGATCCCGGCCTGGGCGATCGTCGCCGGCGTCGTCCTGCAGAGCGCCCAGACCATGCTGGCGGCGCTGGCCTGGTGCGGAATCCTGCGCGCGGCGCCGATCGGGCCCGGGGTCAGCTACCGGATCGTGCTTGCCTCCTACGCGACCGCGGTGGCGCTGAACAGCTTCCTGCCGGCCAACATCGGCACCTGGGTGATGCTGCTGATGTTCACCACCCTGTTCGCGGGCGCGACCTTCCCGATGATGCTCTCTGGGCTGGTCGTCCAGAAGATCCCGTTCACCGTCTTCAGCCTCGCGCTCTACCTCTACCTGTTCCTCTCGGTCGCCGGTTCCTTCTCGGTCAAGCTCGGTTTCCTCGCCGACCACACCGGCCTCGTCGTCGGGGTCTTGATCGGCGGCGCGGTCCTCCTCGTCGTCCTCGCCCGCGTCTTCTGGCCGGAGCTGGCGAAGCTGCGCGCACAGGTGACGCAGGGCGGCGCGGTCCTCAGTCAGCCCCGGCGCTTCGGGCTCGACGTCGTCGCCCCCTCGCTCGGCAGCTACCTGGCGCGGCTCGCGATCGTCGCCGTCTTCCTCGGCGCCTATGGAATTCCAGCCAGCTTCCACAACGTCGCCACGGTCACCGCCTCGAACTCGATCTCCAACTCGCTCTCGGCGACGCCCGGCGGCGTCGGCGTTACCCAGGCGATGAACTCGATCGCGCTCTCCGGCTCGACCGACTCGGCGACCGCCACCGCCTACTCGATCAGCCAGCAGCTGGTCACCTCGGCCTGGAACGTCCTCTTCGCCGTCGTCCTCGTCTCCTGGGTCTTCGGCTGGAGCGGCGGCAAGGTGCTTGTGGGCTCGTCCTACGCCGACGCCAAGCTGAAGAGCCGCGAGCTGAAGGAGAAGCGGCGACGCAAAAGCCCGGCTGCCTAGCGACGCCTCGAGCTCGCAATTGGATGCTTCATGGGAAGGTGCCATCCCCGAACTCCATGCCGCCGCATCGACTAAACCGCTGGGTGCCCGGGACCAAGCTCATCCGAGCGTATCCGGGCCCGTCCGTTCGCCCCGACCTGGTGGCCGGGGTCGTGCTTGCCGCGATCCTCGTGCCTCAGGGCATGGCCTACGCGGAGCTCGCCGGCCTGCCGGCGGTCACCGGCCTCTACACGACGATCGCCTGCCTGGTTGGCTACGCCCTCTTCGGGCCCTCGCGGGTCCTGGTGCTCGGGCCCGACTCCTCGATCTCGCCCCTGATCCTCGCGTCGATCACGCCGTTGCTGGTCGTGGGAGACCCGGGGTCGGCGATCGCCCTGGCGGGCATGCTCGCGATCTTCGTCGGTCTGATCGAGATCGGTCTCGGCCTCGGCAAGCTCGGGTTCGTCGCCGACCTGCTCTCCAAGGAGGTGCAGGTCGGCTACATGAACGGCCTCGGGATCACGATCATCGTCGGGCAGCTGCCGAAGCTGTTCGGATTCTCGACTGACGCCGACTCGTTCCTCTCCGAGCTGAAGGCGTTCGTGGAAGGTCTCGGCCAGACCCACACCGCCACGCTCGTGCTCGGCCTCGCCGTCCTCGGCATCCTGCTCGTTCTCCCGCTCCTCACCAAGCGCCTGCCGGCGATCCTCGTGGGAGTCGTCGCGGCCACGGTCGTCTCGGCGCTCTTCGGCCTGGCCGACCACGGGGTCGCGACGGTTGGATCCCTGCCCCAGGGAGTGCCCGCCCCTGGACTTCCCTGGACGAATGCCGGCGACATCCCGGCGCTGCTGCTGGCGGCGCTCGGCATCACCCTGGTCTCGCTGACCGACACGATCGCGACCGCGACCAGCTTCGCGGCCCGGCGCGGAGAAGAGGTCAAGCCCGACCAGGAGATGATCGGGGTCGGGGCGGCGAACGTGGCCGCCGGCTTCTTTCAGGGCTTCGCGGTCTCGACGAGCGGCTCGCGGACCGCGGTCGCCGAGCAGTCGGGGGCAAAGACCCAGCTGGCCGGCATGGTCGGCGCCGGGCTCGTCGCGGCCCTCCTTCTCTTCCTCAACTCACTGCTCGCCGACCTGCCGCAGGCCGCGCTTGCGGCGGTGGTGATCGCCGCGGCGCTATCGCTGATGAATCTGAGGCTGCTGCGCCGCTACTACGAGATGCGCAGAAGCGCGCTCGGTGTGTCCCTGGTGGCCAGCGCCGGCGTCGTGCTCCTCGGCGTCCTGCAGGGGATCGTGGTCGCGGTCCTGCTGGCGATCATCCTCTTCTTCCGCCGCAACTGGTGGCCGCACGGCGCCGTTCTGGGACGCCCGCAGGGATTGGAGGGATGGCACGACCTCAGCGCCTATCCAGACGCCAAAGAGGTCGCGGGCATCGTCGTCTACCGCTGGGAGGCGCCACTGTTCTTTGCCAACTCGGGCAGGTTCCGGGACGAAATCAGGCGACTCGCGAGCCAGCGCGAACCCGAGTGGATCGTCCTGCAGTGCGAGGCGATCACCGACGTCGACGTGACCGCGGCGGAGATGCTCGAGCTGCTCGATCGCGAGTTGAACGCGGCGGGGGTCCACCTCGCCTTCGTCGAGCTGCGCGATCGCCTCAAGCAACTTACGCTGCGCTACGGGCTGATGGACACGCTCGACAAAGACCACTTCTACCCCTCCCTGGAGTCGGCCATCGCCGCGATCCGCTCGGAGCGTGCCGGGGCATGAGCCCAAGGGTGATCTGGCGCGTCGCCCTCGTCCTCCTGTTGGACTCGCTGACGCTGCTCGCGCTGTCGGCCCTGATCGACGGATTCGTCTTGGAGGGAGCTGGGACCGCGCTCGGCGCCGCCGCTGCGATCGGGCTTCTGAACGCCCTCGTGTGGCCGGCGCTCTCCCGGCTGGCGCTGCCGCTCACGGTGCTCACGCTCGGGTCGGCGGGACTCATCCTGAACGGGCTGCTCGTCAGCTTCGCGATCGACCTTCTCCCCAATGCGCAGATCGGCGGAGTGCTGCAGGGAGTCGTGGTGACGATCGTCCTGGCGGCCGTCACCAGCGGCGTCTTCTCGCTGCTGGCGATCGACGAGGACGACGCCTGGTACCGGCAGGTGGTGAAGCGCCAGCTTCGCCGCCGCGATTCGGTGGTCGAGACCGACGTCCCCGGCGTGGCATTCCTCGAGATCGACGGCCTCGCGCATGACGTCCTGGAGCGCGCGCTCGCCGCGGACGGCGCCCCGAACCTGGCGAGGTGGCTGGGCGCCGGGTCGCACCGCTTGCGCCGTTGGGAGACCGACTGGTCCTCGCAGACCGGCGCCTGCCAGGCGGGGCTGCTTCACGGCTCGAACGAGGACATGCCAGCCTTCCGCTGGTGGGAGAAGGAGCGCGGCGCGGCGATCGTCACCAACCACCCGCGCGATGCCGAAGAGCTCGAGCGGCGGCGCTCGAACGGTCGCGGCCTCCTGCACGCCGGCGGTGCCAGTCGCGCGAACATCCTCTCCGGCGACGCCGCGCACTCGATGCTGACGATGAGCACCGCGCTGCACCGCCGCCGGCCGATCGGCCGCGACTACGCGGCCTATTTCGCGCGCCCCTCCGCCGTCGCCAAGACCATCGTCCTGGTCCTCGTCGACATGGTCCGCGAGCGGCGCGCGGCGCGCGCGCAGGTGCGCCAGGACATCAGGCCGAGGATCGGGCGCACCCGCGCCTATGCCCTGATCCGCGCCTGGGCGACGGTGGTCCAGCGGGACCTGCAGGTCGCCGCCGTGGTCGGCGACGTCCTCGCCGGGCGACCGACGATCTACACGACCTTTCTCGCCTATGACGAGGTGGCGCACCACTCCGGGATCGAACGCTCCGACAGCCTCGCCGTGCTCCGCGACCTCGATCGCCAGATCGCCAGGATCGCCCGGGCCTGCGCGGACGCCCCGCGGCCCTACCGGCTGGTGGTGCTCTCCGACCACGGCCAGTCGCAGGGCGAAACCTTCCGCGACCGCTACGGAGAGACCCTCGAGCAGGTGGTCAGGGCGGCCTGTGGCGCCGGCAGCGTGGCCGCCGCCGAAAGCAGCGAGAACGATGCCCTGGCCTTTCTCAACACCGGCCTGACCGAGATGGCGCGCGATGAGACGGCCGGTGGGCGCACCGTTCGAATCGCGACTCGGGGCCGGCGCTCCGGCGGCGCGGTGGCGCTTGGGCGGGAGGAGGCTCGCGACCGGGAGCCAACCGACGCAGGGGGCATCCCGGAGCTATCGGTGATGGCCTCGGGGTGCCTCGGCCTCGTCAGCTTCCCGCGCGAGCCCGGGCGGGTCTCGCTCGAGCGACTGCGCTCCCTGCATCCCGATCTGCTGCCGGCCCTCCTCCGCCATCCGGGCATCGGGTTCGTCCTCGTGCGATCGGAGCAAGAGGGCGCCGTCGTGCTCGGGCCGCGCGGCGCGCACCATCTCGATGCCAACCGCGTCGAGGGCGAGGACCCGCTCGCCCCGTTTGGGGCCAACGCCGCCGAGCACGTGCGGAGAACCGACGGCTTCCCCCACTGTGCCGACCTGATGATCAACAGCGCCTTCGACCCGCAGGCCGGCGAGGTTTCGGCCTTCGAGGAGCTGGTCGGCTCCCACGGCGGACTGGGCGGGACTCAATCGTTTCCCTTCGTCCTGCACCCCACCGATCTCGACTGGCCCGAGGGAGAGGTGATCGGCGCCGAAGCGGTCCACCGGATATTTCGCGGTTGGCTCGGAGCGCTCGGGCACGCCGCCTACTCGACCGCGGTGGACTCACCCACCGCGAGCACCCGCAGCTCTACCTGAGGCGCCAGCTGCGCCATCCACCTCGCGAGTTCGAGCGGTGGATCGCTCAGCGGCCTCGGACGCAGGCGATGCAGGAGCCTCGGGTAGAGCGTCCCCCAGTGGATGGGCACGACGATCCTGGGTTCGATCAGCGCTGCCGCACGTGCCGCTCGCTCGGGATCCATGTGCCCCGGGCCGAGGTTCGGACCCCACCCCCAGATCGGCAACAACGCCAGGTCGATTCGCCGCAGGGCGCTCATGCCGTCAAAGAGATCCGTGTCCCCGGCGAAGTAGATCCGCTGCCCGCCGGAGAGCAGGAAACCGATCGACCGCGCGTCGCGGGAACCCCTCCTCTCGCCATCGTGCACGGCCTCGACGGCGGTGACCGTCACCGCCCCGACCTGAGTGGAGTGGCCGGGCGCCAGCTCGGATACCGACCGGAAACCCCGGCGCTCGAAGAAGTCGCCGGCGCCTGGCGGCACGAGCATCGGCAGATCTCCAAGCCGGCGCAGAGACGGGAGGTCGGCGTGATCGCGATGCAGGTGCGAGATCAGGATCGCGTCGAGGTCCCGGAGGGCCGCATGGGGCGTCGTCGCGCCGTGCCTGCGAAGCGGCCCGAGCCCGCTCCGCAGGAAGGGATCGGTGAGAAACCTGGTGCCGTCGAGATCTACCGCGACGGTTGCGTGCCCGACAAAGACGAGCTTGGCGGGCACGCTCGTCGCTTTCAGCGGCCAGTTAGGCCAGCAGTTTCGCCTTCGCCTGGTCGAACTCCTCGGCGCTGAGCGCTCCTTTTTCTTTCAGCTCGACGAGCTTGTGGAGTTCGTCCGCGGGAGAACCGGCATGAGCCTGCTCGCGGACGTAGCTGTCGAACTCCCTTTTCGTGTCGGCCTGGGCCTTGATCGTGCGGTCGCGCATCCCGTTGCCGCGAACGATCAGATAGAGCAGCACGCCGAGGAACGGCAGGAAGACCAGGAAGAACACCCAGACTGCCTTCGCCACTCCCGACAGCTCGTGGTCGCGAAAGAGATCGCCGAGGATCGAGATGAGGATCCAGATCCAGGCAAACAGAAGGAAGAACTCGAAGATGAAGAGCAGTCCTTCGCCGAAGCTGATGTCCGCAAGCGGCATCGTCATGCCTCCTCAGTCCAGTTGACCATGAGCTGGTAGATGATCACGGCGTCGAGGACGATCATCAGGAACGCCCACAGCGGTGCCGCGGGGAACCAGACGACCTGCAGGACGGCATTGATCGCCAGGAGGGAGATTCCGAGGACCCGAGCCATCTCGTTGCCGACGAGCAGACCGAGGCCCGTGAGTCCGACCAGGGCACCGACGATCAGCTGGACCCAACCCCAGGTCGTGAGGTCGAAGATCAGCGCGCCGTGACCGCCGACCACGACCACTTCGTCGTTGAGGATCGCCGCCAGCCCCCAGAGCACATCGAGGCTGCCGAGGATCACCATCATCACGCCCGCGAATGCGATCCAGCCGGAACGCTCGCCTCCGGCAGGTGATCTCGAGCCCTGACCGATCTCCATCTGAAATCTCCTTGGGAAGGGCGGGACGGCTCGGTACCACTTCTGAGCCGGCAGCCTTGGAGGCTGCTCGCCAGGAGAACTCTATTTGCTTTCCGGGATAAGTAAAGAGTCCTTTCGTCAATCGATCAGACTGTCGCCCCGCAGTCGCGAAGCCACAAAGTCCCACGGCAGCACCGACAGCAATTACTCTCGTTCGGCCGGGTAGTTGTCCGGCTCACCTTGAAGGCCGACGAAGGGAGCGGGATGAGCGCCGAAGACGTCAGTGAACTGGGACCGATCGACTACCTGCTCGTGGAGTGGCCCGGCCGCCAGCCGAACGGCGAGGTGGCCCCTCACCTGGTCGACCTCGTCGACCGCGGCCTGATCCGGATCATCGACCTGGCCTTCATCGCCAAGGACGAGGACGGGATTGTCTCCGGCCTCGAGCTTGCCGACCTCGGCGGCGAGGTCACCGAGCTGGCGATCTTCGAGGGCGCCTCCTCGGGGCTGCTCTCCGACGAGGACGTCAGCGAGGCCGCCGGTGCCCTGGAGCCCGGCACCTCGGCCGCCCTGCTCGTCTTCGAGAACACCTGGGCGGCGCCCTTCGCGGCCGCCGTCCGCCGCTCCGGCGGTCAGCTCGTCGCCAGCGGCCGCATCCCCGTCCAAGACCTGCTCGCCGTGCTCGACGCGGCCGAGACCGACTAGAGAAGGAGAAGCCAATGCCAGGACTGCTCAGAGGCGTCGCCCGCACCGCCGTCGTCGCCGGCACCGCGACCGCCGTCGGCGGCCGGGTCCGCCGCCGCCAGGAATCGCGCTGGGCCCAGCAGGAAGGCGCCCAGGCGGAAGCGCAGCCGGCGGCCCCCGCCCCTCCCCCGGCCCCTGCTCCCGCCAGCGGGGACTCGCTGATCAACCAGCTCAAGCAGCTGGGCGAGCTGAAAGACCAGGGCATCCTCACCGAGGAGGAGTTCAGCGCCAAGAAGGCACAGATCCTGGGGCTCTGACTCCACAGCTGGGTGATGCATCCCCGCTGCGTAGTGCGATC
>DATAEW010000046.1:0-10165 GCA_036257815.1 Solirubrobacterales bacterium
GGTCCCCCGCCACATCGCACTCCCCACCGCAGCGCGGACCAGCGGGCCGTACTCGCCGCCATGACGAACCAATCCGCCGGCCCAACCGATCGAGATTGGTTTTCATAACCGGGCCGCCGAGAGACGGCCCCGCTCAGTCCATCGAAAGCGGGCCGCTGACGTCCGCGTTGAGGAACTGGCTGACGAATGGATTGCTCGAGTCGAACAGCTCTTCTTTCGGTCCTGACTCGACGATCTTGCCGCTCCACAGCACGGCGATGAAGTCGGCGATCCGGCGCGCCGTGCCGAGGTCGTGGCTGATCACCAGGTAGCAGCCGCCGTTCTCGGCGTGGACCTCGCGGATCAGCTCGCAGAGCAGCGCCGTGCGCACCGGATCCAGCCCCGAGTCCGGCTCGTCGAACATCACGATCGCCGGTTCGAGGACCAGCGCCCGGGCGAAGCCGGCGCGCTTGCGCATGCCGCCGGAGAGCTCGTTCGGCATCTTGTAGGTCGCCTCGGCGAGGCCCACCTCCTTGAGCCGGCGGTTGACGATCTCGCCGATCTCCTCCTCGGATTTGTCGGTGTGCTGGCGCAGCGGGAAGGCGGTGTTGTCGTAGATGTTCATCGAGCCGAACAGCGCCCCGTCCTGGAACAGCAGGCCGAACTTTTTCCGCACCTCGAACAGCTCGTCGTCGGTCATGTTGGGGATCGACTCGCCGTGCACGAGGACGTCCCCGGAGTCGGGATACAGCAACCCGACGATGTGCTTGATCAGCACGCTCTTGCCGGTCCCCGAGGGGCCGAGCACCATCGAGACCTGGTCCTCGGGAAGGCCGAGGTTGAGGCCGTTGAGGATGCGGGCGCGACCGAACTGCTTGACCAGGTCGATGATCTCGATCGCGTCCTCGCCGCCGTGGTCGCGCTTGCGCCCGGTGTGGAAGCGGTAGGGGTCGTGCTCGCGCGGATCGACCCCGGGGATCACGAAGTCGCGGCCCATCACCGCCCCGTCCTCGCTCACGTAGGGGCTGCCGTCCTCGCGGCTGACCGGCGAGGCCAGCTCGGCGCTCGTCTCGGCCTCGGGCTCGAAGTCCTGCCCTTCGGTCTCGTTGATCCGCTCCTGCTCGTCCATCGACACCTCACCCTCCTATTGGCGCGCGCGGGTTGGCCCCCCAGAAGACCAGGGTCCCGAGCATCCCGATGATGTGGACTAAGACGATGTTGAGGACCATCGACTTCGCCGTCGCGGTCCCCACCCCGACCGGGCCGCCGGAGGCGGTGTAGCCGTAGTAACAGCCGACAAGGACGATCGCGGTCGCCATCACCATTCCCTTGATCAGGCTGAATATGAGGTCGGGTGGGTTCTGGAACATCCAGAAGATCAGCTGGTAGCCGCCCGAGCTGACGTCGCCGATCTGCTTGACCACCGCCAGGTAGCTGGCCAGGTACATCACCCCGATCCCGACCAGGTACATGAACGGGAGGGTGATCCAGGCGGCCAGCAGGCGGGTCGCGCAGAGGAAGGTGACCGGCGGCACGCCCATCACCTCCAGCGCGTCGATCTCGTCGGAGATCCGCATCGCCCCCAGCTCGGCGACGATCCCGGTCCCGACCTTGGCCGCCAGCATGTAGCCGAAGGCGTAGGGCATGATCTCGCGCAGGTCGCACCAGGCGGAGAAGACGCCCGCGTAGGCCGGCGCGCCCTGGGCGCGCAGCAGGTAGGCGCCCTCGATCCCGCACTGCAGGCCGAGGGTGAAGACGAGGCCCCAGATGATCAGCGCCGAGCCGAGGATCAGAATCCCCGCCTGGCGCAGCGCCTCGCCGAAGAAGCGGAAGACGCGGCCCGAGTAGACCAGGCCGGCGATCCGCGAGCCGAAGCGGGCGATCTCGCCGAAGGAGTCGAGCCAGCCGCGGGGGATTTCCAGCCAGGCGTTCATCGGATCGTCTGCAGCTGCGGGTTGGTGGCCAGCAGCGTCTGGGTGAAGACGTAGTTGAAGGCGAAGACCGCCATGAAGGCGATCACCACCGCCTCGTTGACCGCCCGGCCGACCCCGGCGGCGCCGCCGGACGCGGTCATGCCTTTGTAACAGCAGACGATCGCGATGATCGCCCCGAACAGCGTGCACTTGATCACCGATCCCCAGAGGTCGGTGACCGAGGCGTTGGAGAAGAGGGTGGCGAAGAAGCCGCCGAGCGGCTGGTTGTAGAGCAGCTCGGTGAGGATGCCGCCGCTGATCCCGAAGACCAGCGCGTAGATGTCGAGCAGCCCGGTGATCACCATCAGGGCCAGGAAGCGCGGCACGACCAGGTTCTTGATCGGGTCGACCCCGAGCACCTGCAGCGCGTCGAGCTCCTCGCGGATCTTCCGGGCTCCCAAATCGGCGGTGATCGCGGTGCCGGCGACGCCGGCGACGACGACGGCGGTGACGAAGGGCGCGAACTCGCGGATCGAGGCGAGGACGAAGAACCCGCCGAGGCGGTCGAGGGCGCCGAACAGCGAGAGGAAGTTCGCCGCCTGCAGGCCCGGGGCGCCGAAGCCGAAGGCCACGGTCGAGACCAGCAGCGGAAACCAGCAGAGCTGCAGGGCGAAGAGGAACTGGCCGATGAACTCCTCGCCATAGGGATACGGCGGCCGGATCGCGGAAACGATCGTTCGCGCGGTGAGGATCATCATCTCCCCCACCTGCTCGAACACCGACTTTGCGGGCAGGAACGCCCTGTTGACCGCGGATCCGACCATCTGCTCCTCCAGGCGAGCTGCGCCGCACGCGCGACGCCCCACTCGTGAGGTTGAGTCTAGGGGATGACCCAGCACCAACGGCCGGTCCAGTGTTGAGATCCGGCTAACCCTGGCGGGATGCCGGAAAGCGCGGCGGAGACCGGAAAACCCCGTGGTATGTTCGAGCCGCCTTGCGGGGGAGAGGACGACATTCGCAGCGCGCCCGCCTCCGCGCCGTCGCGGCCGTCGCGGCCGCCGGCGCCGTGGCGGCGACGCTCGGCGCCTGTGGCGAATCGTCCTCCGACGCCAACCAGCCGGCCGGCAAGTACGCGGTCGAAGTCAGCGCCGCCAGCTTCCCGGCCAAGCAGCGGCTGGGCCAGACCTCGCTGCTGCGGCTCGCGGTGCGCAACCCCGGCCGCCGCACCATCCCCGCGCTCACCGTCAGCTTCACGATCGCCGGCAAGGACGGAGCCAACTCGGCGATCCCGTTCGCGGTCCGCGACCCGCAGACGGGACTCGCCCAACCCAATCGCCCGGTCTGGGTCCTGGCCGCGACCTACCCTCGCTTCGCCGGCTCCTCCAAACCGGGCGGGACCAGCACCTCGAACCCGCGGACCTTCGCCCTGGGACCGCTGGAGCCGGGCACGCGGACCGAAGCGGTGTGGAAGCTGAGCGCGGTCAAAGCCGGGCACTACGACCTGCTGTTCTCGATCGACGCCGGGCTCAGCGGCAGCGCCAAGGCGCAGACCAAGAGCGGCGCCTCCCCTGGCGGCTCCTTCGACACCGAAATCACCGCCGAGCTGCCCGAAACCGAAGTCACCGACAGCGGCGAAGTGGTCGAAATCAAGCCCGGGCAGCGCTCGCGCGCGGAGCGGTAGCTCGGGACGGCGGATGGGCGGAGAACCAACCGTTCCCTGACTTTGGGGGTCCATGGACCCCCAAAAGTCGAAATCGCTGAGCCTCGCTCCCGGCCCACTCGCGGTCAACGGTCCTCTAAAGTTGGCTGACCAGCCAAACGGGTCGACGAAGGGAGCACCGGTGCAGCGCGGAACCGCCGAGACCGGCACGGAGACGAAAGGGGACGCCGACGGCGGCGCGGCGAGTGGCCCGCGGACGATCGAGGTCCTGAACCCGGCGACCGGAGGCGCGATCGCCAACGTCCCGATCGACGCCCCGGAGCAGGTGGCCGCAACCGTGGCCCGGGTCCGCGCCAGCCAGCCGGAGTGGGAGGCGATGGGGATCGAGGGCCGCTACCGCTGGCTCGGCAAGCTGCGGGACTGGATCCTCGACAACCGCGAGCGCATCCTCGACACGATGCAGGCCGAGACCGGCAAGGTCCGCGCCGACGCCGCCAGCGAGCCGGTCTACATCGCCGACGTGATCAACTTCTACGGAACCCGGGGGGCCGGGTTCATCGGCGAAGAGAGCGTTCGCCCCCACTCCGCCCTGCTTGCCTCGAAGAAGCTGCGGATCCAGTACCGGCCGCACCCGGTGGTCGGGGTCATCAGTCCCTGGAACTTCCCGCTGATCCTCTCGCTCGGCGACGCGATCCCGGCGCTGACCGCCGGCGCGGCGGTGGTGATCAAGCCCTCGGAGTTCACCCCGCTCGGCATAGCCGAGCTGGTCAAGGCCTGGAAGGAGGAGATCGGCGGCCCCGACGTGCTCGACTGCGTGCAGGGGATCGGCGAGACCGGGGGCGCCCTGGTCGACGCCGTCGACTTCATCCAGTTCACCGGCTCGGACCGAACCGGGCGAAAGGTGATGGCGCGGGCGGCCGAGACCCTGACCCCGGTCAGCCTCGAGCTCGGCGGCAAGGACCCGATGATCGTGCTCGCCGACGCCGACCTCGACCGCGCCGCCAACGCCGCCGCCTGGGGCGGGATGATGAACTCCGGCCAGATCTGCATGTCGGTCGAGCGCATCTACGTCGAGGAGCCGGCCTATGACGAGTTCCTCGGCAAGCTGACCGACGAGGTGAAGAAGCTCCGCCAGGGCGCCGACGACGCCGCCGGCCCCAAGGACGTCGGGGCGATGACCTCGCCCAACCAGACGGCGATCGTCGAGGACCACGTCAACGACGCCCTCGCCGCCGGCGCTCGGGCGCTGGTCGGCGGCAAGCGGGCCGCGGGGCCCGGCGACTACTTCGAGCCGACGGTGCTGGTCGACGTCGACCACTCGATGAAGGTGATGCGCGACGAGACCTTCGGCCCCGTGGTCGGGGTGATGAAGGTGCGCGACTCCGAGGAGGCGCTGCGGCTCGCCAACGACAGCCGCTACGGGCTTTCGGGATCGGTCTTCGGGGAGCGCGAGCGGGCCGAGCGGGTGGCCCGCCGGGTCGAGTGCGGGGCGATCAACGTCAACGACGTCCTGGTCAACTACTTCGCCTCCGACGTGCCGATGGGCGGCTGGAAGCAGTCCGGGATCGGCAGCCGCCACGGCGAGTACGGGATCAAGAAGTTCTGCCGCCCGGAGTCGCTGGTGATCACCCGCTTCGGCGGCAAGCGCGAACCGACCTGGTACCCCTACACGAGGGGCCGCCGCCGCCTCGTCGACTGGCTCAGCCGGGCCTTCCACGCCCGCGACATCAAGCGCCGCCTCGGCATCCGCGGCTGAAGCCTCCGGGTTCGCCCCCGGTAGCCTCCCTCGTTCATGGCAGAACGGGATTTCATCGCCGCGGTGAAGGAGCGCGTCGTCGTTTTCGACGGCGGCATGGGCGCGACCCTGGAGCAGTTCGACCTCACGCAGGAGGACTACGGCGGCCTCGAGGGCAAATGCCACGAGGCGCTGGTGCTCAACCGGGCGGACGTGATCGAGGGGGTCCACAGCTCGATGCTCGACGCCGGCGCCGAGGTGGTCGAGACCGACACCTTCCAGGGCTCGCGGCTGAAGCTCGAAGAGTGGGGGCTCGGCGAGCAGACGTTGGAGATCAACACCAAGGCGGCTGAAATCGCCCGCCGGGCGGCCGGCGAGGATCGCTTCGTCGCGGGCTCGATCGGGCCGACCGGCTTCCTCCCCGCGTCCACCGACCCGACGCTCGGGAACATCTCCTTCGCCCGCCTGGTCGAGGTGTTCGCCGAGCAGGCCACGGGCCTGGTCGAGGGCGGCGCCGACCTGATCATCATCGAGACGGCCCAGGACATCCTCGAGGTCAAGGCGGCCGTCTTCGGCGCCCGCGAGGCATTCGCCAAGGCCGGCCGCAGGCTGCCGGTCCAGTGCAGCGTCTCGCTGCTCCCGAACGGCGGCAAGATGCTGCTCGGCACCGACATCCGCGCGGTGCTGACGACGCTGGCGGCGCTCGAGGTCGACGTGATCGGGCTCAACTGCTCGACCGGGCCGGAGGACATGCGGGACGCGATCCGCTTCCTCGGCGAGGCCAGCCCGCTGCCCCTGCACTGCATCCCCAACGCCGGCCTGCCCCTGCAGGGCCCCGACGGCGAGACGATCTTCCCGGAAGAGCCCGAGCCACTGGCGGCGACGCTGGGCGAGTTCGTCGAGCGCTACGGCGTCGACATCGTCGGCGGCTGCTGCGGCACGACCCCCGAGCACATCGCCGCGATCCGCGAGCGGGTCGGCGGTCAGGCGCCGGGCGAGCGCCCCATCCCCGGCCCGATCGAGGTCTCCTCGATGATGACCTCGACCCCGCTGGTGCAGGAGCCGCGGCCGACCCTGATTGGCGAGCGGGTCAACTCGCAGGGATCGAAAAAGGCCAAGGAACTGCTGCTCGCCGACGACTACGACGGGCTCGTGCAGGTCGCCGAAGACCAGGTCGAAGGCGGCGCCCACGTGCTCGACGTCTGCGTGGCGCTGACCGAGCGCTCCGACGAGGACGAGCAGATGACCGCGGTGGTCAAGCGGGTCTCGCTGACCCAGCCGGCGCCGATCCAGGTCGACTCGACCGAACCGGAGGTGATCAAGGCCGCGCTGGAGCAGATTCCCGGCCGGGCGATCGTCAACTCGATCAACCTCGAGGCGGGGCGCGAGAAGGCCGACACTGTGATCCCGCTCGCCAGGGCACACGGAGCGGCGCTGATCGCGCTGACGATCGATGAGGTCGGGATGGCGAAGACCGCCGAGCGCAAGCTGGAGATCGCCAAGCGGATCCGCGACATCGCCTGCGACGAGCACGGGCTGGACCCCGAGGCGCTGATCTTCGACGCCCTCACCTTCACCCTGACCACCGGCGACGAGGAGTGGAAGCCCTCCGCCGTGGAGACGATCGAGGGGATCCGCCGGATCAAGGCGGAGATCCCTGGCGTCAAGACCTCGCTCGGCGTCTCCAACGTCTCCTTCGGCGTCTCGCCGCTCCCGCGTGCCGTCCTCAACTCGGTCTTCCTCCACCACTGCGTCGAGGCCGGACTCGACCTGGCGATGGTCAACCCCAACCACATCACTCCCTACAGCGAGATTCCGGAGGAGGAGCGCGAGCTCACCGACGATCTGGTCTTCAACCGCCGCGACGACGCCCTCGAGCGCTTCATCTCCCATTTCGAGTCGAAGGGCGAGGAGGCGGAGAGCGAGGCTGCCGACCCGACCGCGGACATGGAGCCCGAGGAGGCCCTGCACTGGCACGTCCTGCGCCGCAAGAAGGACGGGGTCGAGGACTGGATCGACCGCTCGGTGGAGAAGATCGGCGCCGTCCCGACGCTGAACGAGGTGCTGCTGCCGGCGATGAAGGAGGTCGGCGACAAGTTCGGCGCCGGCGAACTGATCCTGCCCTTCGTCCTGCAGTCGGCGGAAGTGATGAAGCGCGCGGTCGCCCAGCTGGAGAACTACCTCGACCGGATCGAGGGGCACACCAAGGGCAAGGTCGTGATCGCGACCGTGTTCGGCGACGTCCACGACATCGGCAAGTCGCTCGTCAACACGATCCTCACCAACAACGGCTATACGGTGATCGACCTCGGCAAGCAGGTGCCGGTGGACGCGATCATCGAGGCGGCGGTGGAGAACGAAGCCGACGCGATCGGCCTCTCCGCCCTGCTGGTCTCGACGAGCAAGCAGATGCCGACCTGCGTGGCCGAGCTGCACCAGCGGGGGCTCGGCTTCCCGGTGCTGATCGGCGGCGCGGCGATCAACCGCGACTTCGGGCGCCGCACGCTCTACCCGAAAGGGAAAGACTCCGACGAGGTCTACGAGCCCGGGGTCTTCTATTGCAAGGACGCCTTCCAGGGCCTCGACACGATGGACGCGCTGGTCGACGAGGAGGCCCGTGCCGCCCTGGTCGAGCGGATCCGCGCCGAGGCCAAGGCGCTGCGCGAGAAACCGGTGGTCGAGGACGACGCGCCGCCGACCAGCGACGACAGCGTCCGCTCCGCCACCCGCGCCGACGTGTCGATCCCGGCGCCTCCGTTCTGGGGGGTGCGGGAGGTTCCCGTCGACCTCGCGGAGGTCTTCCCCTACCTCGACCGCCACGTGCTCTTCAAGCTGCACTGGGGGGGCAAAGGGGTCAAGGGAGAGGCCTGGCGAGCGCTCGTCGAGGGCACCGCCGAGGAGGAGGGCTTCGCCGCCCGGCTGGAGCGGATGTGGCGGCAGCAGGACTACCTGCACCCCCGCGCCAAGCTCGGCTTCTTCCCCTGCAACGCCGAGGGCAACGAGCTGGTCGTCTTCGATCCCACGGACCCCGATCGCGAGCGCGAGCGGCTGGTCTTCCCGCGCCAACCCAGGCACGACCGGATCTGCCTCGCCGACTTCTTCCGCCCGCTGGCGAGCGGCGAACGCGACGTCGTGGCGCTGCAGGGTGTCACGGTCGGCCCGGCGGTGACGGAGCTGATCGCGGGGCTGGAGCGCGAAGGCGAGTTCGCCGAGCAGCTCTACGTCCACGGGCTCGGCGTCCAGGCCGCCGAGGGCCTGGCCGAGTGGCTGCACGCGGACGTCCGCCGCGAGCTCGGCATCGATCTCGACCAGGGGCGGCTCTACTCCTGGGGCTATCCGGCCTGCCCCGACCAGTCCGAGCACGAGAAGGTCTGGCGGCTGCTGCGCCTGGAGGAGATCGGGATGACGCTTTCCGGCGGCTACGCGGTGATGCCCGAGCAGTCGACGGTGGCGATCGTCGCCCACCACCCACAGGCGGTCTACTTCGGGATGAAATCTGGCTTCATCCCGGAGGAGAAGGCGCCGGACGAGCTGATCGCCGGCACTGAGCGCGGCGGCGAGCTGCCACCCGAGTCCGAGCCCGACGCCGAGGGCGAGGCGGAGGAGCCTCAGCCCACCTCGGCGGGCTGAGGCGCCGGCCGGCGCCAGATCGGGCTTTCGTAGGCCAGCTCGAACCCCTCCCGGAGGAGGATCCGCTCGGAGCGGGCGAACTCCTCGGCGTCCGCCCGGTACAGCTCGACGAAGACGGTGTGGCAGGCGGCGGCCCCCGCGTCGAGGACCCGGCGGCGCAGCAGGGCGGTGTTGCAGCCCTTCCCGCGGGCCCGGCGCAGCGTGGTTCCGGGACCCAGCTGGGCGATGCCGGCTTCGACCAGCATCGCCCCGGTGGCCACGGCCGTCTCACCGGGGCCCAGCGCCGCCGTGTAGCACTTCCACGCCGCAACCTGGGGCAACGAGAAGAAGAGGGTGCCGACGGTGATCGGCAGCTCCAGGGCCTGGGCGGCGATCGCGCTCAACCCCTCGCCGTCCGCTTCATCCTGGCCAAGCTCGTAGATCACGAGGTCGGGATTCTCGGGCGTTTGCGGCGGCCGGCCGTCGCGCACGTACTTGACCCAGCCATCCTCGCGTTCGTAACCGCGATTCTCGAGCCAATCCATCGCGCCTGCCGCGCCGGGCCGGATCGCGGCGACCGAGATCCGAAAGTCGACTTCCCGCGAGCGCAGCCATTCGACCGCGGCGGCGAGGTGCCCGCCCTCGACGGCGCCCGGCTCGGCGGCGCCCCGCACCTGGTTCAGCAAGCCGGCCTCGGGCAACTCCGAGAAGGCGGTCGCCTGAACCGGGCCGAACTGCTTGACTTCGATCCCCGCCTCGTTCACGGCTTCGGGCACCACCGACTGCCACATGTCGCGCCAGAAGCGCTGCGTGATCCTCTCCAAGACGGCCGCGTCGCAATCCACGTTCTGCCCCGCAAACAGACCGAGGGGACCCGGCGCCCCTCCCGGTCGCCACCCTATTGAGGAAACGCCGTATTCGTCAAGGATTCCTATCTTTATAGGAACCCGGTGTGGCGATTTCGCCTAAGCCATTCGGCCGCCGCGCAGGCGGGAATCCACTACTGGGCACAGGCAGCCCCGATCGAGCGGCGGCCGGGCAACGGGCCGCTCGAACGGGAAGAAGGCGGGCCGGCGCCGGCTGGATGGAATCGACGCCGGCCTCAAACCTCCTCGTAGCCAGGAGTGCCGGCCTGGGAAAGGTGGCGGCACGCCTCCAAACGCATCCTAGATCAATATGCCGGAGTTTTTTATAGATCAGACAATTTTTCGCCTAAATCGCGCCTTCGCGATTCGCCGGCGCGGAGGCGCGGGGGTGCGGCTCGAGCCG
>DATAEW010000059.1:0-10446 GCA_036257815.1 Solirubrobacterales bacterium
GTCGTCGGCGGCGCGCAGGGCGCCGTGCTCGCGCTCGGTGTCGCGGGCGTCGCGCCGTCGCTGCGCCTCCCGCACCGACTCGAAGTCCTCGCCGGTCTCCGCCGCGCGACGCCGCGCCCGCTCCTCGTCGGAGGCGGTGAGGAAGACCTTCAGCGGCGAGTCGGGGCTGACCACGGTGCCGATGTCGCGGCCCTCGGCCACGTAGCGACCGGCGGCGATCAGCCGGCGCTGGCGGGCGACCATCGCCTCGCGGACCGGGGGGTGGACGGAGACGCGGGAGGCTGCCGCCGTCACCTCGGGGGTGCGGATCGGCTCGCTGACGTCGCGGCCGTCGAGAATGACCCGCGGTCCCTCCAGCTCGACCTCCAGCCGGCCGGCGAGGGCGCCGAGAGCCTCCGCATCATCGAGCTCGACCCCCTCGCCCAGCGCCGCCAGCGCCACGCAGCGGTACATCGCGCCGGAGTCGAGGTAGGTGAAGCCGAGCTCGTCCGCCACGCCCCGCGCGACCGTGGACTTCCCGGCCCCGGCGGGCCCGTCGATCGCGATCACCATGAAGCCGAGAGCGTAGAGATGACGGCGTGCGGGCGGCGCCAGGCCGGAGTGGCCGCAAATCAGCGGCGCGAACCCAGCAGGGAGGACAGGTCGGCCTCGAAGCCGGGGTAGCTGACCGCCGCCGCCTCCATGCCGGCGACCCCGACGCCGTCCCGCGAAGCAAGGCCGGCGACGGCGCCGAGCATCGCGATCCGGTGGTCGCCATGCGAGTCGATCGCGCCACCCCGCAGGCCGCCGGTCCCCTCGACGACCATCCCGTCCTCGGTCGCCTCGACCATGCCGCCGAGCGCGCCGAGGGCCGCGCTGACGGTGGCGATCCGGTCCGACTCCTTGCGCCGCAACTCGGCGGCGTCGCGAATCGTCGTCGTGCCCTCGGCGAAGCAGGCGGCGAGGGCGACCAGCGGCAGCTCGTCGATCGCCAGCGGGACCTCGGCGCCGCCGACCTCGGTGGCGCGCAGCGGGGCCGGCCGGACCCGCAGGCGGGCGGTCGGCTCGCCCCCCTCTTCCCCGGTCGGCTCGACCTCGATCGAGGCGCCCATCCGCTCGAGGATCGTGAGGAGGCCGGTGCGGGTTGGGTTGATCCCAACCTGCTCGAGGATCAGGTCGCTCCCCTCGACCAGCGTGGCGGCCACCGCGAAGAAGGCAGCCGAGGAGAGGTCGGCGGGGACGGCGATCGGACCGGGTTCGAGGCGCTCGGCGGGACGGATGGTCACAAGTCGAGCGGCGGCTGCTCCGGATCGCCCGGACGCCGCCGGCGCCTCGGTTACCTCGACCGAGGCACCGGCCGCGGCGAGCATCCGCTCGCTGTGGTCGCGGGTCGGCATCGGCTCGATCACCCGGGTCTCCCCCGCGGCCAGCAAGCCGGCGAAAAGCAGACACGACTTGACCTGGGCACTGGCGATCGGCAGCTCATAGGAGATGCCACGCAGGGGTGCGCCGCGGACCGTAAGCGGCGGCAGGCGATCGTCGCGCGCGCTCAGATCGGCGCCCATCTCGCGCAGCGGGATCGCGATCCGATCGACCGGGCGGCGTCGGATCGACTCGTCCCCGTCGAGCGTCCATTCCTCCCCCTCCTGCCCCGCCAACCAGCCGGGCAGCAACCGCAGCAACGTGCCGGCGTTGCCGACGTCGATCGTCGCCGACCGGGCGCCACGCAGGCCGACGCCGCGGATCAGCGCTCCGAGGCTGGGCGCCGACCGAATCGGTGGCCGTGGGCCGCTCCAGCCGGGGGGCGCAGACGCGGTCATGGCTTTCTCGCCGAGGACGACGTCCGCCCCCAGCGCCTCCACCGCCGCCAGGGTCGAGCGCGTGTCGGCCGCGTCGAGGTAGCCGCCGATCTCCGTCTCCCCCTCCCCCATCGCGGCGATCAGAGCCGCCCGGTGGGAGATCGACTTGTCCGAGGGCGGGCGCAGCCAGCCGCGCAGGGGGCCGGAGGGCTCGAAGCGGGTGACGGCCACGGCCGCGACCCTATCTAGGCGGGCCCGTCGCCGAGCACGGTGACCCCGTGGCCGAGCCCCTTGACCAGCTCGGCCGCCCGCTGCGCCTGCTCCTCACCCGCCACCCACAGCGAGACCGCGCCGAAGCTCATGTCGGGAGCGGGATGCAGCGCCATGTCCTCGATGTTGACGCCGGCCTCGCCCAGCGCCAGCGCCAGCTGGGCCACCGTGCCGGGGCGATTCGGGATGACGATCCGCAGCTCGCGCAGCGGGCCGGCCTCGCCGCCCGCCGCGACCAGCCGGCCGCGGTCGGCGGCGGCGGCGCCGTGCCAGCTGGCCAGCGACCCGCGGTCGCCGCGGCGGATCAGCTCCGCGGCCTCGTCCAACCGCCGCGCCACCGACTCCACCGACTCGGCGACCGCCTCGCGGTTGGACGCGAGAATGTCGGCCCAGACCGCCGGGTTGGAGCCGGCGACGCGGGTGGCGTCGCGGAAGCTCGGCCCGACCTCGACCGGCATCCGCTCGGAGTCGCGGGTCAGCTCGGCCGCCGCCTCGGCGACCAGCACGTCGGCGACCACGTGGGGCATGTGGCTGACCGCGGCCATCAGCCGGTCGTGGATCTGGGCGTCGATCGCCTGCGGCCGCGCCCCGAGGCCGGAGACCGCGCGCTGCAGCTTGTCGTAGAGCAGGCCGCTGGAGCGCTCTGTCGGCGTCAGGTACCAGCGGGCGCCGGCGAACAGGTCCTCGCGGGCGTTCTCGACCCCGGCGGTCTCGGCGCCGGCGAGGGGATGGCCGCCGATGAACCGCTGGTCCTCCCCCAGCTCGGCGACCAGCTCGCCCTTGGTCGAGCCGACGTCGGTGACCACCGTCTCCGGCCCGCTGGCGGCCAGCGCCTCGCGGGCCTGCCCGGCGAGCGCCCCGACCGGCCCGGCGCAGAAGACCACGTCGGCGCCCGCGCAGGCCTCGGCCACCGAGCCGGCGGCGGCGTCGAGGGCGCCGAGCTCGACCGCCCGCTCCAGCCTTGCCGGGGTCCGGCCGTGCCCCACCACCTCGGCCCCGAGGCGCCGCCGCGCCGCGAGCCCGATCGACCCCCCGATCAGGCCCACCCCCAGGACCGCGAGCTTGGGCGCCCGCTCAGCAGGGGCCACTTAGCTGTCGCGTCTCGCTTCCACCGCCGAAGCGAAGCGCTCCAGCGCCGAGACGGTGTCCGGCCAGTCGATGCAGGCGTCGGTGATCGACTGGCCGTAGACCAGCGACTCGCCGGCCTTCAGGTCCTGCCGGCCCTCGACCAGGAACGACTCCATCATCACGCCGACGATCGCCTTGTTGCCGTCGGCGACCTGGTCGGCGATTTCGCCGGCGGCGAAGAACTGCTTTTCGGGGTCCTTGCCGCTGTTGTCGTGGGAGGCGTCGATCACCAGGCGCTCGGTCAGGCCGGCGACCCCGAGCGTGACCAGCGCGTCCTCGACCTCGGGCACGTGGTAGTTCGGCATCCCATGGCCGCCGCGGAGGATGATGTGGCAGTCGGGGTTGCCGGTGGTGTGGAGGATCGCCGGCATGCCGGCGTCGTCGATCCCGGCGAAGGCGTGCGGCGCCGCCGCGGCGCGGACCGCGTCGACGGCTATCTGCACGTTGCCGTCGGTCCGGTTCTTGAACCCGATCGGCATCGAGAGGCCCGATGCCAGCTGGCGATGCGTCTGGCTCTCGGAGGTGCGGGCGCCGATCGCCCCCCAGGCGACGGTGTCGGCGATGTACTGGGGGGTGATCGGGTCGAGGAACTCGCAGCCCACCGGCAGGCCGAGGTCGACGACCTCGAGCAGCAACTTGCGGGCGATCCGCAGGCCGGCGTTGACGTCGCCGGAATTGTCGAGGTGCGGATCGTTGATCAGCCCCTTCCAGCCGGTGGTCGTCCGCGGCTTCTCGAAGTAGACGCGCATCACGATCAGCAGCCGGTCGCCCAGCTCTTTGGCGAGCCCGCCGAGCCGGCGCGCGTACTCCAGCGCGGCCTTCGGGTCGTGGACGCTGCAGGGGCCGACCACGACCATCAGCCGCGGATCGCCGCCGCCGAGCACGGCCGCGACCTCCTCGCGCGCGCGCACCACCTTCTGCGCGCGCTCCTCGCCCAACGGCAGCTCCTCCAGCAGCGTCTCCGGCGGCGAGAGCTCGACCACTTTCGCGATCCGCTGGTCCCGCACCCCGTCGCGCTTGGCGCCCTCCTGCATCCCGATGATCATTTTGTCTTCGCCTTTCTCCACAGCGGCTGAAATCGTACTTTCTGGTTCTGGGCTGCCGGCCCGCAGGCGGCAGGTGCACGATGGTCGGCGCCCGGCCGGTCTGGTTCTCGGTTGCGGCGAAACGCCGCCAGGCCGGACGCCTAGCTAAATCGCCAGAACCAATAGGTGGTGACGCGGCCAGGGGCAACGACGGCGCCGGGCGCGGGGCCGATCGCGGATGTGGCTCGGGTCAACACCTTGGCGGTCTTTGTAGCACGGGCCGCTCGATTAGTCGAGAAGCGCGGCGAGACCCTCCAGGAAGCGGTCGTTCTCCTCCGGCGCGCCGTAGGTGACGCGGAGGTGGCCCGGGTCGCCGAGCGGCGTTCCCGGCCGCACCGCGATCTGGCGCCTGGCGAGTCCGGCGACGATCTCCTTCTCGTCGGCCTCGCCGAGGTCGATCCAGGAGAAGTTGGCCTGGCTGTCGGAGGTCGTCAGGCCCAGCCCGCGCAGCGCCTCCTCGACCCGCAGCCGCTCGGCGACGGTGCACTCGACTCGCCGCAGCGCGTCGTCCTGGTGCAGGATCGCCTCGGCGCCGGCCGCCTGGGCGAGCGCGTTGACGCTGAAGGGTTGGCGGACCGCGTCGACGGCGGCGCGGAAGCCGGCCGAGCCGATCGCGTAGCCGACCCGCAGGCCGGCGAGGCCGTAGCACTTGCTGAAGGTGCGCATGACGACCAGGTTCGGGAACTCGTCGAGCAGGTCGAGCGTCGCGTCGGGGTCGTCGTTGGTCTGGAACTCGACGTATGCCTCGTCGAGGACGACCGTCACGTGCGGCGGGACCCGCTCGCAGAAGGCGGCGACCTCGCTCGCCGGGATGTGCGTCGCGGTCGGGTTGTTGGGGTTGCAGACGATCAGCAGCTGGGTCGCCGCGGTCACCTCGGCCGCCATCGCGTCGAGGTCGTGGACGGCGCCCTCGGCCAGCGGCACGCGGATCTCGCGGGCCCCGGTCAGCGCCGGCAGGTACGGGTACATCGAGAAGGCCGGCCAGGCGTAGAGGATCTCGTCACCGGGCTCGCAGAGCGCCTCGGCGGCGGCGAGCAGGATCTCGCAGGAGCCGTTGCCGACCACGACCCTCCCCGGCTCGGCCTCGTAGCGATCGGCGATCCGGCGCCGCAGCAGCGTCGCGTCGGGGTCGGGATAGCGGTGCATCGCCGGGGCCGCGGCGGCGATCGCCTCGACCACCTTCGGGTGCGGCGGAAAGGGCGACTCGTTGGAGGCGAGCTGGGCGATGCCCCCGGCGGCGATCTCCTCCGGGGCCTGCCCGGTCGGCACACCCGCCTGGTAGCCCGGCATCCGGGCGAGCTTCTCGGCGAAGGTGACGGTCATCGCGACCGATTGTGACGGACCCGGGGGGACGCTGCCCGAATGGTCCGGCGCTGGAGGACAGCCGCTACTGGGCGGCTTCGAGGTCGGTGCGCAGCTTCTGCGCCTCGCCGAGATAGGCGTGCACCGGCTCGTGCTCGACCGGCGCGTAGAAGTGGATCAGGACGCGGATCACCCGCGGCATCGAGCCGGGCACCGGGATCTCCCGGCAACAGAGCAGCGGCACCGCGTCGAGGCCGAGCTCGCGGGCAGCGACGGCGGGGAATTCGGCATCGAGATCGTCTGTGGTGGTGAAGATGCAACTGACCATCGCCCCCGCCTCCAGGCCGTTGCGCTCGATCAGCTCCCGCATCAGCTCCTCGGTCGCCGTGAGGATCGCCGCCGCCGTATTGGCCTCCGCCTGCGCGGCGCCGCGCACGGCGAACAGGCGCTGCTGCGGCGGCTCGTAGCTGCCTCGCTCCAAGGTCATTGGGGGAATCTTTCCAGAGCGCGAGCCCGAACCCGCCGCGGCCAAGGGGGCGAAAGTACGTGCGGTGCGCCTTTTCCTCGATATGTCAGGGAAAAGGCGCACCGATTCTCAGCTGGCAAGAGCCTGGCGGGGTCTGCTCCCGCTGGCCGCTACCCACCACGGCCTCGTCTCGCGCGCGGAGCTGCGGCGAGCGGGACTGACCGAGTACGCGATCGAGGAGGCCATCCGGCTCGGTCGCCTCCATCGTGTGTTCCGTGGCGTCTATGCGCTCGGCCGTCCGGGCATCGACGAGCGGGGGCGCATGTGCGCGGCGACGCTCGTCTGCGGATCCGGCACCGTTGTCTCCCACCGCAGTGCCGCCTTCCTGCTCGGCCTTCTCGACCGGGCGCCGGTCGTAGTCGACGTCATCGCTCCCGACTCGCGCGGACGCAAGGTCGACGGCATCCGCGTCCATCTGGTGCGCGTGCCGGAGCGGTCGGAGGCCGGCACGGTCGCCGGTATCCCTTGTACGAGCCCGGCGCGCACCATCGTCGATCTGGCGGGCATCGTCTCGGACCGGACCCTGCGCAGCGTCATCGAGCGAGCCGCGGCGAAGCGGATCCTCGACATCGGCGCGGTCGAAACGGCGAGCCGCCCCGGCATCCGTGGCGCCAAAGCGCTGAGGACATTGACCGACCAGTGGCGAAAGGCGGCGCCGCTGGCGAGGAGATCGCGGCTCAAGAGCCCGCTGGAGGCGAAGGTCCTGCCGCTGCTCGCGCAGCGGAACCTTCCGACGCCCGGGGCGAACGTGCCAGTCCGCCTGGCCGACGGCACCACGATCGAGGTTGACTTCCTCTGGGCCGAGCAGCGCTTCGTCCTCGAGGCCGACAGCCGCGACTTCCACGGCACCGAGGTCGCCTTCGAGCGCGACCGCTGGCGGGATCGCGAATTGATGCGGATCGGCTTCTCCAGCCTCCGCGTCACCAGCCTGCAGGCGGAATCCGAACCCGAGGCCATCGCCGAGACGATCTCCATCCGCCTCAGAGCAAACAGGGCATAGGCGGTCACCGGTCGTAGTCGGTGAGGTCCTCCCAGGTGGGAGCCGCACGCCCTTCCACCCAGCGAGTAGAAGGGCGTGCGGCTCCCACGCTCCAGCCAGTTCAGCTCAATCAGCTGCCAGACGCCGGAGCCGCTCAACCTCCCGCTCCGAAAGCCGCTGCGCCTCGCCCGCTTTCAGGTCCCCCAGCCGCAGCGGGCCGAAGGCGACCCGCCGCAGCTCGGTCACCTCGTTGCCGACCGCCTCGACCATCCGCCGCAGCTGGCGGTTGCGCCCTTCGCGCAGCACGACCTCGATCTCGCGCTCGCCGCACCGCTCTACCTCGGCCGGCGCGGTCGGGCCGTCCTCCAGCTCGACCCCGGCGCGCAGGCGCCGCAGCTCGCGCTCGCCGGGCACGCGGCGCAGCCGCACCCGGTAGGTCTTGGGGACCTCGTAGCGCGGGTGGGTCAGCCGGTTCGCCAGCTCGCCGTCGTTGGTCAGCAGCAGCAGGCCGCTCGAGTCGGCGTCCAGGCGGCCGACCGGGTAGA
The DNA here is from genome assembly GCA_036257815.1 of Solirubrobacterales bacterium. GTDB lineage: Bacteria > Actinomycetota > Thermoleophilia > Solirubrobacterales > 70-9 > VAYN01. Next base: position 7,614 of record DATAEW010000059.1, read on the forward strand.
GCCGCACCGGCGAATCGACCAGCTCGACGACCGCCGGCCTCCGCCCCGGCTCCCGCGCCGTCGAGACCACCCCAACCGGCTTGTTCACCGCCCACACCTCCCGCGCCTCAGCCCCCACCAGCCGCCCGTCGACCCGAACCTCATCCCTTTCCCCCACATCCCGAGCCGGATCGGTGACGACCTCACCCCCCACGGTCACCCGCCCCGCAACAACGATCAGCTCAGCACGCCGGCGCGAGGCGACTCCCCCATGCGCGAGGAATTTGGCAAGCCGCATCAGTGGGAGCCCGTCTCGGTGGGGGTGGAGCGTCTTGTACTTTTTCCGCCAATCACGCCGCAGCCAGCCACCAACGCCCCTCGGAAAAAGTTAAGCGGAACCCCCACCGAGACGGGCTCCCCCGCTCATTCAGCCCGCTGTTCCCCCGCCTTGAGCAGCCGCTCGCGCAGCTCCCGCGCGTCCTCGGGCGTCGGGTCGAAGCGGGAAGGATCGGGGAGCTGGTCGAGACCGGAAAGGCCGAACAGGCGCTCGAACAGCTCGCTGGTCTTGAAGATCGCGGCGCCGAACTGCGAGCGGCCGGACTCTTCGATCAGTCCCCGCTCGGCCAGGGTCTGCACCGCCGACTCCGAGGTGACGCCGCGGATCCGCGCCACCTCCGGCCGGGTGACCGGCTGCAGGTAGGCGACGATCGCCAGGGTCTCGGCCTGGGCCTGGGTCAGCGGCGGGGTGCGCGGCTTGGCCAGCAGGCGCCGCGCCGCCTCCTCGAAGGCGGGGTCGCTGGCCAGGGCGAAGCCACCGGAGACCTCGCGCAGGACGATCCCGCGCTTGCCCTCGGCGAGGTCTTCGCGCAGCAGCTCGATCGCCTCGGCAACCTGGCCCTCGGTCGCCTCCGCGGCCAGGGCCAGGTCGGCGCCGGTGACCGGCTGGGGCGAGAGAAAGAGCAGCGCCTCGAGCGTGCGCGCCAGGTCGCTCATGAGCGCACCGCCCGCCGGACGCGGATCGGGCCGAAGGTCTCGCCCTGCTCCCAGGTCACCTCGCCCTTGCGGTAGAGCTCGAGCATCGCGAACAGGGTCACCGCCTGCGTCAGGCGGTCCTCGCCGCCGAACTCCTCGTCGAAGTCGAAGCTCGAGCGGCGGCCGAGCGCGTCGCGCAGCGCCCGCAGCCGGCGCTCCAGGGAGACGGTCGGGCGGATGTGGCTGACGTCGACCTCGGCCGGCTCGGTCAGCAGGTCGCCGAGTGCGGCGCCGAGCGTGGCGGGGTCATAGACCGCCGTCGCGGCGTCGACGGCAACCCGGCGCAGCTCCGCCGGCAGCGGCGCCGCGCGGTACAGGTAGCCGCGCTGGGACTCGAAGCGCTCGGCGAAGAGCTTCGAGGCGTCGCGGTAGCGGCGGTACTCCAGCATCCGCGCCAGCAGCTCCTCGACCGCTTCTTCCGGCGTCAGCTCCTCGAGCTCCTCGTCGGGGCCGGGAAGCATCAGCCGCGACTTCAGCTCCAGCAGAGCGGCGATCAGGACGAGGAATTCGGTCGCCACGTCGAGCTCCAGCTCGCCCTCGCGCTCCAGGTGCTCGACGTAGGCGACGACCACCTCGCCGAGCTGGAGGTCGAGCAAACTCACCTCCTCGCGCAGGACGACCGCCATCAGCAGGTCGAAGGGCCCGGCGAAGACGTCGAGGTCGAGATCGAGGTCGAGGTCGGCGACGGCCACGGGACCAGACTAGTGGCGGCCCGAGACGAAGCCCATCCGCTCGCGCACCTCGGCGACGATCGGCGCGCAGAGTGCCCGCGCCTTCTCGGCGCCGGCGGCGAGGACCCGCTCCAGGGTCGCCTCGTCAGGGCGCAGCTCGGCGTAGCGGGACTGGACCGGAGTCAGCAGCTCGACCACGCCCTCGGCGACGGCCCCCTTGAAGTCACCGTAACCGGCGCCGCCGAACTCGCCCTCGATCTGCGCGTGGTCGACGCCGCGGACCGCCGCGAGGATGTCGATCAGGTTGGTGATCCCGGGCTTGTCGGGGGCGCGAACGACCTCGCGGCCGGAGTCGGTGACGGCGCTGCCGAGCTTCCTGCGGATCGCCCCCGGCTCGTCGAGCACGTACACGGTCCCGGCCTCGCTGGAGCCGGTGGTCGACATCTTCCGCTCGGGCTCCTGCAGGTCCATGATCCGCGCCCCGGCCTCGGGGACCCGCAGCTCCGGCACGACCAGCGTCTCGCCAAAGCGCTCGTTGAAGCGGCGGGCGATCTCCCGCATCAGCTCGACGTGCTGGCGCTGGTCGTCGCCGACCGGCACCTCGGTGGCGCGGTAGGCGAGCACGTCGGCGGCCATCAGCACCGGGTAGTAGAACAGCGCCGCGGAGACCAGCTCCTGCTGCTTCGCCGACTTGTCCTTGAACTGGTGCATGCGGTTGAGGTCGCCGTGAGCGGTGACCGCCGAGAGCAGCCAGGTCAGCTCGCTGTGCTCGCGGACGTCCGACTGGCGGAAGAGTAGGCAGCGCGCCGGGTCCAGGCCCGCGGCGAGCAGGATCGCGGTCGTGTCGTAGACCCGCTGGCGCAGCTCCTCCGGGTCGTAGGCGACGGAGATCGCGTGCAGGTCGACGATGCAGAAGATCGCCGGGTCGCCGCGGTCCTGACCCTCGATGTACTGGCGGATCGCGCCAATGTAGTTGCCGAGGTGCTTGCGGCCGGTCGGCTGGATGCCCGAAAAAATGACAGGGGCCATGCGGGGAGCCTATGCAGGCTCCGCCACAGGCGCTTCCTTGGAGTCGGAGTCGGCGGCGTGGCCGCACTCGCCGGCTTGCGCCGAGCCGCGGCTGGGGATGGCTTCGGTGCGCCGACGTGGGT
>DATAEW010000068.1:0-6904 GCA_036257815.1 Solirubrobacterales bacterium
CGGGGGCGGTCGAGAGAGCCTGCACGCGCAGATCGCTCCAGGTCATTCCCTCGCGGACGAGAGCGGGCAGGCCGAGGGCGACGGCGGTGGCGATCTCGACCCCCTGCAGGATCACCCCGTAGGCCAGAGCGTCGGCGGTCCCGATCCCGAAGCCGGTGTGCAGGACGCTGATCACGGCGAGCTGGAAGACGCCGATGTTGGAAGGGGTCGCGGGGACCACGGCGGTCACGTTGACCGCGAAGAGGACCGCGGCGGCGGCGCCGATCCCCGCTTCGCCGTCGAGCCCGAGCGCGTAGAGGAGCGCCCAGCAGGCGGAGAGCTGGATCGCCCAGGCGGCCAGCTGGGCCGCAGCGGCGGCGGTCCCGTGCCGGGGGTCGCGGAAGACCGCGAGGCCCGCCCGCACCTGAACCAGCGCCCGATGCACCGCGCCCCCCAGCCGGGCGAGGCGACCGTTGCCGTTGCGCCGCATCAGCAGCGGCGCCACGAGGACGACGAGCAGCACAACCAGCGGCACGAGGCTGAAGGCGAAGAGCTTCTGCGTCCCGGAGTGGAAGAGCGGCGTGGTGGAGACGATGATCGCCCCGAGCAGCAGCAGGGCAACGAGGTTGAGCATCGTCTGCGAGACCAGGGTGCCGAGCAGCACGGGGAAGGTTTCCTTCATCCGACCGGTCCGCCGCGAGAGCGTCAGCGCCCGCGCCGGCTCCCCGAGCCGGGCCGGCAGCGTCGCCGACATCAGCACGCCGATCATCGTCGCCGAGGTGACGTCGCGGCGGCGGATCGGCCGGTTGGGCAGCGCCGCGTGGGCGATCCAGTACCAGGAGGCGGCGCGGAAGAACAGCGAGAGTCCCATCAGGGCACAGGCGATCAACACCCAGGTCAGGTTCGAGCGGACGATGCTTTCGACGACGTTGTCGATCCCGATCTTCCGCGCGGCGAGGGCGGTGAGGCCGACGCCGAGGCCCCCGGCAACGGCCAGCCCCGCCCGCCGGGCGACACGGCGGCCACGGCCGCCGGCCCGGGTCGGCGCGGGCTCGAGCGAGGGCAGACGCCGCGCCGGCGTCTTCGGTCGCCCGTCGGCCGGTCGCAGGCCGGCCCAGTGGGCAACCCGCTCGCCGGCGGTGGCCGGCCTGGGAGCCTCGATCGCCCGCTCGTAGACCTCCGTCACCCGATCGGCGACTCGGGGCCAGGCGTAGCGCTGGGCGCTGCGGCGGGCCGCCCTCGCCATCGCGGCCAGGCGCTCGGGCTCGTGGTGGATGCGCTGCAGCTCCTCCGCCAGGCGCTGCGGGTCGGCCGGCGGGACGAGGATGCCGTCGACGCCATCCGTGACGACGTCGCTGTAGCCGGCGATCGCCGAGGCGATGACCGGCGTGCCGGCAGCGAAGGCCTCGGTCAGCACCATGCCGAAGCTCTCTCCCGAGAGCGACGGCGCGCAGAGCACGTCGGCCCGGTGCAGCGCAGTCCAGAGGTCGCCGCCGGAGACCCGTCCGCGAACGTCGATCCAGCGCAGCAGATCGGGGTCGGCGATATAGCGCAACACGTCCTCGCGCTCGGCGCCGATCACGGTCAGCCGGCAGGGAACGTGCTCGACGAGGGCACCGAACGCGGTCAGCAGGATCGGCAGCCCCTTGCGCTCCTCCGGCCGGCCGACGAAGAGGATCTTCAGCTCGGGCCCGCTGACATGGGAAGCGGCCGGCGCGGCATCCACGTCGACGCCGTTGGGGATGATCGTGTAGTCACCCCCGAACCAGCGACGACCGGTCCAAGCGGCCGCCTGGGAGACGGCGATCCGCGCCGCGAGGCGGTTGAAGAGGCGCCGAGCCCCGAGCGCGTTGGCGATCTGGTTCGGCAGCGGCTTGGTCGAGTAGGTGTGGAAGGTCCCGACGACCGGAGTGCGGGCGCCGAGCGTCGCGTTCCAGCCGACCAGCGGCACCAGCGGCTCGTGCACGTGAAGGACGTCGAACTCGCCCTCGCGCACGAGACGGCGGGGAGCGACGATGCCGCCCGCCGGGAACGGCGCGAGATTGGAGACCGAGCCGTTGGCCGAGAAGCCCACCGTGCGGCCAAGGGGGGTCAGGTATTCGGGCAGCGGGCGATCTTCGGCCCCCGCCCGGTGCAGCACTCGGCTGACCCGCCCCGGCGGATCGAAGGGAGCAAGCACGCGGACGTCGTGGCCACGCCCGAGGAACTCCTCGGCGAGAGCCTCAACGTGCCGGTTCACGCCCCCCTGGTATGACCAGGAATATGGGGAGACGAGCCCTATGCGCACAGGCAGCAAGGGTAAATGATCGACCGGCCCGCGTCAGGACGGAGACCGGGCCGCTCAGTGGCCGCCGAGGATGAAAGCGACCACCAGGGCGGTGAAGGAGACGATCATGCCGCCGCCGAACTGGATCATCGTCCGCTGCAGGGAGTCGAAGCGGGCGTGCATTTCCCCCTGTATCGCATCGAAGCGAGCGTCCATGTCCCGGCGAAGGGCCACGATCTCGCCGCGGACTTCGCGGATGTCCGCTTCGACCCGGTCGAACCTATGGTCGACCTGCCGGAACTTCTCGTCGACCTGGCGGAACTTCTCGTCGACGTGGCGGAACTTCTCATCGACGTGGCGGAACTTCTCATCCATCCGCTCCGACAAGGCGTCCAATCGGTCGTCGCTCCAGGTCACCTTCGGTGCTCCCAAGACTCTTGCTGCCTCCATGGCTCGATGCTGGGTCGAAGGGGCGCGCGCATGATGCGCACAGTGTAACTTTTTGTCTACGAGTTGCGCACGGAACCGTGCTCGGCCCAGGCGAAGCCGGTGAAGGCGAGCAGGTAGGCGGCGCCGATCACCAGCAGCAGGGCGCCCGAGTCGTTGGCGAGCGTGCCGACCGCGGTCGCCGCCAGCGCGCCGAGCAGACCGGCGCGCATCGCCGGGTAGCCGACGAGCCAGGCGCGCAAACGGTCGCGGTGGACGATCGCGAGCACCGCGAGCACAGCCACGACCGGCAGGAAGATCGCGAGCACCGGCCGCACGAAGCTGTGGGCGGAGAGCTGCAGCCGGCGCTGGGCGACGTCGGCGAGGCTGCCGAGGCCGCCGGCGTCCAGCACCGAGCGGGTCAGGTGGGCGTTGGCGCCGGAGACGAGGTCGATCAGCGCCAGCAGGGCGAGGACGACGAACGGCGCCGCGACCACCAGCCACGCCCCGCGCCGGCCTCCCCCGGCGATCGTCACGGCGGCCACCGCGACGCCGACCGGGAAGACGATCGCCGCCCCAACGTCGGCCCCGAAACCCCCGGCGGCGAAGACGAATGCGCAGAGCAGCCCGAGGGCGAGGAAGAGCGCCGCGCAGCGCCGCGGCGCGAGGCGCGGCCCAAAGCCGGCCAGCCCCGCCCCGGTCCCGGCGACGACGAGCACGGCGAGCAGCGCCTCGAGCTCGTTGCCGATCCCGTAGAAGCGAACGCCCAGACCCGGGTTCGGCCCGAGCAGCGAGAGCCTGGTCAGCGGCGAGCCGGCGACGACGTCGATCGCGTAGGCGAGCACGGTGAGCGCCGAGGCGACCGCCAGCGCCCGGTAGCCGTCGAGGACCGCCAGCGTCGCGACGGCGAGCAGCGGCGCGCCGAGGGTGACCAGCAGCTGTTCGGACCCCTCCCCCGCTTCCAGCCCGGCGCCCCCGAGCAGGACGAGCGGCAGGTAGACCACGCTCAGACCGAGGACCCGGACGGCGGGCCGCACCCCCCTTCCCCCGCCGAACAGGGCGACCAGGATGAGCGTCGTCAGCCAGGCGCCGATCGCCAGCCCGATCACCGGCCCGCGCCGCGAGGAGATCGCTCCCATCCGCGCTCCCAGCGACTCGATCCCCGCCGGGTCGATCGAGCCGGCCGTGCGAATCCGCTGTCCGGACATCTGCGAGGGCGCCTCCAGGCCGAACCGGTCGAGGATCGTCGGCGCCAGGTCGGTCGACAGCACGTACCCGTCGGTCCGCGTGCTGTCCGAGGTCAGGTCGCCGTCGAAGCCGTGGCCGGCGATGCCGATCGCCACCGGGTCGTCCGATTGGCCGGTCGGGCGGGCGATGGCGATCAGGAGGTCCGAATTCGCGGCTAGCGACGAGAGCGTCGCCAGGGTCGCGTTTCGAACTTCGAAGAGGTCGGGGAGGAGGTGGTGCGGGCGAGGGGTTCCGCTTAACTTTTTCGAGGAGCGGCTTTCGCCATTCGAGAGCCACCCTGGCGAAAAAGTACAAGACGCTCCACCCCTCGCCCGCACCCCCACTCCGGCCGCTTCGAGGGTCGAGGTGAGAAGGCCGGGGACGATTTCCGCTGGGGCGGATTCGGCTCGTTCGGTGACGGCTTGGCGCCAGGCCGGGCAGTCGCCTTTCTTCAGCTTGGGCAGGTCGGGGTCGTAGAGGGAGTCGAAGACTCGGTTGCCCTGGGTGACGTCGAGGTAGGTCTGCTCGGGCGGGACCGTTCCGAGGCCGGCGGACATCAGCCCGGGCGAGAGCCCAGCCCGCGCCAGCTGGCGAACGCTCGTCCCGCTCGGAAGAAGAGCCAAGGTCACCCGCGTTTCGGCAGCGGCAGAAGCCGATGCCGGAGTGGTCAGGCCCAGGCCTAGCGCTATCGTGACCCCGATGGCCGACCGCACGTTCGCGAAGTTCACGTTTCTCAAGATGGACCCAGCTTGGCGCCGTCGGGATTCCGAGCTCCGCGCCACCGACAAGCAGGAGTTCCTCGCCGCCTGCGAGGACTTCGGCGTCGACCGGTCGCTGCGCGCCTACTCAACCATAGGCACGCGCGGCGACGTCGATCTGGTCCTGCTCGCCCAGAGCCCCAACCTGGCCGACATTCACACCTTCCACGTCGTGCTCGGCCAGAGCGGACTGGCGAAATGGGCGCACACTCCCCACTCGTTCCTCTCGCTGACCAAACGTTCCCCCTACTCCGACGAGCAGGCGCGGACCGAGATCTGCGTCTCCGAGCGCAAGTACCTCTTCCTCTACCCGATGGTCAAGCAGCGCCGCTGGTACGGGCTGCCAGCGGAGGAGCGCGGCCGGATCATGAAGAGCCACATCGAGGTCGGGCGCCGCTACCCGGAGATCACGATCAACACGACCTACTCCTACGGCCTCGACGACCAGGAGTTCGTGGTCGGCTTCGAGGGCGACGATCCAGGTGAATTCCTCGACCTGGTCAACGAGCTGCGGCCGACCGAGTCCAGCGAGTACACCGAGCTGGAGACGCCGATCTTCACCTGCCTGGCGATGTCGGTCCGCCAGGCGCTCGACGCCCTCGACGGGGTGGCGAGCGCCGTCCCGGCGGATGTCGCGCTGGGCACGGCCTAGCCGCCGATCGTTCGCGCCGCCGCCCGCCCCACCCCTTCCCTATCCTTCCGCGTTCCCATGACCAAGATCGGCACCGAAGAGAACCCAGTGCGAGTAGCCATCGTCGGCGCCGGGCCCTCCGGCTTCTACGCCGCCGAGCACATCCTCAAGGACGGCGACGTCCACGCTCAGGTCGACCTGTTCGACCGCCTGCCGACGCCCTTCGGGCTGGTTCGCGGCGGCGTCGCCCCGGATCACCCGAAGATCAAGTCGGTGATCCGGGTCTACGAGAAAACCGCCGCCCGCGACGGCTTCCGCTTCTTCGGCAACGTCAAGATCGGCCTCGACCTCGAGGTCGAGGACCTGGAGCGGCTCTACCACGCGATCGTCTTCACGGTCGGCTGCGAGACCGACCGCCAGCTCGGCATCCCGGGCGAAGACCTGCCGGGCAGCCACGCCGCCACCGCCTTCGTCGGCTGGTACAACGCCCATCCCGACTACGCGGAGGAGGACTTCGACCTCTCCTGCGAGCGGGCGGTGGTGATCGGCAACGGCAACGTGGCGATGGACGTCGCCCGGATGCTCGCCCTCACCGACCACGAGCTGCGCCAGACCGACACCGCCGACCACGCGATCGAGCTCCTGGATCGGAAGCGGATCCGCGAGATCGTCGTGCTCGGGCGCCGCGGGCCGGCCCAGGCCGCCTTCACCAACCCGGAGATCAAGGAGCTGGGCGAGATGGAGGACGCCGACGTCCTCGTCGACCCGCGGGAGGTCGAGCTCGACCCGGCCAGCGCCGCCTACCTGGAGTCCGACGAGGCGGACAAGACGACCCGGGTCAACGTCGAGACGCTGCGGGAGTTCTCCGCGCGGCAGCCGGCGGGTAAGAAGCAGCGGATCGTCCTGCGCTTCCTCGCCTCGCCGGTCGAGATCAAGGGCGACGGCAGGGTGGAATCGATCGTGATCGGCCGCAACGAGCTGGTCGACGAGGGCGGCACGCTGCGGGCCAAGGACACCGGCGAGCGCGAGGAGCTGGAGTGTGGACTGGTTCTCCGCTCGGTCGGCTACACCGGCGTGCCGATCGACGGGGTGCCGTTCGACGAGAGGCGAGGCCTGATCCTCAACGAGGGCGGTCGCGTGCTCGACTCCCACGACGCCGGCCACAAGGTCGGTCATTACACCGCCGGCTGGATCAAGCGCGGCCCCTCCGGCGTGATCGGCACGAACAAGAAAGACGCCCTGGAGACGGTCCAGCACCTGCTCGCCGACGTGGCTGACGGGACGCTGCTGGACCCGGCGAGCCCGGAGCCGAGCGCGGTCGAGGACCTGCTGCGGGAGAAGGGCGTTCGCTACGTCAGCTTCGAGGACTGGCGGGCGATCGACCAGGCCGAGGTCGGCCGCGGCGAGCCGCACGGCCGCCCCCGCGTCAAGTTCGTCCGCGTCGAGGAGATGCTCGAGACGCTGGGCGAGAAGATCAGCGGATAGCCGGCGGCGTGGCTGCCGACCTGCAAGAGCTGAAGCGGATGATCGAGGCCGCCCTGCCCGGCGCCTCGGCCGAGGTGATCGACGAAACCGGCAATGTCGATCACCTGCGGGCGACCGTCAGCGCCCCCCAGT
>DATAEW010000072.1:0-3360 GCA_036257815.1 Solirubrobacterales bacterium
GCGCTCGTTGCGGACGCTGGAAGCCGGACTCACCTATCACCGCAAGATGGTGGAGATGCTGGAGCAGCTCGCTCAGGGTAGTTTGCTAGACTAATTACCTGAGCTAATTAATGCCGCCGAAGATCGCCGACACCACCCCCATCGAGTCCGCCGCGAAGCTGCGGATGGCGATCGTCCGGACCGCGCGACGGCTGCGCCAGGAGGCGGCGGCCGAGGCGACCGGCCTCACCCCGACCTCGACCGCGGCGCTGGCGACGATCGAGCGCCACGGCCCGCTGACGCCGAGCGAGCTGGCGGAGATCGAGCGGGTCAAACGCCCGACGGTGACCCGCACCCTGGGCTGCCTGGAACGGGAGCGCCTGGTCGAGCGCACCCCCGACCCGGGCGACGGGCGCAGCTCCCTGGTCAGCGTCAACGCCGCCGGGCGTGAGCGGCTGCGCCGCCTGCGCGGCCGCAAGAACGCCTACCTGGCGCGGCGAATGCGCGATCTCTCGCCGGCCGAGGTGGAGACGCTGGAGCGGGCGGCCGAGATCCTCGACCGGATGCGGGAAGGTGAGCAGTCGCCGTGAGCGCGGCCCTGCGACGCTCGTTCAACTCGCTCGAGGTTCCGAACTACCGCCGCTATTTCGTCGGCCAGCTGATCTCCCTCTCGGGGACCTGGATGCAGACGGTTGCCGCCCTCTGGCTGATTCTCACCCTCACCGGCTCGGGGGTCGCCGTCGGCCTGACCACGGCGCTGCAGTTCCTGCCGATGCTGCTGATCGGCGCCTGGGGCGGTCTGCTCGCCGACCGGGTGCCGAAGCGGCGGCTGCTGATCGCGACCCAGATCCTGATGGCCGTCCCCGCCGTCGGGCTCTTCATCGTCACCGCGACCGGCGTCGTCGCGCCCTGGATGGTCTTCCTCGCGGTGCTGGGGATGGGCACGGTCAACGCGATCGACAACCCGACCCGGCAGAGCTTCGTCTACGAGATGGTGGGTCCCGACCGGGTCGTCAACGCGGTCAGCCTCAACAGCGTGATCGTGCAGAGCGCCCGGATCGTCGGCCCGGCGCTGGCCGGGGTCCTGATCGCCGTCTTCGGCGTCGTTCCCTGCTTCGGGCTCAACGCGCTGACCTTCGTGGCGATGATCGTCGCCCTCTGGGGGATGGAGCCGGAGCGGCTGCAGGCCGGGCCGGTCGCCGAGCGCGAGCCGGCGGCGATCCGCGCCGGCCTGCGCTACGTCCTCCGCACGCCCGAGCTGGCCGTGCCGCTGGCCCTGATGGCCCTCGTCGGCACCCTGGGCTTCAACTTCCAGGTGGTGCTGCCGCTGCTCGCCAGGTTCAGCTTCGACGGCGGCGCGACCACCTACGCCTTCCTGGTTTCGGCGATGGGCGTCGGCTCGATCGCCGGGGCGCTGGTCAACGGCCACCGCGGCCGCACCGGCCCGCGGCTGATCGCCGGCGGCGCGCTCGCCTTCGGCCTGCTCGCGCTGCTCTCGGCGGCGATGCCGACCCTGGCGCTGGAGATTCCGGCCCTGGCCCTGCTCGGCGCCGCCGCGGTGACCTTCGCGGCGACGATCAACTCGACCCTGCAGCTGGCGGTCTCGCCGGAGATGCGCGGCCGCGTGATGGCCCTCTACTCGGTCGTCTTCCTCGGCTCGACCCCGTTCGGCGCCCCCCTGACCGGCTGGCTGGCCCAGTCCTACGACCCCCGCGTGGCCCTCCTGCTCGCCGGCATCTCCGGCCTCTCCGCCGCCTGGGCCGCCAACCGCATCTTCAGCCGCCTCAACCACGGCCCCGAGCAGGTCGCCAAAGCCCCCGCCTAAGCGCCACCGCCGAGCCTCCCGCCGTGGCGCCGGCCCCGCGGGGCGCCTGAACCCGGCCGCCTTGTGGGGTCCGGATGAAATGGGACTGGTCCGGTGGGGGTGGAACGTCGTGTACTTTTCCGCCCGACGGCCGGGCGAACGCCATCAGCTGCGATCGGAAAAAGTTAAGTGGAACCCCCACCGGACCAGTCCCTCCACCTCTATTCCACGTACCCGGCAGACTTCAGGTACGCCGCCGCCGCTTCCTTAGGCGTCTGCTTTTCGAGTTCGACCCGTGCGTCGAGCTCCTGCATCACCTTCAGGGTCAGGCCTTCCTGGACCTGGAGGATCGTCTTTTCGTAGTCGGGACCGGCTTTTTCGGTCGTCGACCGCTTGGTCACGAAGATCACGTTGCCGGCCGGGAAGACGTGCTTGTCGTCTTCGAGGATCACGAACTTGTCGCTCTCCGCCGCCAGCTGCGGGTCGGTGGTGAAGAGGATCGAGAGGTCCGCCTGGCCCTTTTCGAGCACCGTGTAGCGGAGGCTGATGTCGACCGGGGTGAAGGACTTGAACTTCAGGCCGTAGAGCTTTTCCAGCCCGGCCAGGCAGTCGATCCGCTGCCGGCACTCCGGCGAACCGTAGAGCGACAGTTTTTCGGACACCCCCTGCAGATCGGAGACGTCTTCGAGGCCGTACTTTTCCGCCGTCTTCCGCAGCGTCCCGACCGCGTTGGCGCTGGCGAATGGGGTCGGTTCGAACGCCGTCAGGGCTTCCTTTTCGAATTCTTCGTTCGCCTTTTCCCACGCTTCGGTCGCGTCGGAGGGGACTTCTTCGGGTTCGAGGCCGAAGAACGAGGTGAGGGCGGTCGAGGCGTACTCGGGGTAGCCGGAGATCTGGTTCGTCTGCACCGCCTTCAGGGCGACGGTTTCCGAGCCGAGGTTGAGCGCGCTCTTCACCTTGTAGCCGGCCGCGCTCAGGGCCTGGGCGTAGATTTCGCCGAGGATTTCCTGTTCGGGGAAGTTCTTCGAGCCGATCGTCAGGCTGACCTTGCCGTTTTCCGGGTTGGAGACGATCGCGCCGCCCCCGCCTTCGCCGCCTTCTTCGCTCGCGCCGGTGGAGCCGCCGCCACCGCAGGCCGCGACGATCAGCGCGAAGGCGAGCGCCAGCAGCCCCGCCGCCGCCATCCGCCACCTCGTTTGGTTCCTCACTTGTTGCCTCCTCTTTCGTCTGCACTTTGTAACCCTGTGGGTGACAAACTGCATGGGGGTTGGACAAGTCACGTGGCCCTCAGCTTCAACCCTCTCGAAGTGAGCAGACGTTGCAGCCCGGCGAGCGAGAACTCGAGGGTCAGGGCGAGCAGGGCGACGAGGATCGCGCCGGCAACGACGCCGTTTTCCCCGTAGATGCTCCGGTTGATGATGTAGTCGCCGAGCGTGACGACACCGGCCAGGGGAGCGATGGTTGCGGTGGCGACGATGACGATCGCGGCGCCGCGGATGCCGCCCATGACCGTGGAGATCGCCAGTGGCAGCTCGACCTTGCGGATGATTTCGAGCTCGCTCATGCCGATGCCGCGG
>DATAEW010000077.1:0-31045 GCA_036257815.1 Solirubrobacterales bacterium
GTCGCCGGGGAGCGGCGGTCGGCGCCGCTCCCCGGCTCGTGCGCACGCTGCCCAACTCAGCGCGAGATGACTCGCTGCGCACTCCCGCCATTGGGGTGGAGGACGATCGTCAGCTTCAGTTGCACCGTCTGGGCTCCCTGCCTGCGCGGCTCTGGAAAGGGGAAGGGTCGCGCCGTGCCTTTCACCAACGTTGCCTTCACGCCATCGATCCTCTTCATTCGCGAGACCGGTCGCCACAGGGTCGACCCCTAACATCAACCCTGAACTCGCTGTTCGGAGATTCACGCGGGAGGAAGCTGTGACTAGAGACGAGGTGCTGCTTGAGCGGCAGGACGAGCTGAGCGCGATAGGCACGGCCATCGAGACGGCGAGACGTGGCGAAGGTGGGGCCCTGGCGGTCGAGGCGAAGGCCGGCCTGGGGAAGACCAGGCTGCTTGGCGAGGCGCGCAGACAGGCGACCGGAGCGGGCATTGTGGTCCTCTCTGGACGGGCGACCGAGTTGGAGCGCGACTTCCCCTTCGCGGTGCTGCGACAGCTGCTCGAACCACAACTCACCCTCCTCCCCAGCGCAGACCGAGAGGCTCTTTTCGAGGGCGCCGGTGCGGCTCGGGGAGCACTCGGTATGGAGTTCGGGGACAACCGCTCTCCCGACACGTTCTCGGTGCTCCACGCTCTTTACTGGGTGCTGGCAGGGCTGGCCGAACGGAGCTCACTCCTGCTCGCGGTCGACGACGCGCACCTAGCCGACCCTGCGTCCCTCGAGTGGCTCGCCTTTCTACTGCCCCGGTTGAACGAGCTGCCGGTCCTGCTGGTCATCGCCAGTCGGATTGGCGAACCAGAGAACCCTGGCCTCACGCGAGTCCTCGGCGATGCGACCGTCGCCCATCTCACTCCGAAACCGCTGAGTGCCACGGCAACCAAGACCCTGATCGAGGAAACGCTGAAGCAACAGCTCGATCCGAGCTTCGCCACGGCCAGCCATGAAATCACCGGCGGAAACCCTTTTCTGGTCACCGAACTAGCACGGGAGATCGCCGACCAGGGAATCGAGCCTCTAGCTTCACAGGTGGGATCGGTGCGAGAACTCGCACCCGAGCGGGTCGCTCAAATGGTCCTCGGACGCCTCTCCCGCCTGCCGCCAGAAGCCCAGGCGCTTGCCCGCTCGCTGGCCGTCCTCGGTAACGACGGCGATCCCTCCACCGTCGCCGAACTGGCGGAACTCGAGCCAGAGGCGAGCCCACGCGCGGCAGACGCGCTACGCAGGGCCGCCATCCTCGATCCCGGCGAGACCCTCCAGTTCATCCATCCGCTGGTGCGGAACGCGGTCTACACGGGGCTTGCCGCCGGCGAACGGGGGGCGGCACACGCCGCGGCCGCGGAGTTGCTGCAGAACCGCGGCGCCTCGCTCGAGGACGTCGCCACCCAGCTTCTGGTCAGCGAGGCACGAGGTAACGGCAACGTCGCCGAAACCCTGCTCGAGGCTGGGCAGCGATGCCTAAAGGACGGCGCTCCGCGCTCCGCGGTCGCCTACCTGACCCGGGCACTGCGGGAGCCACCGCCTGCAAACCTGCGCTTGAACGTACTGGGGACACTGCTCTCGGCGGGAATCCGGGCGGCCGACCACGAGGCGCTCGCCACGGTTGAGCCGGAGATGCGTGCGGCACTAGAACGCGATGCGGCCGCGATGCGCTGGGCGCAGCCGTTGACGATGGGGATGGTGCTCGGGGGCCGCTTCGAGGAGGCTGCGGAGATCCTCCAAACCGCGATCCGGACCGCGATCGAAGAAGGAAACGTGGAGAGCGCGTTCCGGCTGGAGGCTCAGCTGAGAACGATCGCCGTCGTCATCCCGTCCGCGCCGGAGGTGGACCTGCAGCAACACGTCGCCGAGATCGATCCCGAGTCCCCGGCAGGCAGGCTAGCCGCAGCGATCGAAGCCCGCGCAGCGGTGGTGAACGGCACCGCAAGGGAAGCCGCCGAAGCGGCGCGGCGCGCCCTCGCGGATGATTGCCGCATCTTCGAAGAGGAGCCCGAGATTGTCTCGCCGGCGACGGCGGTCCTCATCCTCCACATCTCCGACGAGCTGGACTCCGCACGGCGGGCGGCCGATCGGGCGCTCGAGATCGCCCGCCGGCGCGACGCAGCTCCTGCGCTTGCCCAAGCGCTGTTCCTGCGTGCCTTCGTCGCCTGGGGCTATGGCGATGTCGTCGGCGCCGAGGGTGAGATGCGCCAGGCGCTGGAGATCACCCGCGTCGCCGAGATAGCTCCACTCCGCCTGATGTTCAGCGGCCCCTTCGCGGAGATCATGATCGAGCGCGATGAGCTGGATACGGCGGAGGCCATCCTGCGGGAGACCGGAACGGCGACCGGGGCCATACCGCGGAACGCGCTCTTCGCGATGCTGCTCCTCGTCAGAGGGCACCTGCGCTTCGAGCGTGGCGAGTTCGCCAAGGCGGCCGAGGACCTTGCGACTGTGTCGAGCCAGGGCGAAAGCCTCGGCTTCGGCACCGGGCCGACTCTCCTGGGCACTCCGTACGCCGTCAGGTCGCTGCTTGCCACGGACCGTGCCGACGAGGCTCGCAAGCTGGCGGAGTCCTCGCTCATTGACGCCCGCCGCTGGGGCGCTGCGGCGACGGTCTCGCACATCCTCCGGGGGGTTGCCGCCGCCCGGGGAGGGGACGAGGAAATCGATGCCCTGGAAGAAGCGGTAACCGTTCTGGACGCTCACCCAAGGCCCCTGCAGCGAGCGCACGCCCTGGTCGACCTTGGGTCGGCCATGCGTCGCAGGAAACGGCGCGCCGACTCGCGATCGCCGTTGCGGGAAGGCCTGAAGCTCGCCCGCAGGTGCGGCGCGGTCCGCCTCGCCAAGCGGGCCCAGCAAGAGCTGCAGGCCAGCGGCGAGATCGTGCGCCGCTACGCTCCAATTGGCGTGGAGTCGCTGACCCCGAGCGAGCGTCGGGTGGCCGAGATGGCTGCGACGGGGATGACCAACCGTCAGATCGCGCAATCCCTATTCGTCACGCTCAAGACCGTCGAGGCTCACCTCAGCGCGACTTACGACAAGCTGGACATCAGCTCCCGCCGTCAACTTCCGGACGCGCTGGCCCGGGTCACAGCGGCGGATGAACAAGAGGGCGGGGCGGCCCGTATTCCCCGCTGACCGAGCGGCCCGGCTGGCCGGGCCTCCCCAATGACGAAGGAGCCTGTCGTGTCCCCAGATATCAAGTCCGCGATCGCCTACAGCTACGTCGAGCCGCGGGGCGCGGTGCGGGGCGTGGTCGCGAAGACGGTCGGCCGCGAGGTGCTCGGGGCCGTCGGCGGGGCGATCGGCGGGATGGCCAGCCGGACCGAGGACAAGTCGCCCGTCGAGGCGGGGGGCATCGCCTTCCTCGCGGTCTTCCCGGAGGAGGTGATCGTGCTGCGGGGCAAGCGCGGTGCCTTCAAGCCGAAGCCGACCGAAGAGGTGATCGCCAGCGTGCCGCGCTCGAGCGTCGCCTCCGCCCAGCTCGATCGCAAGGCGGTCAAAGGCATCCTCAGCGTCGACTTCGGCGACGGCAACCGGTGGGAGTTCGACCTGCCCCGGGCTCACCTGAAGGCGGCGGACAGCGTCGTCAAGGCGCTCGGCTAGCCGCCGAGCCGGACCGTCGCGCCGCGCTTCGCCAGCACGCTCTGGCTGACGGTCGAGCCGCGGGCGCCGGCGGTGAGGACCCGGAGGTCGACCAGCAACCTGTAGGCGCCGTGGCCGAGCCGGCGGGGCAGTTTCCAGACAACCCGGTGGGGACCGTTTCCGGCCCTCTTGGCGATCGCCCTGCGGGCGACGATCCGCCCGCCCCGTTGCAGCCGCAGCGAGACCCCCGCCACGCCCGCCTCGCGGAAGCCGGCGAGCTTGAACGGCAGTCGCAGCTTGCCGCCGGCGACCCGAGCGGTGCCGAGCCGGATGCGGCCGGCCGGGCGGGCGCGGTTGCGCAGGACGCGGGTGGTCCTGCTGCCGTCGGCATGGCGCAGCTCCAGCCGGACCCGGTCCAGGTCGCGGTCCATGGGCACAGCGCGCAGGCGGTCGCCGCCGCGCACCGGCACCGGGCCGGAGAGGAAGGTCGCGCCGCCGCCGTTGCGGCGCACGCCGGTCAGCGAGAAGCTCATGGTGGCGCCGCCGCCGTCATGGGCATAGGACAGGACACCGCCGCCGGGAAGAGCGACCGTGTCGCTGCCGCCCCCGGAAGCGTGCGTGCGCACCGTGGCGGCATCGGTCCGGCTGGCGCTGGCGCGCCGGGCGAGGTTCAGCCGCAGCGGCCGCGACATGCCGCTGTCGACGCTGAGCGAGTCGCGCAGGCCACTGATCTCGTCCTCGACCCCCTTCGCGGTCGCCACGTCGGTGGCGCTGGCGACGAAGCCCGGCGCCGCATAGGACTCCGTGTAGTGGCCGGACTTGAGGCCCTCCACCGCGCCCTCGAGCGGGCGCCTGCCATCCCCGCTCACCCACGCCCCGCTGGTACCGGGCGCCGCGCCCGCTTCGGCGGTCGGGAGGAATTCGGCGGCGCGAGCGCTCTGGGCGGAGGCCGCGGCCAGCCGCCCCCGCTGCTGGTGCGGCGGGCTGACCCGTCCGCCGCCGACCTGCGCCGAGCCGTCCGCGGACCCGAAGGTCATCGAGTACACCGAGTTGACAGCCCCCTCGAGCGCGTCGAGGCCGGGCAGCGAGGGGTGGTCGGGGGTCGCGCTCGGCGGCACGACCCAGAACCCGCCGTCGCTGGTCGAGCCGCTCCAGTTGCCGATCGGGTAGGACCAGGTCCCCCTCACCTTGTCGATCGTGATCGTGCTGGTGTCGATGCCCGCCTGGTGAGGCGACGGGTTGGTTTCCGCCAGCTCCTCGGCTGCGCCGAACGGATCTTCGCTGTCGTAGACGCTGATTTCCGCCTTGTTCGCGGTCTGCGCGAGGTGGTAGGCGATCACCGCGTGTTCCTGAAAGGTGCCCTTCTGCAGCACGATCATCGGCAGCCGGTTTTGACTGAATTCCGCTTCCAGCCGCGCCAGCTGCGGGCCGAGCGAGGGACTGCGGTTCCAGCGCGCCGAGAGGAACTCGTCCGAGTACTCGCGCGCCTGGTAGGCGTCCAGCAGGCTGTTGAGGATCTCGTTGGCGCCACCCCGGTTGGTGGCTTCGAAGGCGCTGTGGGCGCTGCCCCTCTCGGGGTCGGCGATTTCGCGATACCTGAGGCGCCCTTCCTGCAGCTGCTCGGCGGCCAGGCTGATGCCGACGCAATGGCCGCCGGAACCCCGCAGGCCGATGTTCATCCAGCCCCAATCGATCGCCGCCAGCGGGCTGAGAATCCCGGTGTTGATCGAGCAATCGCCGAACGGCCAGCAGGGGTTGACGTGGATGAAGAGCGAGTCGGCGCCGTACGCCTTCGTGAACTCGGTGATCCCGAACGAGTCGACCGGGTAGTTCTTGAAAGCGAAGCCGTCGCTGTTGCGGACGCTGTCGACGGTCAGCGGATCTTCGGACCTGTACGGGCTCAGAGGCCCTGGCGGGATGATTCCCAGCTGTCCGGTGGTCGCGTAGCGCGGCACTTGGAATTCGAGCGTCCGGTCGTCGACGAGCCGGGCGGGGACGATCGCCCGGTCGTTGCCGACCGCGACCGCGGTCCCCGGGCAGAAGCCGAGGCCGTGGACCTGCACCGCCGTCCCTTCGCGGCCGAAGCGCGGCGTGTCGCCGAGGTCGGTGCCCCGCGGGCCACCGCCGACGCTCGCCCGGTTGGTCCTGGTCAGCAGCAGGTCGAGGGAGCGGGAGGTGCCGCCGGGCCCGTCGCTGCCGCTGACGATCAGGTGAAGCGGGTGGGAGGCGAGGTCGGATTCGGGACCGGCACGCAGCCGCAGAACGCGTTCGGCGGTCAGATTGCCACCGGGAGCCACGGTCGCGCTGGGGAGGAATTCGGCGCTCACCCCGTGCGGGGGCCCGACCTCTTCGCCCGCTTCTTCCGCCACCGCCAGGGTGACGTCGCGGTTCATCGCGATGTCGCGGTCGATCCTGATCGGGACGTCAACCGGCGCGCAGTCGGGCGCCTGAACGAGGATCTTCCTTTCGTCCCCTTCGATGACCTCCCCGGAGCCGAGCCTGAAATCGGTGGCGACGCGCACGCTCAGCGGCGTGGTCCGGTCTTCCTTGCCGACCGCGACGCCGACCGGGTGCGCGATCAGGGTGGCGGTGGTGGGGACGAAGTCCGTGTCCGGCGCCGTCGGCGCGGCGGTGAGCCGCAGGGTCCCTTCGGTTTCGTCCCCTTCCAGCCTCAGCGCGCTCGAGCTGACCCCGTCGGGGAGGTCGATGGCGATCAGCTCGATCGGCCCGTGGGAGCCGTTGAGGCGCGTCGCCCGCACCGGCACGTCGAGGTGCTGACCGCCGACCAGCGCCTGCACGCCGGGGATCCCGGTGAGGAAGAAGTCGGGATCGCCGTTGGTGGCGAAATCGACCGAGAGGTCGTCGATGCCGAGCCCGACGATTGCCTGGCCCTCTCCGCTGGGCCCGCGGCTCGATTCGACCGTGAACTTGGCGATCCGCCCCGCCGTGTCCTGCACTTCCAGGCGCAGGATGAACCCCAGCCCGGCTTCCGGGAGCGGCTGGGGACCGGTCGACTCCAGCAACCTGCCTTCGGCGTTGAAGGTCTTGAGCACGACGAAGCTCGACGGCCCGGCATCGAAAGCGCCGGCGAAGACGGTGACCGACTTCGCCGTCTGGGTGAGCACCCCCGTGGTCTGAGCGTGGCTGCTGATGCACCCCTCGGGGTTGCCGGCGCCGGTGGCCTCGGCCTCCTCGACGCAGCGGCCGATGTGTCCGACCGCCGTTCCAGATTTCGCCCGGCCCGCGGCGACTTCGGTCGGGTAGGGGCGGAAGCCTTCCTGGGTCGGGAACCTGATCCGGTGGCCGGCCGATTCGTTGAGCGGCAGGTTCAGCGGCAGCGGGCTGTCGAAGGTGATGGTTTCGACGTCGGCGTGGGCGAGCGCCGGGAAGAGGAGCAGCGCAAAGAGACAGGCCGCGAGGGCATTCCAGCGGCTCGACCTCGGCAGCGAGCGGATCACGACGCGGCGGTTAGCGTTTGTGCCGGGGCGGAGCCTCGACCCGGAAGCCGGTCGTGTAGCTGCCCTGATTGCCCAGTGCATCGGCGACGGTGAGGGAGAGGCGGTAGGCGCCCTTGGCGAGCCGGCGGGCATAACTGGGAAGCGGGCGCACGTTGGCGCCGGCGTTGCCCGGACCGGCAAACGGACCCTTCCCCAGCGGCCTGAAGCCGTGGCCCCGCTTCCTCGCCAGGCGGAGGGCCACGGTCGCCGGTTCGGAGAGCGTGTATCTGATCCGCCCGTGGCGAACCCGCAGGCCGGAGACCAGGGGTGCCGCGGTGTCGCATGGTCCCTGCGTGGTGCGCTGGGTCGGGCACTGGTCCTGGGTCTCGTCGCCGAACCCGTCGCCGTCGGCGTCGGGCTCGATCGTGCCCTGGATCAGCAGCTCACCGGTCGTTTCGATGGCCGGCCCCGCGGCCAGCCTCGAAAAGGGGGCTGGCGCCGGGACCAACCCCGGAACGAGCGCCGGCGCGAAGACGAAGCTGAACTTGTCGCCGCCCTGGTTGTAGGTCGCCTGCACGTCGGTTCCCTGGATCGCGAGCTGCTGACCTTTCTGGACCGGCATCCGCACCGCGAAGTCGCGGATCGGCGTCTCGCCGGTCGCCGCTTCGACCGCTTCGGTCGGGTCGAGGGTCACGGTCGGCCCGACGGCGGCGATCGAGGCGTTGGCCGTGGTCGGCGAATCGGCCGTCAGGTTGGCCAGCAGGAAGGTGACCTGGGTCGGGTGTTCATCGACCCTCGCTCGCAGCCGCACCTTGGTCACCACGCCGGCGCTGGGCGCGCCGCCAGCGTAGGGATCGCCGCTGCCGGCCAGCGGGTGAATGTAGGAGACGAGCGTGCAGGGCTGCCCCAGGGCGGCGCACTCGCCCGAGTTCGCCGGTTCGTGCGTGAACGGGCTGCCGAAGACCTGGGCCGCCGAGGCGCTGCCGGGCGCGGCGCTCAGCAGGCCGCAGCCGAGCGCGAGGGTGATGATGAGGCGTCGAATCGGCATCTTGATTTGCGTCATACGGCGGCCGGCAAGGCGGGGTTCGATTCGGCGGCTCGCCGTGATCGCCGACGCGGAAGGCGCTCGCTGATGGAGCGGGCGCGACGACAGGCCGCCGCGCGCGCCGAATTCGCGCGCGCGACCGCCCGTTGGTCATGTTTAGCCGGAGATAACCGAGCCGGGCAGGCCCGGCGCGATGGATTCGCACAGCTTCGTTGACCTGGAGAGAGAGCCGCAGTACAGATAGTTGGTCGGCTGGAGTGGGATCCAGCCAGGTGGTCGCATAAGGGAGGAGCAGATGGCGCACAGGATGAAGTCCTTCGGACTCGCCCTCATCGTGGTGCTCGTGGTTGCCGCGACGACGGCGTCCGCCGCGGAGGCGCTGAACTGGACAGCGACCAACGGCAAATACGCGACCAACGTAACCGGGGGCCAGACGGTGGTCTTCGAATTCAAGGCGGGCCCGATCACGGTCACCTGCAAAGTGCTGGAATTCTCGGCCAAACTCGCGGCGAAAGAAGACCCGCTTAAGGTCCTCAACCCCAAATTCGAAAAATGCAAAGCCGAAGGCGGCCTGGGGGCGAAATTCACAACCAACGAATGCGAACTGTTCTTCACAGCGGCCGGCGAACTGAAAATCGAATGCTTCTTCCTGTCGTCGCTTGAAATCGACATCTTCAAAAGCGAAAAAGAAGCCGAAGAACCAGGGAAAACCCCGGTTTGCGGAATTCTCACAGGGCCCCAGGGCCCACTCAAAGGAATCACCTGGACGAATGAAGGGGTCGGCAACGCCACCCAGGTGAAAGGGGCGTTCGCCGTCAAACCAACTTATGTGACCGCCGGAGACCAAACCGTCTGCGGTAAAAACGGCACTGGCGAAATCCTCGGCACGACGACGTTGACCGGCAAATTCAGCGGCGTCGCTGAAGGCGTCGACATCGGGTGAAGAGATGTCGCTCAGGCTGAAGAGACTTGGGGCGGCGCTGGTGGCGGTCCTCGGCGTCAGCGCCGTGACGGCAGCCGCGGCCCTGGCGTTGAATTGGACAGCGACCAACGGCAAATACCCGACCACCGTGACGGGCGGTCAGGCTGAACAGTTCGAATTCAAGATGGGGCCGCGGGTCGTCACCTGCAGCATCGGCAGCTTCGAAGCGAAACTCGAAGAAAAATCGTTCGTGTTGACAACCACGCCGAAATTCGAAAAATGCAAAGCCGACGGCGGCCTGGGGGCGACATTCAAATGGAACGGGTGTGACTTCGGCCTCACCGCGCCGGTCCTGGCCCAGGGCGCGCTGATCATCAGCTGCCCGATCAACGCGGAACTCGAAGTCAACATCTACTCCAGCGAAAGCGCGGAGGGCGAAGGGAAAATGCCGGTCTGCCGGTTCAAGTTCGCGGCCCAAACCCCGCGGGAAGTCATCGTCTGGACCAACGAAGGGGTCGGCAACGCTTCCCAGGTGAAAGGCGAATTCGCCGTCAAACCCAAATACACCACCGCCGGCAGCGAAGAAATCTGCGGCGAAGCGGGAACGGCAGAATTCCTCGGCCAGTCGATCTTCAAAGGCAAATTCGGTGAAGTCGCCGAAGGGGTCGACGTGGGCTGAGCCAGCGGGCGGCCGAGCCTCGCGATCGCGCTCAGCCGTCGCTCACAGCCTTATGGCTGAGGCCGGGGTGAACGCCCTTGCCGATCGTCTGCTGGTCGACCAGCTGCTGTAGCAGCTCGACCAGGCGCTTGCGGTCGGTGGCTGACATCCCGCGGGTCAGCTCCCGCTCGTGCGCGGTGGCGATCTCGCGGCCGCGTACCAGCAGCCTGCGGCCCTTCGGCGTGAGGTAGAGGGCACGGATGCGGCGGTCGCTCGGGTGGGGCTTGCGCTCGACCAGGCCGCGGCGCTCCAGCTCGTCGACCAGCGCGACCATGCGGCTCGGCGGCACCTGGATCGCCTCGCCGATCGCCTGCTGGGAGCGGCCCTCCGCAAGGTCGACGAGATTGAGGATGCGGAACAGCGGCGGCTGCAGGTCGATCTCCTCCATCCGCTCGCTGAACCGGCGCGCGGCGTGGATCCCCACCTGCGAGAGGAGGAAGGCGAGGGTCGAGGGCGCCCTGTCGCCGGCGATCGGTTGCTTGCTCATCAGGCGGACAGCCTACCCTTTTGCTTTCTGCTATGAATGATTTCTTCCCGAAACCTTTCTACACGTCAACTAAGTTCACGAGAGAAGGGACCCCCGCATGACCCGCCGCCTCGCCCGTCTTGCCGACATCGCCTACCGCCGCCGTGGCCGCATGGTCCTCGGCTGGATCGTGGCGACGATCGTCCTCATCGGCCTCGGCTCCTCGCTGAAGGGGGAGTACCACGCCGACTACAACACCCCGGGCTCGGAGTCGAAGGCGGCCAGCGACCTCACCGAACGCGAATTCGGCGGCTACTCGGGGCAGGAAATCTACGTCGTCTGGGAGGACCCGCGGGGCGCTGACAGCCCCCAGGCCAAACAGGCGATGGCGGCCTTCTTCAGCGAAGCCGAAGAAGTCGAGCACGTCGGCAAGGCCAGCCCGGTGCGAGTTGCCGAAGGGGGCAAGATCGCGACCACGACGCTGCCGCTCAACGTCCCCGGCTGGGAAGTCAAGAAGGAGCAGGGCGAAGCGCTGATCGACGCCGCCGAGGCGAACAGCGCCGACGGCCTGGAAATCAAGCTGGGCGGTGAACCGATCTACGCCGCGGAGGGGCAGACCAGCCCCGAGGGCATCGGCTTCCTCGGCGCGGCGATCGTCCTCCTGATCGCCTTCGGCTCGCTGGTCGCCGCCGGGCTACCGCTGGTCATCGCCCTGGTCGGCCTCGGGATCTCCTCCGCCGGCCTGATCGCGCTGCTGGCCAACGTGATCGACGTGCCGAACTGGACCACGGCGGTCTCCGGCCTGATCGGGATCGGGGTGGGGATCGACTACGCGCTGCTGGTGCTGACCCGGTTCCGCGCCGCCCTGCGCTCCGGCAAGGACCGCCATGACGCGGTCGTCGAGGCGGTCAGCACGGCGGGCCGCAGCGTGATCATCGCCGGCTCGACCGTCGTCATCGCCGTCCTCGGGCTCTTCCTCACCGCGCTGCCCTACATGTACGGGGTGGCGATCTCGGCCTCGCTCGCGGTGCTGGTGGTGATGCTCGCCTCGCTCACCCTGCTGCCGGCGCTGCTCTCCTACCTCGGCCCGCGGGTCGACCGCCTGCGCATCCCCTTCCTCGGCCGCCGCCTCGACGCGCCCGAAGACGGCGAATCGCCGGCCGCTCGCTGGAGCCACGCCGTGCAGCGGCGCCCCTGGACGGCGGCGATCCTCGCCACCGCCGTGCTGCTGGCGCTCGCCGCGCCGGCGCTGGGGATGCGGCTCGGCTTCCCCGATGCCGGCAACGACGAGCCGGGGACGATGACCCGCGAGGCCTACGACCTGATCAGCGAAGGCTTCGGCCCGGGTGCCAACGGGCCGCTGGTGATCGTCGCCGAACTGCCGAGCGGCGGCGACCGCGAAACGATCGAGGCCCTGGCCACCGACCTGCGGGCCGATCCCGGCGTCGCCTACGTGCCGGCGCCGCGCTTCAACGAAGGCGGCACGGCGGCGATCGTCACCGTGATCCCGACCACCTCGCCGCAGGATGCCGCGACCTCCGACCTGGTCGACCGGCTGCGCGGGACGCTGATCCCGCAGGCGCTGGCGGACAGCGAGGTGACGGCGAAGGTCGGCGGCGTCAACGCCGCGTTGGAGGACCAGAGCGAATACATCACCGACCGCATGCCGGCCTTCATCATCGGCGTCGTCGGGCTCTCGTTCCTGCTCCTGCTGATCGCCTTCCACTCGCCGCTGATCTCGCTCAAGGCAGCGGTGATGAACCTGCTCTCGGTCAGCGCCGCCTACGGGGTGATGACACTGGTCGCCCAGGGCGGAGCGGTGGGAGAACTGATCGGCATCG
The DNA here is from genome assembly GCA_036257815.1 of Solirubrobacterales bacterium. GTDB lineage: Bacteria > Actinomycetota > Thermoleophilia > Solirubrobacterales > 70-9 > VAYN01. The sequence continues at coordinate 12,034 of DATAEW010000077.1, forward strand.
ACCACGAAGTGCCGATCGCGCCGTTCATGCCGGTGATGATGTTCGCGATCCTCTTCGGGCTCTCGATGGACTACGAGGTCTTCCTCGTCTCGCGGATCCGCGAGGAGTACCTGAAGGACGGCGACACGCGGCGCGCGGTGGCCGACGGGCTGGCCAAGACGGCGCGGGTGATCACCGCCGCGGCGGCGATCATGGTCGTCGTCTTCCTCGCCTTCGTCGCCTCGCCCGAAGTGTTCCTGAAGCTGTTCGGGATCGGCCTCGCGGCGGCGATCTTCCTCGACGCCACCGTGGTCCGGATGGTCCTGGTGCCGGCGGTGATGCAGCTGCTCGGCAGCCGCAACTGGTGGATCCCCGCCTGGCTGGAGCGGGTGCTGCCGCGGATCGACGTCGAGCGGGCGGCGCCGGAGCCGGCGGGTTCGCGCTGAGCGAGCGGCGAGGCGGATTCTAGCGGATCGGGCTGTGGGCTTCGCGCACCTCGAGCTCGAAGGTGCGGAAGTCCCGCCCGATCACCGGCTGGGAGACGTTGTAGACCGGGACCTCGCCGATCCGCCCCTCGGGCGAGCCGGCGTGGGCGTGGCCGTGGAGGACCAGGTCGGGGCCGTGCTCGAGGATCGGCGCGGCGAGCCGGTCGCTGCCGAGGAAGGTGAAGATCTCCGGCGGCTCCCCCTCGAGGGTCGCCTCGACCGGGGCGTAGTGGAGGAGGACGATGCGGAGCGGCGCCGCGGCGACCTCGCGCAGGCCGGCGTCGACGGCGAAGACCTCGGCTTCGGTCTCGGCGTAGATCGCCCGCAGCGAGGGCTCGCCGAAGTCGGGCAGATGGTGGGGCACGAAGCCGCCGACGAAGCCCTTGGCGCCGACCACGCCGACCTCGACGCCGCCGATCGTCCGCACCGCGGCCCCGCGCTCGAGCACCTCGACGCCGCCGTCGCGCAGGCAGCCGGCGATCTCCGCCGCCTGACCGCCGTGCCAGTCGTGGTTGCCGAGGACGACGAGGACGGGGGCCGAGAGGCCGGCGACCGCGTCGCGGAGGACCTCCGCCTCCTCGGCGGTGCCGTGGCTGGTCAGGTCGCCGGCGAGGAGGACGAGGTCCACCTCGCCCTCCAGGGCGGCGAAGGAGGCGGCGATCGCCTCGCGGTTGCCCTCGTTGCAGTGGATGTCGCCGGCGGCGGCGATCCGCACCCGGTCGCTTGAAGCGGACATCGCCAGCCCCCTACCCGGCTCACCGCGGTTTAGCGCCGGCACGCCCGGGGACCGGTTGCCCATGAGCGACCCCGCCGGCAACGATCCGCCGCCGGAGCTGACCGAAGCGCTGAAGGGCGCCGTCGCGGCGCTGGAGGAGGAGAGCGTCCCCTACCTGCTCGGCGGCGGGCTCGGTTGCTGGGCGCGCGGCGGGCCGCCGTCGAGCAACGACATCGACTTGATGCTCAAGCGCGAGGACGCCGAGCGCGCCCAGCGGGCGCTGGCGGCGGCCGGGATGCGGCCCGAGGACCCGCCCGAGCAGTGGCTGCTCAAGGCCTGGGCCGGCGAGCTGCTGATCGACCTGATCTTCGAGCCCTCCGGCGTCGCCGTCACCGACGAGGCGATCGCCCGAGGAGACGAGCTGAACGTCGCCGGGATGCGGATCCGGGTGATGGCGCTCGACGACATCCTCGTCACCAAGCTGCTGGCGCTGGACGAGCACAGCGCCGACTACCGCGATCTGCTGGCGATCGCCCGCGCCCTGCGCGAGCAGATCGAGTGGCCGGTCCTGCGCGAGCGGACCGGGCACAGCCCCTACGCGCAGGCCTTCTTCGCACTCGCCGACGGGCTGGGGATCAGCGCCCGCGAGGCGGGACCCGCCTGAGGCGCTGGGCGCCTCATTCGAGCAGCCGATCGATCGCCAGCCCCACGGCCTGGGCACGGGTCCTCCCCGGTGGCCGGGCGGCGATGAAGTAACTGCCGACGAACAGCGAGTAGGCCAGCATCGCCCGCGCCTCGACGTCGTCCTGCTCGGCGACGAACCGGCCGAACAGCGAGCGCAGGTAGTCCATGCGGCGGGCGTCGATCCGGCGCAGCCGCCGGGCGACCTCGCGGTCGCGCCGGGACCAGTCGCGCAGCGCCAGCTCGACGGCGAAGAGCCCGCGCGCCGAGGGGGCGAGCTCGAAGAGCCGCCGCAGGCGGGCGCGCGGGTCGGCCGCCGCGCCCTCGACCGTGGCGATCACGTCCTCGGTGCCGGTTTGCTCCCAGGTGTCCAGGGCCTCCTCGAGCAGCGCCCGGCGGTCCTCGAAATGCCAGTAAAAGCCGCCCTTGGAGACCCCGAGCTCCTTGGCCAGCGCCTCCACCCGCACCGCCTCGGGTCCTCCCTCGGCGAGCGCGCGCAGGGCCGCCTGCACCCAGGCGACGCGTGGAGTCAGGGCCCTGGCCATCCCGACAAATCTATACGGCACCGTATTGACAGGTTCGACCGCGGCCCCTAATCTCCATACGGTGACGTATGGATTGAGGGAGCCCGGACGGATCCCCGACGCCGAGCACATGCGTGGCTCCTGGCGGATCCGCGAGGTCGTGCCCGACTTTCGGCTCGAGGACGTCTGGGCGCTGCCGGCCCACGGCGGCGCCGGCGACTTCGAGCGGCTGCTGGAGCTGGCGGCCTCGCTCGACCCCAGCCGGGCCGATTCTCCGGCCAGCCGCCTGCTCTGGCAGCTTCGCGACCGGCTCGGGAAGTGGTTCGACCTCGGCCGGATCAGCGGGCCGGCCGCTGAGAGCGGCGGCAAGGACGAGCTAACGATTCCCGGCACCGAGGAGACCTCGCTGCGCCAGCGACTGCCCGACGACCTGCGCGCGACGGACACCGAGCTCGACCTCGGCCGCCTCCCCTTCCAGCCGCTCTACCGCACCGCCGACGAGGCGGCCGCCGAGCTCGCGAACCGGACCGTCCACGGAGTCGTCCACTTCGCCTGGGCACCGCGCGGCGAGAACCTCTACCAGGGCGAGATGGCGGTCTACGTGAAGCCGCGCGGGCGGTTCGGCGAGGGGTACATGGCGCTGATCAAGCCCTTCCGCCACCTGATCGTCTACCCCGCCCTGATGCGCCAGTTCGGGCGGGCGTGGGAAGCCGCGCGCCCGCTCACCGACCGGCCCGGGTGAGCGGTCAGGTCGTCCGCTGCTGCTTGGGCTCGGCGCGGGGCTCGAGCTGGATCTCGCGCTCGGCGCGCGGCCGGCCTTCGTCGATCTCGGCGCTGCGCTCTCGCTCGGCGTTCAGCTGGTGGCCGAAGAGGATCGCCAGGTTGGAGATCCACAGCCAGATCAGCAGGACGACCAGGCCGGCGAGCGTGCCGTAGGTCTTGTCGTAGGAGCCGAAGTTGGCGACGTAGAGGGCGAACAGCGCCGAGGCGAGGGCCCAGGCGACGATCGCGACGACGCTGCCCGGCGTCACCCACCTGAAGCCGCGGACGCGGGCGTTCGGCGAGGCGTAGTAGAGGACCGAGACCATGGTCATGAAGATCGCCGCCATCGCCGGCCACTTGGCGACGTTCCAGACGTCGACCGCGGTGCTGCCGATGCCGAGCGGCGAGGCGACCGCGCTGACGATCGGGCCGGTCAGCACCAGGCCCACCGCGAGCAGCGCCATCATCACGATCAGCAGCAGGGTCAGCGCGAGCTGCAGCGGCCGCAGCTTCCAGAACGGGCGGCCCTCCGGGGTCTCGTAGATGACGTTGGAGGCGCGGATGAAGGCGCCGACGTAGCCCGACGCCGCCCACAGGGCGGCGGCGAGGCCGAGCACGAGCGCGAAGCCGGCGGCGCTCTGGTTGGAGGCGATCGAGCGGATCGGCCCGGCGAAGGTTTCGGCCGCCGAGCCGGGGCCGATTTCGGTGATGATCTCGGTCAGGCTGCGGGTCGTCGCGGTCGGGTCGCCGAAGATCCCGATCAACGAGACCATCGCGATCAGGGCCGGGAAGAGGGAGAGCAGGCTGTAATAGGTGAGCGCCGCCGCCCAATCGGTGAGGTTGTCCTCGGCGAACTCGGTCGCCGTCCGCTTCAGGGTCGCCACGGTATTCGTCTTCGGCGGCTCTCCCACGGGCCGGTAGTCGCGCCGCGCGGCGTCATCGCCCCGATCGGTGTCTCGCGCTCCCTCCATCTCCTGTTCCCTAAGTTCCCGGGAAGGGGAGGGCTTAACCCAGGCGGCGGCGAAAGGCGGACGCGCCCTCGATCTCGGCGCCCCGTTCGCGCGCCTGCGCGGCCAGCCCGCGGTCGGAGGTGACGACGGTGACCTCGCCGGCGGCAAGCCAATCCGCGAGGCGGCGGAGGATCTCCGCGTCGGCCGCGTCGCGGCCGGGCCGCGGCGCCCAGGCCACCTCGACGTGCTCGGTCTGAAGCGGCTCCGCCGGCTCCCGCTCGAGGACCACGGTCACCGTCTCCTCCACCCCCGCCGCCCAGCGGTCCACCTCGCCGACCAGCCGCTCGATCGCGGCCGGGCGGTCGCGCCACCAGCCGTCGGGACGGCTGCCGATCACGTTCATCGCGTCGATGACCCGCCGCATGGCCACTCGGTGATCGTATGCTCGGCGGGAGCCGTATCCCCCTTGATGCTGACGAATCTCAACCTCGACCCGGCGGACGACCCGTACGACCTGCGGCGCTTCCTCGCCGCCCAGGACGGCGGTCGCACCTACGAGCGGGCGCTGGCCGAGCTGCGGGCCGGCCGCAAGACGACTCACTGGATGTGGTTCGTCTTTCCCCAGCTCGCCGGCCTCGGCCAGAGCGCGATGTCGCGGCGCTACGCGATCGGCTCGCTCGAGGAGGCGCGGGCCTACCTCGCCCACCCGGTCCTCGGCCCGCGCCTGCGCGAGTGCTCGCAGGCGCTGCTCGCGCACCCCGACCGCTCGGCGGCCGAGATCCTCGGCGGCATCGACGCGGTCAAGCTGCGCTCCTCGATGACCCTCTTCGTCGCCGCCGACCCCACCGAGCCGGTGTTTGCGGCGGTCCTCGCCCACTTCTGCGCCGGCGCCCGCGACCAGGTCACCGAGCGCCTGCTCGCCTAGAGGACTCTTACCCCACTCCGGTGCGGTGAAGGTCGGTTCGGCGTCAGGCCGCCGGCAGCTCGACCGCGCTCGGCGCCGTCGCGAGGCCGTTCTCGGCCACGGCGACGGCGCGGACGGTATAGGGGCGGTTGCGGTCGAGCTCGAGCGGCAGCTCGATTCGGCCGGCCTCCGGCGTGACGCGGAAGAGGTGGGTCGCCGGGGGAAGGCCGTCGCCGTGCCCGTCGAGGCTGAGCAGGAGGCCGCGCAACTTCGGCGCCGCGGGTTTGGGCCGCGGGAACTCGTAGGAGACGATCGCGCGGCCGCGTCGGCGGCTGGCGGCGATCCGCGGCCGCGGCGGGGTCGGCAGGCCGACCCCGGCCTTGGCGCCGAGCTCCTGCGCCGGCCGCGCCTCTTCGTGGAAGCGCTGGGGATCCGTCCAGGCGTCGTGCCAGCGCGGCCCGGGCGGGCTGTCGGCGCCGACCACCGGCGGGATCAGCGAGCGGGTGCTGCCCCAGCGCCCCGGCCAGGCGACCCAGGCCGGCGAGGCGTCGGCGATCACGTTGAGCGCGGGGCGCACGCGCGGGCCGCCCGCGTCGTTGTAGTCGGGGACGACCGGCGCCTGCGGGTAGCTGCCGGGGCGGAAGTAGGAGGCGTGGGAGCCGCGGGCCGAGTAGACGACCGGCGCCGGGCCGTCCGGGCCGTCCTCCTGCTCGACGTCGCGCCAGGCGCAGCGCTCGCCGTGGGAGTGCTGGGCGTAGGTGGCCTGGACGGGCCGACCGCTCGCGCCGAGCCGCAGCTGCACCATCTCCCAGTCGCCCTCGTGCAGGCCGGAGCCGAGGAAGGCCTTGTCGTTGTAGTAGTAGAAGAACCAGTACTGCAGCCAGAGCCGGCCCGCGGAGTCGCGTTTGGCGTGGCCATAGACCTGGTCGGCGTAGCCGGGCAGGCCGTGCATCCGTCGCGCGTCGGCGACGTAGTCCTTGTCGACCACGTCGAGGTAGTCCGCGCCGCCGACCGGCGTCCGGCCGGCGTCTCGGTAGCGGCCGGAACGGAGGAAGGCGAGCTCGAGCTTGGACTCTCCGGCCGGCGGGTCGACCTCAGCCAAAGTGTGGCCGCCGTCCTGCCTCAGGGCGTTGCCGTGCGGGTGACCGGCCGGCACGCAGTCGGTCATCGTCGCGACCGAGTCCGCGGCGTAGCTCTCCAGCGAGTCGTACTGGACGACGGGGGAGTAGCGGGCCAGCAGCTCGGCTTCGGTGCTCACGGCCTCGTCCTGTCGACTTCGTCAACCACTGGCTTGCGGAGTCGACCCGGAGATCCCCACCCGCGCCGTGAACGGCGAGTCGAACACTCCCGAGGCGTTGAACTCGCGCTCGGCGGCCAGCCAGCGATCCCACTTCGGGTAGAGCCCGGGCAGCCGCTCGGGGTCGAGGGCGTTGATCTGTCCCCAGTGCGGTCGTACGCCGAGGTCCTCGAGCGCCTCTTCGTAGCCCTCCAGCAGAGCGATGCCGCCGCGGCTTTCGGCCACCATGATCAGCTCGATCATCATCGTCGGCTGCCCGTGCATCATCGAGGCGTAGGCGCGCGAGGGGGCGACGAAGCGCAGCGAGAACGGCGAGGTGTGGTAGACGCCTTCGGCCGCCCGCTCGGCGGCGATCCCGAGGATCCGGTCGACCGCCTCGACGTGGCGGCCGTCGACCGCGATCCCCAACTCCATCGAGTAGGCGGGGAGGACGTTGGCCTCGCCGATGTTGAAGACCTTGTAGGAGACGTTGGTGTAGTTGGGATCGCACATTTCCTCCAGCACCGAGTCGAAGCGGCGGGCGAGGAGCGAGGGGAAGTGGCGGGCGAAGAAGCGCAGCAGCACGCCGGTGAAGTGCCAGGAGGCCTCCAGTTCGGTCAGCGGGTGGCGTTCGAGGTTGTCCTGGGGCTCGTCGTGGGGCTCGGGCGTCTGGGTGCGCCGGGTCACCAGCACCCGGTGCTGACCATCGTCGCCGGGGTAGGGGTTGACGAACAGCTCGTAGTGGCCGCGCTCGCCGAGCACGCCGTCGGCGCTGAGAGTGCCCCGCACCCGCTCCCAGGTGTCGAGCGTGCGCACCTCCTTGAGCCAGAACTTGTCGCGCACCTCGAGCATCGCCGCGTGCACCACGCCCAGCGTGCCGAGGCCGCAGATCGCGGCGGCGAAGCGCTCGTCGTCCTTGACCAGCTCCAGCGGGTGGTCGTCATTTGAGTCGCCATGCGTCCCAGATGACGACCAGCCGGCCGGGTCGGTGGGGCCGTCGGCCGGCTCCAGGCGCAGCGCCCGGCCGCCGGAGACGACCAGCTCCAGCGAACGCACGGCATCGGGGAAGGGGCCGAAGGCAAGACCGGAGCCGTGGGTCGAGGTGGAGATCACGCCGGCGATCGTCTGCGCGTCGTAGCCGCCCATGTTGGCCAGCGCCAGGCCCATCCGGTCGAGCTCGGCGTTCAGCCTGCGCAGGTGGGTGCCGCCGCCGACCCAGACCAGGTCGCGGCCCTGCGCGGCGGTGCTCAGCGTCGCCGGGTCGGCGCGCTCGACCCAGCTCAGGCGATCCGGTTCGACCATGATCCCGTCGGTCAGCGCGATGTCCGACCAGGAGTGCCGCGCCCCGGCGGCCCGCACCTGGTGGCCCTCGGCTTCCGCGCGGCGCACCAGCTCGACCAGGTCCTGGAGGCTGTGCGGGCGGGCGACCTCGACCGGGTGGCATTGCTGGTTGCCGGTGTGGTTGCGCCAGAGCGAGGTCACGGCAGATCCTCGACCAGGCGCGCGGCGCCACGCTCGGCCAGCGCGGCGATCGTCTTCGAGGGGTTGACGCCGAGCGCGGTGGGGACGATCGCGCCGTCGAGCACGTAGAGGCCGGAGTAACCGTGGACGCGGCCGAACGCGTCGACGACTCCCTCGGCGGGGTCGTCGGACATCGGGCAGCCACCGAGTGGGTGGACCGTGGCGAAGGTGTCGAGGAGGCCTTCTTCGAGCCCGTAGTAGAGCTCCGCCCCGCTCCCCGCGGCGACTTCCTTCGCGGTCCGTTCGAGGTCGGCGAAGAGCGGTTCGGAGGCCTCGCGGCTCCAGCGGATGTCGAGGCTGTGGAAGAACCGCGTCAGCCGTATCCGCCCGTTGGCGGCGTCGCGACCGATCATCAGGAAGATCAGCGAATCGGTGTCGGACTGGCGCTTGTGCAGGCGCAGGTCGCGCGGGCGCAGCGGCCGGTCGGCCAGTCCCAGCCGGGCCAGCCAGGCACGCAGCCAGAGCAGCGCTCGCCGCCAGTGGCGGACCAGGTTGACGCCGCGGGCGGCGTCGAGCAGGGCGTGGAAGTTGCCCGGCAGGCCGCCGTCGGCGAGGATCAGGTGACGGTCGGCGGTGTAGTCGAGCTTGCTGGTCATCACCGGGCCGTAGTCGTTGCGGGCGTTGCGGACGTCGGCGGCGCTGGGGTCGAAGGCGATCCCCAGGGCGTCGCCGTCGCCGGAGAAGCGACTGCCGAGGGCCGGCGAGAGGTCCGCCAGGCGGCGGCGGTTGCGCAGCAAGAGCCGCGTCGAGCCGATCGTGCCGGCGGCGAGGACGAGGATCGGCGCGGCGACGCTGCCGTCGTCGCCGTCGCCGAGGTGCTTGAAGGAGACCGTCCACTCGCCGCCGGGCCGGCGCGGCGGCTCGATCGTCTCGGCGAGATGCAGCGGCCGCACCTCGGCGCCGTGCTGTTCGGCGCGGGCGATGTAGGTGATGTCGACGGTGTTCTTAGCGTGCACCGGGCAGCCTGCGTTGCAGAGGCCGAGGTTCTGGCAGCCCTCCTGGGGCACGCCGCTGAACGGATGCTCTCGCGGCGCGCCGAAGTGGACGGCGATCGGCAGCGGTTCGGCCTGCTTGCCGACGTGGCGGCCGGCGGCGGCGAAGGCGCGCACCTTGTCGAGCGCCGGGTCGGCCGGCGTGGTCCGCGGCTGCAGCGCCTCCTCGGTGCGGTCGTACCAGGGGTCGAGCGCGGCGCGGTCGAGCCCCGCCGGCCAGCCCGAGTCGAAGACTTCCGCCGGCGCGCGCAGCTGGACGTTGGCGTAGACCAGCGAGCCGCCGCCGACCCCGGCGGCGGTGATCACGGTGACGTCGCGGGACAGCCGCACGTCGAAGAGGCCGCCCGGGTTGAGGCTCTCGTGCCAGAGCATCCGCGGCGCCTGGTCGGGGTCGTGGGGGAAGTCGTCGCGGCCGAAGCGGCGACCGCGCTCCAGGATGCAGACCCGCTTCCCGGCTTCGGCCAGCCGGCAGGCGGCGATGCCGCCGCCGAAACCGGACCCGACGACGATCGCGTCGTAGGTTCCCGACCCCGTGGATGACTGCACCCCGATCACCGCCCAGGCGCTCCCATGCTCGCGGAAAATAGAGCGCTCAGGGAAATCGTGCGTTTCGGGCAGCCTCGCCAGCGGACACCCCCCCTGCACTTTGTAACCCTCTGGGTTACAAAGTGCAGGGGGAGTGCAGGGGGAGTGCAGGGGGTTCTGAGTGGGCCGAGCGAGCGGTGCTGTAGAACCTGGCGATGCCCTTGCGCACACTCGGGGTCCTCCTCTGCGCCGCCGCCCTGCTGGTCACCGCCTGCGGATCGGGCTCGGCCGACAGCGCCGGCACCGGCGCGGCGGCCTCGGCGCCCGGGGTGGCAGGCGGCGCGGAGGGGGCCACGAAGGGTTCGCCGACCAGCGGCCCGCCGCTGGTCGACTGGCCCGAGTTCGGACTCAACCCCCAGCGCGGCAACGCCACCAACCGGCCGACCGGCATCACCGCCACCAACCTCAGGCGCCTGCACGCCAGGCGGATCTCGTTGCCGGGCACGGTCGACTCCTCACCGATCTATCTGCACGGGATCACGGTGCGCGGCGGCAGCCACGACGTCGTCGTCGTCACCACCAGTTACGGGCGCACGGTGGCGATCGACGCCGACAACCGAGACCCACTGTGGACGTTCACGCCGCCCGGTTACGGCAGCCTCCTCGGCAGCGCCCAGATCACCACCGCGAGCCCCCTCGCCGACCCCGACGGCGGCTTCGTATACGCCGCCTCGCCGGACGGCCTGATCCACAAGCTCTCGCTCGCCTCCGGCCACGAGGCGAGGCGGGGCCACTGGCCGGTGCGCATCACCCGCGACCCGACGCGGGAGAAAATCGCCGCGGCGCTTAACGTCAACGGTCCCGACGTCCTCGCCGCCACCGGCGGCTACATCGGCGACGCGCCCACCTACCAGGGACACGTGGTGGCGATCTCCCGCGCCAGCGGCCGCGTCGACGCGGTCTTCAACACGCTCTGCGCGAAGCGCCACGCGATCATCGTCCCGACGAGCTGCCCGCAGAGCGCCTCGGCGATCCTCTCGCGCGGCGGCGCCGTCGTCGAGCCGGGCGGCAAGCGGCTGCTGATCTCGACCGGCAACGCGACCTGGGACGGCGTCCGCTACTTCGGCGACAGCGTGCTCGAGCTGAGCCTCCCCGCTCTGCGCCTGCGCCAGGCCTTCACTCCGCGCAACCAGGCCGAACTGAACTCCGGCGACCTCGACCTCGGCTCCAGCGCCCCGGCGCTGCTCGGCCAGGGCCGGGTGCTGATCGCCGGCAAGGACGGAGTGATGCGGGTGCTGGCGCTGGCGCGGCTGAACGGCCACCGGCCGGGCTCGACCCGCCACCTGGGCGGCGAAGTGCAGACGCTGCCGACGCCCGGCGGCGACCAGCTCTTCACCCAGCCGGCGGTCTGGCACAACGGCAAGGCGACGACGGTGTTCGTCGCCGACTTCTCCGCCACCGCGGCCTACTCGCTGCGGGGCGGCCACCTGCACGAGCGCTGGGAAAACGGCATCCCCGGCAGCAGCCCGGTCTTCGCCGGCGGCCTGCTCTACGTCTACGATCCGGAAGCCGGCGGCATCAACGTCTACTCGCCGGACTCACCGCAGCCGATCGACCACCTTCCCGGTGCCCGCGGCCACTGGAACAGCCCGATCGTCGTCGATGGCCATGTGATCGAGCCCGAGGGCGACGCCAACGACCACGGCGGCACCGGCACGCTCGACCTCTTCTCGCTGCACTGAGAGCCGCGGTGTGAGTTATGGCGCCTATGGCGCGGAAAACTCACACTGGGTTCAGCTGGCGACAGTGACCAGGGTGCCGATCGGCGTGTAGGGGTAGACCTTGGCGGCCTCTTCGAGCGGCATCTCGACACAGCCGAGACTCTGCGGAGTGCCGAAGGAGGCGCGGTCGAAGGCGTGCAGGGCGTCGCCGCCGTTGAAGTAGCTGACCCACATGATCCCCGGGTCCTCGTAATGGGAGCCGTCGGGGTTTTCGCCGCTCATCGTCGTTTCTTCGTAGCGCAGGTAGACCGGGAAGGTGCCGAGTTCGGTTTCCGCGTCGGGGATGCCGGTGTTGGCGGCGCCTTCGACCACCACCTTGCCGTTGTGCCAGACCCGGACATTCTCCGGGATCGTCTCGCTGACCTGGACGTAGCTGTAGCCGCCCGGCGATCGCTTGCCGGCGATCGCATCCCGCATCAGCGATTCCCAGACTTCCGGCCCGGCGACGCCATCGGTTTCCATCCCGTGCTCTTCCTGGAAGCGCATCAGCGCGCCTTCGGTGACCACGCCTTCCTCGCCCGGCGACCACAGTTCCTTCAGCGCGGCCGGGGTGTTCGGGTAGCGCCAGGAAAAGTGGCCGCGCGGACCTGCGCTTCCGGCGTCTTCGCCACCCGCCTGCCGGCGGGCTTCCATTCGACCGGCAGGTAGCCGGCCTGCGCCAGCAGCTGCTGCAGGCGCAGGGGCGAGCCCGGCGGCACCGTCCACTCGACCTCGCGCGCCGACTTGGTCGAGCCATCGGCCTGGACGACCTCGACGCTCCGCGGGAGCTCCGCCTTCAGCGCCGTGTCGAAGGGCGCGCCGAAGCCCCGGGGATGGAAGACGAGGGTGTGGCGGTCGGCCTCGGCCCAGCTCCCAGGCACTTCCGGCGAGAGCGTCGGACGCCGCGAGCCCAGCACCTTGGCGACCGGCTTGGAGAAGGTGATGCGCAGCGGCGTCGAGGGAGTGACCTCCGAGCCGGCGGCGGGCGTGGCGGCGACCGCGGGGCCGCCGCCGGCCGGGAACCAGGTGACGCTGCGAAAGCGACCGAGCCGCTCCCAGGAGGCGACCGCGGCGGCGATCACCACGCTGCCGGCGCTCGCCTGCTTGCCGAGCCTGAGCGAGCGGCGCGGGTGGGCGAAGCGGCGGTGCACCAGCTCGCCGGGCGGCCCGTAGGCGACGACGCGAACCGGACGCGCAGGACGACTGGGATCGCCTCGTCGCTCGGACCGGTGGCCTGCACCTCCTGGACCGAGCCACCGAAGGTCTGCACTTCGATCCGGCCGAGCGATGAGGCTTCGGAGTCGAGGCTTGCCCCCGCGAGGCCGAAGGCCGCAATGAAGAAGCCGGCGACGAGCGTCGCCAGGGCTGCGAGGCCGCCAAGCAGTGCTCGGCGCGGTCAGCGACGGGGGCGGTCCGGCTCCGGCAGGAGCATCCGAGTCCGGCGTTCCTCGATCAGCACGCGGGAAGGGTGGGTGTCCTGGCCGACCTACGCAGGAATTTCTGTGCCTGGGTCTAGATCACGACGACTTCGAGCTCGTGCTCGGCCGTTGGCGTCTGATCGCCGAAGGGACGCGCGAGAACGAGGCGGCAGCGTGAAACGCCGGCTGCCAGGCCCTCGATCACGGCGCGCTCCGGAATCGCCGCCGCAGCCGGAGGTGGGACGTCAGGGGTGGCCGGCGGAGGCGGGGGCTCGGCCGGCACCGGCCCAACCGAGACCCGCGCCACCTCGCCATCCGCCAGTGGCGCGACCGACCAGTGGTTGCCCGAGCCAGCGTAGGACGGCAGCTCGACTACCATCCGCTCACCGACGCGCACCGTCACCCGCTCGGGCAATCGCGAGAGGTCTACGCTCACGCCGGGCCGATCACCGGACCCTCGTGCCAGCCGGACCCGTCGCGCCAGTAGTGCTGCAACTGATTGTCTCGCCGCAGGACGATCACCTCTAGATTCATACCCCAGGACGACTCGCAGAGCCCAGCCACCGCCGCCACGTCATGGCCGAAGTCGGCGCTGTGGCGCCATTGCATATCGCCCGAGTTGGCGCGCCACCAATGCTGCACGCGGCCGCCGGCGGCCACGCAGAGCTCAAAGTTGCCGTGCGGCCCGGACTCGTCGCGCATCCCGTACTGACCCTGGATCATCACCGGCGGTGAGCCGACGCCCGCCCCGAACGCGCCACCCGTGCGCCAGGTCAAGGTCGACTCGTCGCGCCAGTGGTGCTGCAACGTGCCGTCGATGCGAGCCGCGACGCACTCCAGGTTCGGGTGCGGCGAGCCGTAGGTGCCCTGGACGAGAGCGGCGCCGGAGAGAGCGATGCCGCTGCCGAAAAGCGGGCCGTTGTGCCAGCCCGCCCCGTCGCGCCACAGGTGCTGGAGGCGACCGCCGGCGACCGCGACGACCACCTCGAAGTTGCCCGGCGCACCGTAGTCGCCCTGGACGAATCCGGGCACTCCGTGGCAGCCGCTGGGGCCGAACACCCCGCCGTCGTTCCAGGGTCCCGACCCACCGCCGCCGGTCCACCAGTGGTGCAGGCGCCCGCCGGTGGTCGTGTAGACGATCTCCATGTTGCGGTTGAACGTGGTACCGATGAGGGTCGGACAGACCGCGGCGTCGGTGGCGAAGGAGGAGGCCGCGCCCCAGGTGAAGGGTGGGCCTCCCTCGCGCCAGCGGTGCTGGACCCGCGACCCGTTCGACCCGACCACCTCGAGGTTGCGATGCAGGGCGCCGTTGCCGCTCTCGTAGAGGTTGCCGTTGTGCAAGCGCCGCTTGGTCCACGGGTCCGGGCTGAGATTGCGCACCCCGTAACGGAGGTAGGCGTCGATTTCGGTCTCGCCATAGGCGATCCAGCCGAAGCCGCCGCTCCCCCACCAGGTGCCCCACGAGTTCTTGCACAGCCAGGCGCCCAGCGAGTCGTCATACCCGACGATCAGCATGAAGTGCCCGCCGCGGAATTTGTTCGAGGGATCGGTGCTGCGTCGGTAGACGCCGCCCCGCACGCCGCTGAAGTCTTCGTAGACGGCCAGCCAGGTGACCAGCGGCCCGACCGTGTCGAGCCAGTTCTTGGAATCGGCGACGCTGACCAGGTCGAAGGCGGGGCCCCGGACCGAGCGTCCGCTGCGGTCCGGCGTCGGTGCGTAGGGCACCGTGTCGGTGCGCCACGGCCAGCAAGCCGGATCGCAGATCGCGCTTTTGGCGAAGAAGGCCGAGACCTCCCCGAGGTTCCCCCCGTCCGGGCAGGTCTTTCCAACACCGCGTTGGATGTCTCCCTCCGAGAGACGGGCCCACATCGCGTGTTCGATCTTCAACATCGACTCCACCAGGGCGACCCCGGCGAAAGCCCAGCAGGCTTCGCACGGGTTCTGGTCCCTGACCGTCGTGATCCAGTTCGCTCCCCAGCGCGCTCGCCAGTCGAGCGAGGACGGTGGCGTGCCCCCTTCCGGCGGCGCCGGTTCGCCGGCGGCCGATGGCATCTCGGCAAGGCCACCGCGCAACAAGGTGGCCCGCGGAAAGGCCGCGGTCGCCTCCTCTTCCGAGAGCCAGCCGCGCTCGATACGCCGCAGGGCGAGGTGCGGGTTCGGACTCACCCCCAGCGACTCGAACTCGAACGGCTCCCCCTGCTCAGTCTCGATCATGCCCTCCTTCGAGCCCCCAAGAGACGGCTGCGGCAACGGCCGTTCGTCCGGCACCTCGACCTCGGTCGCCCACCCAAGCTTCTCGGCCTCGAGCAGCCGACGCACTTCCCCATAGGTGAGTCCCATGGTCATGCACCTCCCGTATCGATTGTTGTCGCACCGAACGGCCCGTGTCGCCGCGCCCGATTGCTCAGACAACGTTAACTAGACATAACCAAGCTGTGTGTAGAAACCTGACTGTAAGGCGGAAATCTCACTCCAGGGACGGGAGTGGTAGTAGAAACGTCCATCTGGGCCACCGGTCAGACGCCTACTTAGCAGGGCGGGACGTCGGCGATCGAGTCGACGGTCGCGGCGGAGGGGCGCAGCGGCGACGACCGGTTCGACGCCGCTGCCGTCCTCCAGCGCCGCGCCGACATCGAGCACCAGGCCGTCGCCGCTCCCACTTCGACCTGGTGTTGGAGCTCGGGTATGGGTTGTCCTTTACCCGATCTTGACCTGCCGGCAAGGTTGAGGCGCGATGTTGGTCATCGGCACCCGACGAGGAGACGACCATGCCGCAGATACTCGTAGTGACCGACGCACCCGAGGGCGCCGGGACCACCGTCGTCTACCGGGAGCGCATTGCCAGCAGCGATCTCGAGTCCGCCCACTACTCGGGCCAGCTGGTCGAGCGGGTGGGCTGGGCGGTGCGCGACGCAAACCAGCTCGAACGCGAGGCCGAGCTCTGGCGCCGGGCGGCCGACCGAGCCGAGCGCCGGAGGAGGTGAGGCGAGCGATCCTCGTCCGCCGGATCCGCGCGTCCCCCGCGCGCCGATCGTCCTTGTGACGAAGTCCCTCCTGCCCTCGCTCGCCTCTACTCCTCTTCGGGGGAGCCCAAAGGGCTCCCCACCCCTGGCTACCGGACTCCGGCGGCGCGCCTGGCCGAGAAGAGCACGGCGCCGGATGGGGATCACGCTATACAAACCGGTACCGCGAAGTCAAGACGGATTGACTTTTCGCTGGATTTCACAGCCGAAAACGGAGACACTCCCGTACTGGACGATGGCAGGGAGCACGGATGGTCGGGGGGCAGGGCGGGGCGAGCAGCGCGAGCTGCTGTTCGCGGCGATCGTCGCCTGCTGTTCTCGCAAGGGCTTCGAGGCGACCTCGGTCGCCGACCTGCTCGAGGTCTCGGGCGTCTCGCGGCGTACCTTCTACAGCCAGTTCGAGGACAAGCTCGACTGCTTCCGTGCCGCGGAGGAAGAGCTGATCGGGACCGCCGTCGAAACCGTGCGGCGGCAACTGAACGGCGGCGGGAGCGCCGAGCAGCGGGCGCGGGGGGCGCTGGCTGCATTCGTCGAGCTGATCGTCAGCGCTCCCGCCGCGGCCCGAATCTGCTTCGTCGAGGCCTACGCCGCCGGTGAGCCGGGCGTCGCCCCGGTTCGCGACGCGGTCGAGCTGGTCGCCCGGCTCGGACGCGAGACGCTGGAGCAGATACCGGGGCGGGAGGGCATGCCGGCTGAGCTCTCCCGCGCGATCGTCGCCAGCTTGTACCAGGTCGTGCGCCGGCGCCTGCAGAGCCACCGCGAGTCGGAGCTGTCGGAACTGGTTCCGGCGCTCTGGGACTGGGCGATGAGCTACCGCACGCCGCCGCTGCCGCTGCGCCGTGGCGGGCGCCGGGGCAAACGGGCGCCGGCCGGCACGATGCCGCCGTTCGCCGCCCACAGCGTCGAGCAGCGGGCGATCCGCGCCCTCGCCGCCGTGGTTGCCGAGAAGGGGTACCCGGCGACGACGATCGCGGACATCGCGGCGGCGGCGGCCGTCTCGCAGACCACCTTCTACGCCCACTTCGCCGACAAGGCCGATGCCCTCGCCGCCGCCCTTGACTCCAGCGGCGCCCAGATGCTCGCCGCGACGCTGCCGAGCGCCCGGCGGGCGCCGGACTGGCCGACCGCGGTTCGGATCGCCTTCGAGGCGACCTGCGGCTTCCTCGCCGCCGAGCCGGCCTTCGCGCGACTGCGGATGGTCGACGTCTACTCCGCTGGGCCGCAGGCGATCGCGATCCGCGATCAGGCCGGGACGGAGCTCCTCGCCACGCTGCTGGGACCGGCCTTCTCGGACCGCCCGGCGATTCCGGAGGTGGTCCTCGAGGCGATCACCGGCGCCGTCTACGGCATCTTCTACGAACGGATCCGCGGCGGGGCCACCGCCGACCTGCCGGCGGCAGCCCCGCTCCTCACCTACATCGCGCTGGCGCCCTTCCTCGGCGCCGAGCGCGCCTGCGAGGTCGCGAACAGCGGGCCCGCCCCGCGGCGGCGCGCCAGGTAGAGGGCTCTCACTCTTCTTGCGTCGTCCTCGCCTACGAGTCGGGTCTCGCCAGGACGGTCTGGACCGCCTGAGCACTGAACCTCAGCGCCCGGCCCACGTATGACGCGTGGGAACGAGAAGTGGGGCCCGGTCGAGGGCCCGCTGCGCGAGGCGGCGCCGCGGGCCCTCACCGCGGTCCCGCCACCTTGGCGATCTCTCCGGCGCGGTGGACGCAGGCGGGCAGCGATGACCGGCGCGCCCCGCTAACGGCCGGCGCAGGGCGCACTGGACGGCGGCGCCGTGAGAGCATCTTTGGCGATGGCCGACCTGTTGGTCAAGCGCGATGACCTGCGACGCTGCCGGATCGCCGCCTCGGAGCCGCCGGAGCCCGGACCCGGTCAGGCGCTGCTGCGCGTCGAGCGCTTCGGCATGACCGCCAACAACGTCACCTACGCGGTGATGGGCGAGGCGATGCGCTACTGGGACTTCTTCCCGGCGCAGGAGGGCTGGGGGCGGGTGCCGGTCTGGGGCTTCGCCGAGGTGCAGCGCAGCGAGGCGGCAAACGTGGCGGCCGGGACCCGGGTCTACGGGTACCTGCCGCCGTCCAGCCACCTCTTGGTCACCGCGACCGACGCCGATGGGCGCGGCTTCGTCGACGGCTCGCCGCACCGGGCGACGCTGCCTTCGGCTTACCACCGCTATCTCGCCACCGGTTCCGACCCCTTCCACCGGCCGGCGACCGAGGACTTGCAGATGCTGCTGCGCCCGCTCTTCTTCACCTCGTTCCTGATCGACGACCAGCTCGCCGACGACGGCCTCGCCGCTCAGGGGCCGATCCTGATCTCCAGCGCCTCCAGCAAGACGGCGATCGCCGCCGCCTTCCTGCTCGCCCGGCGGCAGGGGGTCGAGCTGATCGGCCTCACCTCGCCCCGCAATGCCGAGTTCGTCAGCGAGCTCGGCGTCTACGACCTCTGCGTCACCTACGACGCGATCGAAACGCTGACTCCCGGGCCGGCGAGCTTCGTTGACGTGGCCGGCGACGGCGCGGTGCGCGCGGCGGTCCACTCCCGCTACGGCGATTCGCTGCTGCACAGCATGGCCGTCGGCCTTACCCACTGGGAGGAGCTCGCGGCTGGGAGCGGCGAGCTGCCGGGGCCCCGGCCGGCCCTCTTCTTCGCCCCCGACCGGGTCGTCAAGCGCTCCGCCGAGTGGGGTCAGGCGGACCTCGAGCAGCGGGTCGCCGACGCATGGCAGCCGTTCTGCGAGTGGGTCGGCGGCTGGCTGCGGGTGACCCGAGCGGAAGGCCTGGAGGGCGCCCGTGACGCCTATCTCGAGGTGATCGAGGGCGGCGTCGACCCGCGCACCGCCCACGTCGTGTCGCTGGCCCCGCCGGCTCCGGCCTGAGCCGCGTGGGCGCCGTCGATCTCAGCGTGCCGCCGCTGGCGGAGCTGCAGCGGCGCCGCAGCGAGAAGTGGGCCGGACAGGAGAACGGGGTGCTGGCGATGACCGTCGCCGAAATGGACTTCCCGCTGGCGCCGCCGGTGGCCGCGGCGGTGCGGGCGGCGCTCGACCGCCACGACCTCGGCTACGCCTCCCTCTCCGCGACGGGCGCGATGGCCGAGGCGCTCGCCGGCTTCGCGGCGCGGCGGCTGGGTTGGCAAATCGACGCGGGGCAGGTGCAGCCGCTCCCCGACGTCATCGTCGGCTTCGTCGAGCTGTGCCGAACGCTGGTCCCGCCCGGCGGCGCCGTCGCCCTGGCGACGCCGGCCTACCCGCCGTTCTTCTCCGAGCTGCCGGCTGCGGGGCTGCGGATCGCCGAGCTGCCCCTCGACAGCGGCGGGGAACTCGCCCTCGGCGACCTCGGGGCGGCGCTGCGCGGTGGCGCCCGGGCGCTGATCCTCGTCAACCCGCAGAACCCAACCGGCCGGGCGGTGCCAAGGAAGCGGCTGGAGCGGATCGCCGAGCTGTGCGCGGAACATGAAGCCTGGGTGATCGCCGACGAGATCCACGCGCCGCT
>DATAEW010000083.1:0-2558 GCA_036257815.1 Solirubrobacterales bacterium
TCGATCGGCCCGTGGCCGCGGCTGCGCACGTCGCTGGTCGCCCGCAGCAGCCGGCGCCCCGGCCCGGCGTCGTCGAGGTAGAGGTCCTTCGGCGGCCCGATCCGCAGGTTCGGGCAAAGGAGCGCCTTCCCGCCCGCGCCCGCGCACGGAGCGGCGGCGACGGCGCCGCCGCCGGCGAGCAGCCCGCCGCCGGCGAGCACGGCGATCGCGAGGGCCGAGACACGCCTTCTCACCGGCCCCAGGGTATCCCTGGCCGTTGCTATGGTCGCTGCCTCATGGCCGAGCTTCCGGAAAACTTCCAAACCGCGCCGCTGGCCGAGGTCGACCCCGAGGTCGCCGCCGTCCTCGACGGCGAGCTGCGCCGCCAGCAGCGCACGCTGGAGATGATCGCCTCGGAGAACTTCGTGCCCCAGGCGGTGCTCGACGCTGTCGGCTCGGTGCTGACCAACAAGTACGCCGAGGGCTACCCCGGGCGCCGCTACTACGGTGGTTGCGAGGAGGTCGATGTCGGCGAGCAGCTGGCGATCGACCGCGCCAAGTCGCTGTTCGGCGCCGAGCACGCGAACGTGCAGGCGCACTCCGGCGCCCAGGCCAACAACGCCGTCTACATGGCGCTGCTCGAGCCGGGCGACACCTTCCTCGGCATGGCCCTCGACCACGGCGGCCACCTCAGCCACGGGATGAAGATCAACGTCAGCGGCAAGCTCTACAACCCGGTGCCCTACCACGTCCGCCGCGAGGACCTGCGGGTCGATATGGACGAGGTGGCGCGGCTGGCCGAGGAGCACCGGCCGGCGCTGATCGTCGCCGGCTGGTCGGCCTACCCACGGCAACTCGACTTCGCCGCCTTCCGCCAGATCGCCGACTCGATCGGCGCCAGGCTGATGGTCGACATGGCCCACTTCGCCGGCCTCGTCGCCGCCGGCGAGCACCCCAACCCGGTGCCGCACGCCGACGTCGTCACGACGACGATCCACAAGACGCTCTGCGGGCCGCGCAGCGGGATGATCCTCTGCCGCTCCGAGCATGCGAAGGCGATCGACAAAGCGGTCTTCCCCGGCCAGCAGGGGGGGCCGCTGATGCACACGATCGCGGCCAAGGCAGTCGCCCTGCAGATCGCCGCCAGCGAGCCGTTCCGCCAGCGCCAGCGGCAGACGATCGCCAACGCCCGCGCACTGGCGGCGGGACTGAAAGCCGGCGGCATCCCGGTTCTCACCGGCGGCACCGACGTCCACCTGGTGCTCGTCGACCTGACGCCGACCGGGCTCGACGGCCAGACCGCCGAGGACCGCCTCGAGGCGGTCGGGATCACCGTCAACCGCAACGCGATCCCCTTTGACGAGCGGCCGCCGATGAATCCCTCCGGGCTGCGGATCGGCACCCCGGCGCTGACCACGCGCGGCCTCGGTGAGGAGGAGATGAGCGAGATCGCCGCGGTGATCGCCGCCGCGCTCGGCCCCGACTTCGAGGCGGAGAGGGACACCCTCTCCACCCGCACGGGAGCGCTGATGGACCGCTTCCCGCTTTACCCGCAGCTTTCTCCAGCCTCCGTCTGAACCTCGGTGTTCTTGCGATTAGTCGGCTGTTCTCAATAGGTTTTGGGCTCCCAGTCGAAGGACCACCTACGGGAGGAGGGGTCTCATGCCGTTCGATCTCGGCAATCCGATCTTCGAAGTCGCGCTTGGGCTCGCCTTCGTCTTCTTCCTCTTCAGCCTGCTGATCTCATCGGCGACCGAGGGGATCGCCGCCGTCTTTCAGGTGCGCGAGCGCAAACTGGCGAAGGGCGTCGAGCGGATGATCGGTGACAAAGTGATCTCGGACGCGGTGATGCAGCACCCGCTGGTTCGCCCCGATACGACCAGCACCAGCTGGCGCAAGCCCGCCTATGTCTCTCCCCGCAACTTCTCCCTCGCGCTGACCCAGATCCTCCGCGACAAAGGGACCGGTGCGGCGCCGATCCAAGAAGTCAGCAATGCCGTCGAGGCCGCGACCACGGCGGAGCCGGCGAAAAAGCAGTTGCGAGGATTGCTCGAAGAGGCCGAGGGGGAGCTGAAAGGCTTCCGCCAGGGGGTCGAGCACTGGTTCGACGACGGCATGGACCGGGTCTCCGGCTGGTACCGCAGCTGGTCACAGCTGATCACCTGCCTGCTGGCGCTGGTGGTGGCGATCGGGCTCAACGTCGACGCGATCCGGATCGCCGAACGGCTGGGGGACAACACCGCGCTGCGGACGACGGTCGTGGAACAGGCGCAGGCGACGGCCGAAAAAGAAGCCGCCCAACCGGGAGAACCGAAAACCCCCACCGAGGCGGGGGAACACGTCGCCTCGGCGTTTGACGAAGTCAAGGCGCTCAACCTGCCGATCCTCTGGGGCGAAGGCAACGACAGCGTCCACGGCAGCACCGTGGTCGGCTGGCTGATCACCTTCCTGGCGCTCTCCCTCGGGGCGCCGTTCTGGTTCAGCGCCCTGAGCAAGATCGCCCACATCAAGACGACGGGGAAGGAGCCCGCGCCGGCGAAATAGCGCCGACGGCCCGGTGGGGGATGGCGCATTTGTTC
>DATAEW010000091.1:0-29928 GCA_036257815.1 Solirubrobacterales bacterium
CTTGATCCAGTTGCGCAGGGTCTGGTTGGAGACGCCCAGGTCGCGCGCGACCTGGGCGATCGAGCGGTCCGTGTTCTGGGCCAGCTGGACTGCTTCACGCCGGAACACCGGCGGGTATGGCGGCTTGGTGGGTGGCATCGACTCCTCCTTGCCCGAGTCTTTCGACCCAAGCGGTCAGGTGTCGTCGAAACCGGGGGCAGTCCAGATCGTCCCAGTCGGGATTGATCCTGTCAGCCTCCACCGCAATTGCCTGCCTGCCGGCTTCCAGGTCGGCGACGTCTTGGACGATCACCTCGAACTGGCCGAGGTGATGCGGCTCCGCGACCGAGAATCTACGGTTGAGCTCGATCAGCAGGGCATCGGTGTCGTCTCCCGGCTTGGCGATTTCCATGACCACGACAGTGCGGGATTGCGACACGTCGGGATCATCATCCAACGCGGCCGGCACGTCAACTGGGCCCAGGCCAGGTTTGACGAGCCTACCCCCGGCGCTAGCGAGCAGGTCGGCCCCTATGTCACCGAAACTTTGCCCCGAAATTTGTCCCGACGCCACCGAGCTGTCTGGAAGGTTCGGGGGATCGCTGACGGTCCACCCAAGGTTGTCGCCGGCGAACTTCTTGATTGCCTGCCAGGTTTCCTCCACGATCTGGATGACGAAGCCTGCGGGACAACGAAGCGCTCCACGACAAGACCTTGCCACATGAGGGGTAAGCAGTCACCTGCACCGGGCTACCGGCAGAACGGCCCGGAGTCGTAACCGCAATCGGTGCTGACTCCCACTGCATAGCTTGATGCGTTCGTTGGATAGCTTCGATTGGCGTAGGCGAGCACCGTCTGCCGCCTGACATGGCTGTAGCAGCCCGCGTATTGCGCCCATGACTCCGAACCGTAGGCGCAATAGCGGTCTACGAGAAGGACGTCGTTTTCTAGAACGGGTGGCCAGTCGCCGGGTTCGCATCGTGGGCCAGACTTCGAGCCGCAGTCCTTCAGTTCGCCGATTGCGTAGAGCACGGCCTGCGCTTTCGGTCCCCATTCTTCACGGCTCAGGAGCTTCTCAGCTCCACTACTGATCCCCTCCGAAAAGCACTGTTCTTGGATCCCCTCGCTTGCAGCTTCGTAGCGGCAGAAGTGTTCAAGGACACCCGCGACGGACTCGTCGCTACTGACCCCGCTTCCGCAGCTGACGGCGACAATCAACAGGATGATGCCAAGCACCACGATCCACCCCAGGAGCCACATGTCGCCTACCGTAGCCGCAGGCAGGCTCGATTGGCGCTGGCGGGTGCGGCCAGACAAGGCGCGCGATCAGCTAACCACTCGTGGAGCGCCCGTCGCTACACGCTTCTCTTGGTTGATCCGCTGAAACCCTCGCGCCCGAGCCTGCCCAACCCAGCCCGCCCCGGTGTTCGCTGTCCTCCCGTCGTCCTAGGGTCTGGCAATGGTCGAGGAGCCGGACCGACCCCCGAAGACCCACGATGCCGGCGAGGTGCGCGTCCGTGCGGGGACCGGCGCCGCCACGGGGAGGGACGAACGTCGCAGCCGCGCACTGGAGTTCGGGCGACTGCAGTTCGGACGGGAAGTGCTGGCGCAGGCGCTAGGGACTGCGATCGGCGCTGGGCTGATCGCCCTGATTGGCGTGGTCGTTGGCGCCCTACAGAACGTCTCGCTGACGACGATCACGCTTTCGGCCGGGGCCCTCGCCATGGTTGCGGCGCTCGCCGCCGTACTAAGCGCCGTCCTGCAGGCCAGGATCGAGACCCTCCGGGAGCAGGAAGCGTGTCCCAACTGTGGAGAGCTAATTCCCGCCCCGTTCGCCTTTCATGGTGGCGGCAGTGGTGGGATGACGATGCACTCTCAGCGCGACTGCCCCCGCTGCGACAACCCCCTTATCTGGTTCAGAGAAGGCCCGCTTGCGACTGGCTGGCGGCTGGATGACGCCGAAAGAAGACGTCGCGAGAGAATGGCCGAGTTTCGCTCCCGCCGGAGGCCGTCGACGTGAGGCCCTGGTGTAACACTGCGTCGAGGGCTCTGATCGCGCTAGTGCACGACACTCGATCTACAGTCTCCTGCTCAACCGGAGCCTGAAACTTGGTCCCGAAATTGGTCCCCGACTCCACCGAACTCCGCCGAACTCCTTGGACGTAATTCGCTCTACCGGGCCAGATTCGGCTCTATAGACGGGTTCCGGCGCGACTCATAATCCGTCGGTCGCTGGTTCGAGTCCAGCCCGCCCCATTGGCGCAAGCTCTGAGCCTTACACGGATCGTGCTCCACCACGTACCTTGCGTTTATGGCCGGCTCGCCGAAACGAATCAACGTCACCCTTGACGGAGAGCACGCTGGCAAGCTCATGAGGAGACCTCTGACCAAGTATTCGTCGTTGCGATGCATGACGCGCGATCCGCAAGCTCAGCCATGGCGGCCCGGCGCTGAAAGATTGCAGCCGCGTGACTCGCGCTGGGCTCCTCCAGCTTGCCCGGGGCCTATCGCATGGAAGCAGGCCGAGCTGAACCCCGGCTGCGGGGGTCGCGTACCGTGGGGCGGATGCCAAGCGCTCCCCGCAGAACCCGCCGCCGGCGATGGACCTCCAGTGCCGTGCTCGTCTGGGTCCTCGCCGCCTGCCTGGTGGCGCCCTCGGTCGCGGCTGGGTCCCTGACCTTCAGCCGCGCCGACGGGTCGCCGATCGACTTCGCCGGCCGGGCCCGAGCCTGGTGCGGTCGGTGGAGCCCGGAAGTCGGACGGCGCTCGGTCCATGTCGAGCTGCTGTCGGGCCGCCGCGCGCGCTGGGAAATGCGCGGGGTCCTGTCGGACCTGCACAGCCACCCCCGCGTCCGCTTCCCGGACGACTTCGTTTTCGACCACCCCCGCGGCGCCCTCCTCTTCGTCGCCGCTCCCGGCGGCATCGAAGCCTCCAGCGCCGAGGAGGAGAGCTCCGGGTCGATCTCCTTCTCGCATCTCGGCTGCCGGCGCGGCGGCGTGCTCGAATTCACCGTCCAAGCGACGCTCGGTAGCGAGCTCTTCGAAGGCGAGACCGTCTCGGTCTCCGGCACCTACCGGGGTCGGATCGGGGCAGCTCCTGCGGCCATCCCGGCACGGCCTTTTCCACGTTAGACCTGCGGCCGGCTACGGATGGCCGGTGCCCGGCGCTGTGCGATCGTTGTCCCACGATGACGTAGGACCTGATCCGCGACACCGTTCCTTCCTTTCCTTTCTGTTCATCCGCACCGCCTTCGCCCTGGTCGCGCCGCTCCTTCCGCGGCGGCGCAGCCGGGGCGAGGCGAGGTCGGACGACGGCCCCGCCCCGTTGCGCGCCCTCGCCCGCGCCACCGCTTGGCCCCCGAGGTCGTTAGCCTCCGCCCCGGTGCGCTGGTTCCGCAACGAACAGTTCGAGTTCGAGACCCGGATCGCGCTCGGCGGGGTCGCGCGGGGGCTCGGGGACGCGGGTGAGATCCTCGCCACGGTCGAGCGGATCAAGGACGGCGACTACGAGAGCTGGCATCGCGAGTTCCTCGGCACCGGCCAGCGGGTCAGGGAGATCGCCGAGCGGGCCGCCGCCGCCGGGCACGCGGTCAGCGCGCGCGACGCCTACCTGCGCGCCGCCGCCTACATCTTCGTTTCCACCAGCTCGCTCGACGGCACCGACGAGCCGCAGCGGATGGTGCCGGTCTGGCGCCAGCACCGCGAATGCTTCGAGCGCTTCGCCGCGCTCCGCCAACCGGCGCTTGAGAAGTTCGAGATCCCCTATGAAGGCACCGCCCTGGAGGCCTGGTTCTTCCCGCTCGACGGCTCGGGGGCGGCACGACCGACGGTGATCTTCAACAACGGCAGCGACGGTTCGATCACCGACATGTGGGCGCGGGCGCAGGGCGCGCTGGCCCGTGGCTACAACGCGATGACCTTCGATGGCCCGGGACAGGGGCAGGCGCTCTGGGAGCAGGACATTCCCTTCCGCCCCGACTGGGAGAAGGTGATCGGACCGGTCCTCGACGCGCTCGAGCGGCGCGGCGACGTCGACGCGAGCCGCCTGGCGCTGGTCGGAGTCAGCCAGGGCGGCTATTGGGTGCCGCGGGCGCTCGCCTTCGAGCCGCGGATCGCCGCCGCCGTCGCCGACCCTGGTGTCTTCGACGTCTCCACCGCCTGGACCGAAAAACTGCCGAAGAGCATGGTCAGGCAGGTCGAGGCGGGCGAACGGGGGAAGTTCGAACGCAACTTCCACTTCGCCGAGCACTTCATCGGCAAGACCACCAGGCAGACCCTGGCCTTCCGGATGAAGCCCTACGCCACCGACTCGATGTACGAGGTGCTGGAGGCGCTGCGGGCCTACCGGCTCGACGACGTCGTCGAGCGGATCGAGACGCCGCTGCTGATCACCGAGCCCGAGCACGAGCAGTTCTGGCCCGGACAGTCGCGGCGTCTCTACGACGCGCTCCCGGGAACGCGAAAGGAGCTGGTCCGCTTCAGCGCCGCCGAGGGTGCCGCCTGGCACTGCGAGCCGATGGCCCCCGGTCTGCTCGACCAGCGCGTCTTCGACTGGCTCGACGACCTGCTCGGCCCCTGAGCCCCGCGAGCGCCTCGCGCGGCGAGGAGGGCACTCTGCGGTGCCCTCCTCGCCGGCGCGTCGCCTAGCGGAGGCAGTAGGCGACGGCGATCAGGTTGTCGGGCGGAAAGGCGGTCAGCGGCGTGCCGTCGGGCAGTTCGACGTCTTTCTCGATGCGCCCGGCAACCTCCCAGCTGTTTGGCGGGAACACGGGGGACAAACTCAACTGGATGCTGGCTCCGGGACTGATGTTTTCCCAGTGACCGCCCCCGCCGAGCAGGGTGGTGCCGGCGGGGCAGGTGGCAGTGGAGCCACCCTGTCCGCTCGCAATCATGTGGGTCGGCGGGCCCGTGACTTCGATCACCGGACCGAGCTGGTTGCCACCGATCGAATGATCAACGAGATCCGCCCCGGCGATCGAGTGATCGAGGATGTCTTTCGAGGCGATCGAGCCGTCGAGGACCTGGGCCGATCCCACGGCGCCGTCGCGGATCAGCGGGCTCGGGTAGCTCCCGCTCAGCGCGCCGCCGGCGGGACCGCTGGGAGTGGAGAGCTGCGGGCCGTTGACCTTCTTCTGCAGTGCCTTGAGCCCCGCGGTGAGCGCCTTTACCCGCTTCTGCAGCGCCTTGAGCTGCTTCTGCTGCGGGTTCGCCCTCGCGCTGTCCTGCGCGTTCGCCACCGTCATCGGTACGACGATCGCCGCGAGGGCGATCAGCGCGCAAAGCGCCAGCGCCGCTCGGCCGTTGGTAGATCTCATTTCCCGTCCTTTGCTCGTCGTGGATCCCAATCTGGTTCTGGCAACCCGATACGAGCGGCGGGCCGATCTCGTTCAACCAAGCGGAGCAGCCGCCGCCCCGGTCGCCACCGAGGTGGCGGCCGGGGCGCGGAGCGAGCCGGGCTACCGCTTGCCCGGTTTACCCAGCTTCACGTTCACCTTTGCGCCGGGGGCGAGGACCCTGCCCGGCTTCGGTCGCTGCTTTACGACCTTGGCCTTCCTGCCTTTGGCCCCACTTGCCTCACCCAGGGTGCAGCCGGCGCTGCGCAGGGCGTTCTTCGCGGCGCCCAGCCTCTTGCCCTTCAGCTTCGGCACCACGCACGCCAGGTACTCGAAGCGGTCGGCGCTGTCGGCTTCGCTCGTCCCGCCCGGAGTGGTGACGGCGACGTCGATCGCGCCGGGCTTGGTGGCCCGGGGGACGACCGCCGTCAGCTTCGTTTCCGATTCGACTTTGTAGCTGGTGACCGGGACTTCGCCGAACTTCACCGCGGTCGCTTCGCCGAAGTAATTACCGGTCAGCGTCACCGTGCTGCCGCCGGTCACCGAGCCACTCCGCGGCGAGACCGAGGAAATCGTCGGCTGCGGCTGCACTTCGGCGCTGAGCTGCAGCTCTTCGCCGGATTTCGGGTTGCTGGAAGCGACCGTCGCACCTTCCAGCGGCGGCGGGAAGATCGACGCGTATATGCCTCCCGGGACGGTGGCGAAGCCGATTTCGTCGCTGCCGTGGGTGGGGTCGACGCCGATCGTGTCGCCGGCCTTGACCGGCAGGCTGGTGGTGAAGGTCTGGACGCCTTCGTTGGTCGGGGTCGCGGCGGCGCTGGTGCCGGCCGCGGTGTAGGAGCCGGACCCGCTCGGCCGCAGCACCCGCAGGAAGAACGGGCCGCCGACAGCGCCCTGGATCCGCCAGCGGATGATCGTGCCGTTGACCGGCGAGGTCAGGTTGACGCCTTTCTCCGGCAGCGCCGTGTTGAGCAGCGTGGCGACGTTTTCGAACGGGTGCTTTTCGATTTTGGTTGACAGCACGCTGCCGACGGTGATCGTCGTCGCCTGCGCGGCCGTCGCCGCGACAAGCGCCCAGACACAGGCCGCGACCACCGCGAGCAGGCCGATGCGGCCCTCGTTTCGCTTTCGAGGTTTCATTCCCTACCTTCCTTTCGGACGATCCGCGGCGCCCCTGCCGGTCGCCGCTCGTTGTTCAGCCGCATAAACCGCGACCGGTAGAGGATGTTTCGGTGGTCAGTGCCTCGAGGTCAGCGACCGAGGCGCACCGGCAGCGTCTTCAACTGGTTCAGGAACGCCGATTCGACGTACACCGGGCGCCCCGCCGCTTCGATTCCCGGGTAACGCGCCAGGGTCTCCTCGATCAGGATCCGCAGCTCCAGCCGCGCCAGGGCGGTGCCGAGGCAGAAGTGCCGGCCGCCGGCGCCGAAGGCCTGGTGCTCCGGATTGCGGCGGACGTCGAAGCGGTCGGGGTCCTCATAGCGCGTCTCGTCGCGGTTGGAGGACGGGTACCACATCACGATCTTGTCGCCCTCCTTGATCTCCTGCCCGTTCAGCACCGTGTCCCGGGTCGCGGTGCGGCGGAAGTGGGCGAAGGCGGGAAACATCCGCAGCGACTCCTCAACCGCGCTCGGGACCAGCGAGGGGTCCTCGAGCAGGATCCGCATCTGCTCGGGGTTCTCGATCAGCGCCCGCATCGCGCTGCAGTAGGTCGCCTTGGTGCTGTCGTTGCCGGCGGCCATCAGCAGGAAGAAGCCCATCACGATCTCGTGTTCCTCCAGTTTCTCGCCCTCGACTTCGGCGTGGACGAGGACGCTGGTCAGGTCGTCGGTCGGGCTCTCGCGGCGTTCGGCGATCATCCTGCCGCAGCGCTCGAAGATCTCCGGCACGGTCTTTTCGATCGCCCCTTGCGGGCCCTCCGGATTGATGTCGGGGTCGCTCGCCCCGAGCACCGCGTTCATCAGCTCCGCCCACATCGCGTCGTCCTCGGCCGGGATTCCCATGAAGCTGCCGATCACCCGCGAGACCGCCGGCTGGGCGACATCGCTGACCAGGTCGCAGCTCTGGCGCCCCCGCAGCCGGTCGAGCACCGAGACGACGATGCGCCGGATCTCCGCCTCGTGCGCAGCGATCCGCTTGGGGGTGAAGCCGGCCTGGAACAGCGCCTTGATGCGATCGTGCTTGGGCGGGTCCATGCCGATGAACATCGCCCGCATCAGCTCCAGCGGGAAGTTCGCGGTGACGGCGACGATGCCGCCCTTTTCCGAGGAGTAGGTCTGCCAGTCGCGGCTCACCGCGTGGACGTCGTCGGCGGTGGTGATCGACCAGAAGCCGGCCGATTCGGGGAACTCGCTGACCCCGGCACTCCAGTGCACGGGGCACTCCCCGCGCAGGCGCTTGAAGAGGGCGTGGGGAGGACCTTCCGGCCAGTGCTCGCGCTCGATCACCTGGAGGCGATCGAGGTCGGTGTTCAAGGCGGTGATCTCCTCCGGCTCGGCCATCGCTCCTCCTCTTCGTCGGTTTAGCCATGCTACTGGCTGGCTGGCCAACCCGATGCATCGGGGACGCCGCCGCGCCGCCGCCCGAGGGCGCCGGCGCGGTCCGGAGGGGAATCAGGGCGAATATTCTTCGGCGTACCTTTCGGCTTCTTCGATGCCCTTTTCGGCCTGGGCCTTGCCTTCCTTCAGCCCCTTCTTGGCCTTGTTGACGCCTTCTTCGATGCTCTTCTTGGCCGTGCCCTTGCTTTCCTGCAGCTGCTTCTTGGCTTCCTTCAGCCCCTTTTCGGCCTGCTTACCGCCTTCCTTCAGCGCTTCTTCGGCCTTCTTGGTGCCGGCTTCGATTTCGCTCTTCGCCTTTTCGCTGCTACTGCTGCCGCCACAGCCGGACCAGACCACGCCGCCGGCGGCGATCGCCGCCACGGCGCAGAGCGTTCCGACCGCACGCAACCTCAGCTTTTCGGCGGACTGACCATCTCTCATATTTCTAAGCTCCCCATCGGTGGCTGGTTAACGTTGACGGAGTGAATCAGAACGGCCCAGAGGAGTTCGACGCGCTGGTCGCCGACGCGATCGACGCCCTGCCGGACGAATTCCAGCGGGTGCTGGCGCGGTTGCCGGTGATCGTCTCCGACCTCGGGTCGGAGGAACGGGCCTACGGCCAGTACTACGGCGACGGGGTGGCGCGCGACAACTACGAGGATCGGATCGTGATCTACCGCGACACCCTCGAACGCGATTTCGGCCACGACCGGGCACTGCTGGCGCGCCAGGTCGAGCTCACCCTCCGCCACGAGCTGGCCCACCATCTCGGCTGGGACGAGCGTGGGGTCGGCGGTCTCGGCCTGTGAGCGCGGCCGTTCTCCACCTCTCTCCCCATCCCGACGACGAGCTGATCGGCGCTCCGGCGACGCTGATGGCCCTCCGCGATGCCGGCTGGCGGGTAGTCAATCTCGCCTGCCGGCTCGGCCAGCTCGGACGGCGCGAGCGCCGCGAGGCGGAGCTGCGCGAGGCCTGCCGGCGGGCCGGCTTCGAGCTCTGGCTGGGCGATCCCCGAGCCCTCGATCGCTCGATCGACGCGGCGATCGCCGAGTTGGACCCGCGGCTGATCGTCTCGCCCTGCCCCCACGACCGCCACCCGGCGCACGTTCGCGTCGCCGCGGCGGCGGTCAGGGCGCTGGAGAAGGCCGAGCGGCCGCCGCGCTGGTGGGTGTGGGCGGTGTGGGGAGCACTTCCCCGGCCAACCCTGGCGACGGCCTTCGACCAGGCGCGCTTGAACGAGATCCTCGTTGCCCTTGGAGCCCACGCCGGCGAGCTGTCCCGAAACGACTACCGACGGTTGGTCCGCGGGCGCGCCGAAGCCGCCGCCTGCCTGGCGCCTGAGTTGCTCTTCGGCTTTGGAGCGGCGGGCGCGGGTCGCGGCGAGTATGCGGAGTTGCTGACCGAGCTGGCCCTGGTGAAGGGCGGCTGGCGCTTGGGAGAGCCTCGCTGGCTCGACCTGTCAGCGCCGCTGGCGGCTCCCGGCCCGCTCAACGCGACGGCGCTAGCGCACCCTGCAGTAGCGGACGACGGTGGTGCCGAGGCGCTTCCCGGCGAGGTAGAAGTTGGCCCGGGCGAATGAGAAGGGGGCGAGGTTGAAGCCAGCCGGTGCCGCGCAGCTGGCGCTGACGAAAGCGAGCCGGCGGCCGCGGTAGCTGTAGCGGCGGCCGATCTTCAGGTGGATGCTGGTGATCGAGCCGGTGCCGCCGGCGATCTTCGGGATCCGCGCCGCGAGCACGGTGCCGAATTCCCCGTCGGAGGCGTGGGAGATCTTCAGCGGCAGGATGAAGGTGGCGGTGATCGGCAGCGTGCCGTAGAGGTGGAGGAGGATCACGCGCCGACCGCCCTGCTCGCCGTTGAAGGCGAGGATCCGGCCGCTCACCGGCACCGGAGCATCGGACGGAGAGTAGATGCCGGCGCCGAAGCTGCCGCTGCCGACGATCGCCGCCCCGCAGCGTTCCATCGCCACCTCTGAGGTCGTCGATTGCAGTTCGGCCTCCCTGCAGACCGGCAGCCCGCGGGTGGTCAGGACGCCGTGGCGGTTGAGCGAGATCTGCAGGCGCTGCAGGGCGGGGGGCCGGCTGCCGTCGGTCGTCCTGATCGAGCCGTCGACCTGCACCTCGATCGGCACCGCCCGGTGCCGGGGCAGGGCATGGGGGGAGAAGTCGCCGTCGAATTTGACGATCAGGTTTTCCTCCTGGATCGGTCCCGCGCTTGCCGGGGCGGCGGAGAGCAGGCCCAGGAGCGCCGTCAGGGCGATCGCTGCGCGGTGGCGTGACATCGCCCTCGAGTCTAGGTACGCGGTTGGTCGCGGACATTGAGGGATCGTTGCGTCGCGGTGAGCCCGCAACCGCTCCAGGCGGGGTTGGATGAGTAGTTCCACGGCGAGGCACACCTGGATGACGCGCCTGGCACCCTGCGCGGCTCTGCGTCCTCGGGCTTGCCTTTGCCAGTTGGCAAAGGCTGCGCCCTGCGTCCTTGATCCGCTTGGCCAGGCACGCCCCCAGTCGCACCTCGCCGTGGAACTACTCATCTAGGGTTTCGGGGATGGTCGCGGGGCACCGCTTGGCTGATCTGTCGGAGGGCGATGAGTTCGCCGGCTACCGGATCGAGCGCCGGCTCGGCCGCGGCGGCATGGGCATCCTCTATCTGGCGGTCGAGCCGGGCCTGGAGCGGCGGGTGGCGCTGAAGCTGATCGCACCAGAGGCGGCCTCCGAGGAGGTCTTCGCGAAGCGGTTCGCCGAGGAGTCGCGGATCGCCGCCTCGATCGAGCACCCGAACGTGGTGCCGATCTACGCCGCCGGCGAGCAGGACGGCATTCCCTATATCGCGATGCGCTACGTCTCCGGCTCCGACCTCGGACAGCGCCTCGCCCGCGAGGGTCGACTCGATCCCGTCGAGGCGGCCTCGCTGATCGCCCAGGTCGGCAACGGGCTCGACGCGATCCACGCGGCCGGCTTGGTGCACCGCGACGTCAAGCCGGCCAACGTCCTGCTGAGCGGCGGCGACGGCGAGCCCCACGCCTACATCACCGACTTCGGCGTCGCCCGCAACCTCGCCACCGAATCGGGCCTCACCCAGACCGGCCGTTTCGTCGGCACCCTCGACTACGTCGCTCCAGAGCAGATCTCCGGCGGCGACGTCGACGCCCGCGTCGACGTCTACGCGCTCGGTTGCCTGCTCTTCAAGCTGCTGACCGGCGAGGTGCCGTTCCCCCGCGACACCGAGGCCGCCCGCCTCTATGCCCACCTCAACGATCCCCCGCCGGCGCCGTCGCTGTACGTGCCCTCGGTGTCGATGGCGCTCGACGACGTGGTGATCCGGGCGATGTCCAAGCCCCCGCAGGACCGCTATCCCTCGGCGGGCGACCTCGGCCGGGCGGCGCTCGCGGCGCTCAGCGGCAGCGCCGTCGATGTGCCCGAGCGCACGGTCGCGACCGGCGCCGCCGCGACCCGCGAATCGCCGACCGAGCCGTTGCGGGGCCGGCCGGGGCGCCGCCGGCTCGCCCTCGCCGCGGGCCCGCTGGCGCTGGCCGCGGTCGCGGTCGCGGTCGTCGCGGTGATCCTGGCCACCGGTAACGGTGGCGGTGGTGGTGGGAACGGCGCCCAAAGTCAGACCACGAGCTCGCAACAGGGGGCCGAAGGCGGGCAGCGGAGTGCGCCGGAAGAAGCGAACCCGAAGCCAAAGCCGCTGAGCCGCTCGCAGCTGATCGCCAAGGGGGACGAGATCTGCACCCAGAGCCAGGAAACGTTCAAGAGCTACCAGCCCGAATTCCCCAACGGCGAGAACGAACCGAACGTGGCCTACTCGCGCCTGCTGATGGGAATTTCCAGCAAGGCCGTTCGCCGCTTCAACCGGCTCGTTCCGCCGCCGGTCCTCGCCGCCCGCTACGGGCGTTACGTCGCCGCCCAGGAAGAGGTCAAGCGATGGGACCGCGACGCGCTGCGGGCGGCGGAAGCGGGCGACGAAGCCGCCTACCTCGGGGCCCGTGAAGAGCGCACCGAAACCGAACCCGAACGACAGCAGCTCGCCGAAGCGGTCGGCTTCCGCGTCTGCAGCGGCAGCGAACTCTGAAAGGACGACGATGAAGACCGCCACGCGCTACCTCACCTTCGATACCTCGCAGCGCCGCGAGCTGATCCGGATCACCGCCGAGGTGCAGGCGACGGTCGAGGAGGCCGGTATCGCCGAGGGCATGGTGCTGGCCTCGGCGATGCACATCACCGCCGGCATCTGGGTCAACGACGACGAGCCGGGCCTGCACGAGGACACTCTCGAATGGCTCGACAAGGTGGCGCCGCCGAGCTGGTCGCCGCCGATCGACGACGTCGCCCGCCAGTTGCTGCCGGACCCAGGCGACTACCGACACCACCGCGGTGGCGAGGACAACGGCGACGCTCACCTGAAGAACCTCCTCGTCCACCACCAGGCGATCCTCCCGGTCACCGGCGGACAGCTCGACCTCGGCCCCTGGCAGCAGGTCTTCTACTGCGAGTTCGACGGCGGCCGGCCGAAGCGCGTCGTGATCAAGGCGATGGGCGACTGACCGAGCCGGCGAAGGGACAGCCTCAACGAGGCCGGTTGGTGACCTGTTCGGCGCGCTTGCGCATTTCCTCGGTCGCCTCGCGGGTGGCGGCGAGGGCCTCCTTGCCGGCCGCGGCGACTCCCTCGCTCGGCTTGCCGCCGACGATGTCGCGGAAGGCGTTCTTGAAGCGCTCGGTGCGGCGGTCGGGCGGAAAGCGCGCCGCCGAGCGCGCTTGCTTCCGCGGCCGCCGCTCGCCGTAGCGGCGTCGCGCCCAGGCCGAGCCCGGCTTGCCGAGCCGGCAGGCGCCGTAGAGGGCGATCGGGGCAATGAAGAAGCCGACCGTTCCGTGCAGGACCCGACCCTTGGCGAAGCAGATCGCCACCAGCCCGAAGAGGACGAGGGCGCCGAGGATGCTGACGATCGCCGCCGAGGCGGAATCGGTGTCGAAGCTCAGCGGGCTGAAGCCCAGGAGGATCAGGCCCATCCCGGCGGCGGCGATCACCGTGGCATCGATCGAGCTGCGTCCCTCCTCGGCCCAGTAGACGTCCTCCAGGTGGACCCAGAGCGCGAACTCGTCGATCGTCAGACCGGCCCCGATGCCGAAGAGGAAGGCGCAGATCTCGGTCGCCGGGCTGCGGCCGAAGGCGAGGAAGCCGAGCGCCCCGGCGATCATCATCGTCACGATCCCGAATACCAGGTGATGGAGGTGGACGCCGCTGTCGCTGACCACGCTGCCGGGCCACCACGGCACCTTGGGGCTGCGCATCAGCCGCGTGCTCATGCGGATGAAGGCGAAGGAGATGATGAAGCCGACCAGCACCAGGAAGAGACCCTGCTCGTGGTGCTCGGAGAGCCGGCTCCAGAGGCCGGAGAAGATCGAGGCGGCGATCATGCCGGCGCCGGTGCCGAGTGGAGGGGCGGAGCGGTGCCGTCGCGGGCGGCGATCAGGTCGACGGTGAGCAGGACCGAGGCGACCGCGAAGACGGGGGAGAGGGCGACGTTGGAGAGCGACTCGGCGAGCCAGGTGGCGAGGAACGTGTGGCCGAGAATGCGGTGCACGAGGCCGGCGAGCCCCTCACCGATCGCGTCGCCGGCGATCTCGACCGGGATCAGAACCCAGAAGACCAGCCAGAAGTCGCCGCGGACCAGCTTCACGCTGCGACGCAGCGCCCCGAGCACGCTGCGCTCCTCGATCTCGACCGCCGGGCCGGCGAGGGCGAGGAAGACGAAGGCGATGATGCCGGGCAGGAGGGCCAGCAGCAGCCCGGCGCCGACGATCGCCACCAGCGCCACATCGAGGAGGATCAGCCGCCCGTACTTGATCCGCCCGGCGATCTCGCGCACCGACGGCGAGCCTTCCCCGTGCGGGTGGGTGAGCGAGATCGCGATCGCGCCGCTGAAGAAGACCTCGCCCAGCAGGCCGGTCATCGCGATCGCGCCCAAGGCAAGGGCGGCCGCGCCGACTTTGATCCCGCTGCTCAGGTCGAGGGATTCGAGGTCGAGGTGGAAGCTGAGCGCGTCGAGCAGACCAAGCGGGACGAAGACGATCAGCGCCAGGACCAGGATGCCCGGTGACCAGGCCAGGTAGGTGCGCCAGATCCGCCGGTAGACCTCGGCGATCCGGCGCCTCAGGCTCATGGTCCGAGACGGCGCCGGCGACCGGCCGGGCGGCGGC
This sequence comes from Solirubrobacterales bacterium, assembly GCA_036257815.1. Taxonomy (GTDB): domain Bacteria; phylum Actinomycetota; class Thermoleophilia; order Solirubrobacterales; family 70-9; genus VAYN01. Next base: position 14,047 of record DATAEW010000091.1, read on the forward strand.
CGCGCTCCTGCAGGCGCGACTGGCTCGACTCGGAGGCGGGAACCCGTCGCAGCCGCGTCAGCTCGGGGATCAGGATCTCTTCCGCGCACTGGCGGTGCCAGTGGTGGTGGTCTGTGCCGCCGAGCCGCCGCACGTACTGGACCACCGTGTGCTCGTCGCCGACCTCGATCTCGCCGTGGCAGCCGGGGCAGCGGTAGAGCTTGCGGGCGATCCCGCGGATCAGCCAGGCCTCGTCGCCCTCTTCGTTGAGGCCGCGGAGGCTCCAGCGGATGCTCGGCTGCCCGTCGAACTGGCCCATCCCAAATCCCTACCGCCTCGACATCCAGGCGAAGCCGGCGGCCAGCGCGAGGTTGCCGAGGCCGGCGAGGCGCAGGGCCCGCTTGGCGCCGGGACGGCCGATCGCCGGCGACTGAGCCCAGAGCGCGTCGGTGGCGATCTCGGTGCCGCGCAGCCAGGCCAGCGACTGCCAGTCGGCGGCGCTGCCGCGCCGCTCGGCGACCAGGTGCGCGGCGGCGAAGGTGAGCCAGATCGGACCGCAGCGACGGAACAGGTGCTCGGCGTCCGGCGAGGGCTCGTCGTGGCCGAGCACTCGCAGCGTCGCCGCCGGGGCGGCGATCGCGGCGCTGCCGAGCAGCAGGTCGAAGGCGATCATGTTGCGGTTGGTTAGGCGGAGCGCTTGTTCAATCGTCATTTGCGCGGATTATCTCGGAAGGGAAAGCGCGAGCCTCGGCGAATTGGACCGCCGTGACCAAGACTGCAACGAAGTCCCCACAGCTCAAGAGCCTTTCCGACTACATCCAGGAGCGCTTTGAAGAGTTCTCGCGCTCGCAGAAGGACGTCGCCCGCTACATCGTCGACCACCTCGACGAGGCGGCGTTCCTGACCGCCGAGGAGCTGGCCCGGAGAGCGAGCACTTCGTCATCGACGGTTGTGCGCTTCTCCCAGGCCCTCGGCTTCGAGGGGTACCCCGAGCTGCAGCAGGCGGCGATCGAGGAGTACCGGACGACGATCGCCGCCAGCGGCTCCGCCAACGGCGGCCTGCTCTTCTCCTTCGACCACTCCGAGCTGGAGGGCTCGCTCAGCGCGGACTACGCCAACCTCGAGGAAACCGCGCGCAAGCTGACCCCCGAGCAGGTCGACACCTCGGTCTCGGCGCTGGCCGAGGCGCAGCGGATCGTGATCGTCGGCGTCGACCAGATGGCCTTCTTCGCGAGCTACCTGCGTCACACGCTGAGCCTGCTCGACATTCGCTCGGAGATCGTCGCCAGCACCGGCGGCGAGTCGCTGCAGCGGCTGGGGCGGATCGACGACGAAACCCTGGTCATCACCCTCTCCGCCGGCCGCGCCCACCCGTTGTTGCTGCGGGCGATGAAGCTCGCCCTGCACCGTGGCGCCCGCACCCTGGCGATCTCCGACGCGACGATGTCGGAGGTCGGCGAACACGCCGAGCTGACGCTCTACTTCTCCTCCAACAGCCCGTCGTTCACGCGTTCCAGCACGGCGCTGATGGCGCTGGTGCAAGCGCTGGCCCATGGGCTGTACGCGCGGGACGAAGCGGCGCACAAAGACCGGATTCGCGCGTACAAACTGAAGTAGGCGGGACGCCCTGCGACAGGCCGGCGGCTCCTGGGGCACGTAATATGGAGCTCGATGGCTGAGCGAGCTACTTTCCGGTTGAAGACCGGGCTGGCGGAGATGCTGAAAGGCGGCGTGATCATGGACGTGGTCACGCCCGAGCAGGCGAAGATCGCCGAGGAGGCGGGTGCCTGCGCGGTGATGGCGCTGGAGCGCGTGCCTGCCGACATCCGCGCCCACGGCGGGGTCGCCCGAATGTCCGACCCGGCGATGATCAAGGGGATCCAAGAGGCTGTGACGATCCCGGTGATGGCGAAGGCCCGGATCGGCCACTTCGCCGAGGCGCAGGTCCTGCAGGCCCTGGAGGTCGACTACATCGACGAGTCCGAGGTCCTGACGCCGGCCGATGAGGCCAACCACATCGACAAGCTCGCCTTCGACGTCCCCTTCGTCTGTGGCGCCACCAACCTCGGCGAGGCGCTGCGGCGGCTCGGCGAGGGGGCGGCGATGATCCGCTCCAAGGGCGAGGCCGGAACCGGCAACGTGGTCGAGGCGGTGCGCCACATGCGCGAGATCACCTCCGGCATCAAGTGGCTCTCCAACCTGCGCCCGGAGGAGCTGGCCGCCGCCGCGAAAGAGCTGCGCTCGCCGCTGGACGTCGTGCAGGCGGTCGCCTCCGCCGGTCGCCTGCCGGTGCCGCTGTTCTGCGCCGGCGGGATCGCCACCCCGGCCGACGCGGCCCTGATGATGCTGCTGGGGGCCGAAGGAAACTTCGTCGGCTCGGGGATCTTCAAGAGCGCCGATCCGGAGGGCCGCGCGCGAGCGATCGTCGAGGCGACCACGCACTTCAACGACCCCGAGCGGGTCGCCGCCGCCTCGATCGGCCTCGGCGAGGCGATGCCCGGGCTGGAGATCGGCGACCTCGCCGCCGCCGACGCGCTGCTGCAGAACCGCGGAGCCTGAGTGCTCCGCACCGCGACACAACGTTCGGAGGACTGACCCTGAGGGTCGGGGTTCTAGCCCTGCAGGGCGACTTCGAAGCGCACGCCCGCACCCTGCGCCAGCTCGGCGCCGAGGTCTCCGAGGTGCGCGCGCCCGCCGACCTCGAGAATCTCGACGGCCTGGTGATCCCGGGCGGTGAGAGCACGACGATCGGCAAGGGGATCGCCGCCGCCGGCCTGGAGCCGGCGCTGCGGGGCCACCACGAGGTGGGGCGGCCGATCCTCGGCACCTGCGCCGGGCTGATCGTCTGCGACTCCGAGCACCTCGGGTTGATCGACGCGATCGCCCGCCGCAACGCCTTCGGGCGCCAGCTGCAGAGCTTCGAGACCGAGCTCGAGGTTGCGGGGATCGGCGACGAGCCGCTGCGGGCGGTCTTCATTCGCGCCCCATGGGTCGAGAGCCACGGCCCGGGGGTCGAGGTCCTGGCCAGCTTCGAGGGGCATCCGGTGGCGATCCGCGAAGGCACCGTTCTGGCCTGCGCCTTCCACCCCGAGCTGACCGACGACTCCCGCTTCCACGCGATCTTCATGGCGATGACGAGCGTTGCGCGCGAGCGGAGCGGGGAGGAGGCGGCGAGATGAGGGACCCGCGGGTCGAGAACCTGGCGAAGATCCTGGTCGGCTACGCGACCGAGGTGAAGGAGGGCGAGGTGGTCTCGATCGACGGCGAGACGGCGGCCGCGCCGCTGCTGCTCGCCGTCTACGAGGAGGTGCTGGAGGCCGGCGCCCACGCCGTCCTCAACGTCGCGCTCGAGGGCCAGGTCGCCGCCTACTTCAAGCACGCTTCCGACGCCCAGCTGGAATGGATCTCGCCGTTTGCGGAGTGGATGGTCGACAACGCCGACGTGCGGATCGCGGTCGGCGCCAGCACCAACACCCGCGAGCTCTCCGGCGTGCCGCCCGAGCGCCAGACGCTGCGCCAGTCGGTGACCGGCGATCTGATGGCGCGGGCGATGAAACGCAGCGCCGAGGGCGACTTCCGCTGGTGCTACACGCTCTACCCGACCAGCGCCTATGCCTCGGAGGCGGAGATGAGCCTGGCCGACTACGAAGACTTCTACTACGGCGCCTGCCTGGCGACCGACCCCGATCCGCTGACCGCCTGGCGGCGGGCTTCGGAGGAGACGCGACGCCTGGCCGAGTGGGCGGAAGGGCACGAGGAGGTCCGGGTGACCGCCCCCGGGACCGACATCACCCTGGGGATCGCCGGGCGCAGGTTCATTCCCTGCGTCGGCGATCACAACATGCCCGACGGCGAGTTCTTCACCGGCCCGGTCGAGGACTCGGTCGAGGGTGTGGTCACCTTCCACCTGCCCGCGGTGATCGGCGGCCGCGAGGTCTCCGGCGTGCGGCTGAAGTTCGAGGCGGGGAAGGTGGTCGAGGCGAGCGCCGAGCGCGGCGAGGAGTACCTGCTGAAGCTGCTCGACACCGACGCGGGCGCCCGTCGGCTCGGCGAGCTGGGGATCGGCACCAACTACGGGATCGATCGCGGCACCCGGGAGGTGCTGCTCGACGAGAAGATCGGCGGCACCGTCCACATGGCGGTCGGCACCAGCTACCCGGAGTCGGGCGGCGAGAACGAATCGGCGGTCCACACCGACCTGGTCTGCGACCTGCGCCTCGGCGGCAAGCTGGAAGTCGACGGCAAGGTGATGCAGGAAGACGGGAAATTCCTGGTCTGACCCTGTGTCAGGTGGCGAGGATCGTGGCGATCGTGCCGGCGAAGCCGACGAGCGTGACCGCGAGACCGCCGACGATGGCTTGCACCAGGGTCCGGTGCATCGCCGCCATCTCCGATCGCACCGCCCGGAACTCCTCCTGCATCTCGGACCGCACCGCCCGGAACTCCTCCTGCATCTCGGACCGCAGGGACCGGAATTCCGTGCGCGTCTCGGTGAACCCCTCGTCGACCCGGTGGTTCAGGTCGTCGAGCCGATCGTCGGTCCAGCTGTCCCTTGCCATCGTCACGGTCATGATGGCACGCTACCGAGATGGATGAAACGTGTTGTGCGCGAAACGAAAAGCTTTCGCCGCGGGACCGCTACTGATTTGGAATCGGCGAGCCGGCGAGGATGAAGAACCAGAGCGTGAGCGCCAGCGCGGCCAGCATCACCGAACCCATCAGCACCGCCTCGACCACGGTGACCGAGTTCTGCATCGGCGCGGTGTCGCGCATGCTGCGCAGCCAGGCAGGTCGCATCGGGGCCAGCCGGTTGGTCCCGGTGATGCGGACGTAGAGTCGGTTGAGGCGGCTGATAAGCCAGGCGTCGAAGAGCACCGAGGCGACGATCCCGACCGCGACGACGGCGTAGGGTCCTCCGCTCGGGAACTGGGTGTGGGAGACCTTGGAGGCGATGTAGACCCAGCTCAGCGGGATCGCGGTCCACAGCGCGAAGGCGGCCAGCAGCATGGCCACGAAGACGGTGCCAGCGGCCAGCCCCCGGCCTGCGTGGTGGGTTTGCGCCTTCAGGTTCAAGCTCATCTCCCTAGTTCATAGAATGCCAGGCGCATGTCCGGACACTCCAAGTGGCACTCGATCAAACACAAGAAGGGCGCGGCCGACGCCAAACGCGGCAAGCTGTTCAGCAAGCTGGCGCGCGCGATCACGGTCGCCGCACGCGACGGCGGCGGCGACCCCAGCGGCAACCCGACGCTGGCCACGGCGGTCCAGAAGGCCAAAGACGCCTCGATGCCGAAGGACAAGATCCAGAAGGCGATCGACGTCGGCACGGGCGCCGGCTCCGACGGCGCGGCGATCGAACGGGTCCTCTACGAGGGCTACGGACCGGCCGGCGTCGCCGTCCTGGTCGAGGCGCTGACCGATAACCGCAACCGGGCCAGCGCCGAGATCCGCCATGCCTTCTCCAGCCGCGGGGGCAACCTCGGCGAGCCCGGCTCGGTCGCTTGGATCTTCGAGAAAAAGGGCGCCGTGGCGGTCGATTCGAGCCGTTACAGCGAGGACGACCTGATGCCGGCGATCGACGCCGGCGCCGAAGACGTGCGCGATGACGGCGAGCGGCTGACGGTGCTCTGCGAGCCGGCCGACCTGACGGCGGTGCGCGAGGCGCTGGAGGCGGCCGGGGTCGAGATCGCATCGGCGACGATCGCCACCGAGCCGAAGACCACCGTCGAGGTCAAGGGGCACGACGCCGAGCGGATCCTGAAACTGCTGGACGCTCTCGACGAGCAGGACGACGTCGACGAGGTGTACGCGAACTTCGACATCCCCGCGGACGTCCTCGAGAAGCTCGCCGCCTGATCGGCCGGGGTGCCCAGGGAAGGCATCCGATCGACGGCCGAGAATCACTTCCTCATGCAGGTCGTGATGGGAATCGATCCCGGTGCCGCCAATCTCGGATTCGGCATCGTCCGCGTCGAGGGCAACCATATGGTTGCCCTCGACGGCGGCGTCGTCGAGACGCCGCCGGGGCTGCCGATGGAGCGGCGGCTGGAACGGATCCATTCGGCGCTCGCGGAGCTGATCGCCTGGCACGAGCCGAAGGCGGTGGCGATCGAGGAGGTCTACTTCGGCAAGAACGTGCGCTCGGCGATGGCGGTGGGCCAGGCGAGCGGGGTGGCGATGCTGGCCGCGGCGCAGCGTGGCATCGGCTGCTTCGCCTACACGCCGCAGGCGATCAAGATGGCGGTCTGCGGCTCCGGGGCCGCCGGCAAGGGGCAGGTGCAGCGGATGGTCGGCACGCTGCTCGGGCTACCCGAGCCACCCAGTCCCGACCATGCCGCCGACGCGCTCGCGGTGGCGATCTGCCATGGCGGCGCCGGCGGGCACCGCGCGGCGGTCGCCACCGCCCAGGAGCAGGAGACCGGACCGGCCGCGGAGCGGCTCGCCGGATGATCGCCGCGGTTCGCGGGGAGGTGATGGTGCGGCGCCCCGACCACGTGGTGGTCGAGGCCGGCGGCGTCGGCTACCGGCTCACGGTCTCCGCCGAGACGCTGAAAGCCGTGCCGGCGACGGGCCGCGAGGCCTTCCTGCATGCCGAGCTGATCTCCCGCGAGGACTCGCTCTCGCTTTACGGGTTCTCCTCGGAGGAGGAGAGAGACCTCTTCCGGCTGCTGATCTCGGTCAGCGGCGTGGGGCCGAAGGTGGCGATCGCGACGCTCTGCGGCGGCAGCGCCCGCGATCTGCTGAGGGCGATCGCCGCCGGCGACGCCAAGCGCTTCCAGGCGGTGCCCGGGATCGGCAAACGGACTTCCGAGCGGATCATCGTCGAGCTGCGCGAGAAGGTCGCCGGCGCGCTCGAGGAAGAGGTCGCCGCCGAGGTGGCGGCGGGCGGCGACGCCCGCGCCCTGGCCCGCGACGGCCTGGTCAACCTCGGCTACGCGCCGCTGGAGGCCGAGCGGTTGCTGGAGGGCCTCGACGGCGCCGACCCGCAGGTGCTGCTGGCCGGTGCGCTGCGCAAGGCGGGCGCTTCGAGGAGCACCGCGTGAACGAGCCCCCGGAGGTCGGCGGCAAGCGGATCCGCACGCCGGGAATCGACGCCGATCCGGTGCCGGTGGATGCCGAGGTGCGGGTTCACGACGCTCGCGCCGACGCGCCGGACGAGGACCTCGACCGCTCGCTGCGCCCGCCGACCCTCGCCGACTTCGTCAACCAGGCGCAGGTCACCGAGCAGCTGGCGATCTTCATCGAGGCCGCCCGCCGCCGTGGCGAGCCGCTCGACCACGTCCTGCTCGCCGGTCCTCCCGGCCTCGGCAAGACCTCGCTGGCCCACATCGTCGCCGCCGAGCTCGCGGTGCCGATGGTGCAGACGGCCGGGCCGGCCCTCGAGCGCAAGGCCGACGTCGCCTCCTTCCTCACCGCCCTGGAGCCAGGCAGCGTCTTCTTCATCGACGAGATCCATCGCCTCGGGCGGGCGGTCGAGGAGACCCTCTATCCGGCGATGGAGGACGGCGAGCTGCCGGTGGTGCTGGGCCAGGGCGCCGGCGCCCGCACCGTGACCCTGCCGCTGCCGCCGTTCACGCTGGTCGGCGCGACCACCCGCGCCGGCCTGCTGACGACGCCGCTGCGCGACCGCTTCGGTGTCAGCCACCGCCTCGAGCACTACACCCCGGAGCACCTGGCCGAGATCGTCGAGCGCTCGGCGCGGATCCTCGAAGTCGAGATCGACGCCGAGGGCGCCGAGACGATCGCCTCCCGCTCGCGGGGCACGCCGCGGGTCGCCAACCGGCTGCTCAAGCGGGTGCGGGACTTCGCCCAGGTCAAGGGCAGCGGGGCGATCGGCGCCGCGGTGGCGGCCGACGCGCTGGAGATGCTCGAGGTTGACGCCGGCGGCCTAGATCGGGCCGACCGGGCGCTGCTGGACACCGTCGCAAGCAAGTTCGGCGGCGGTCCGGTGGGGCTCTCGACCCTGGCGATCGCGATCGGCGAGGAGCCCGACACGATCGAGGACGTGCTCGAGCCCTACCTGCTCCAGCAGGGCCTGCTGAAGCGGACTCCGCGCGGCAGGGTGCTGACCCAGCGCGCCTACGACCACCTCGGCCTGCCGGTGCCCGAAGGCGCGGCCAGCCTCTTCTGAGCCCGCGTCGCTAGCCTGTCGAGGATGCCGTTCTTCATCTGCCCCAATTGCGGGAACCGCGAAGTGAGCAGCGGGCGAACCGCGGGCTTCAGCACGCGCCCCAAGGGCTGCTCGAAATGCGGGTTCGGCTTCGTCTTCGAATTACTCGACGATTATTATCCGGCTCCTAATGCCGCATTTTTCGTCTGCGATCAGGAGGGTCGGATCATCGAGGCCGGGAAAGGGAGCTTCGAGTTGACCGGCCTCACCGACGAGGACGTGATCGGGCGACCGATCGGCGAGGTGCTCGGCCTGAACTGGATCGACGCCGGTGACGGCGGCGAGAGCGCCGACGCCAACGGAGACGGTGTTTCCGATCCGATCGAGACCTCGCTGGCGTGGGGGGTGCGTTCGCTGAAGAAGCGCGTCGCCGTCAATGCCGAGGGCGACCTGCCGGCCCAGGCGGTCGCCGACGTCTTCCCCGCCTACGACGACGACGGCGGCCTGCTGCTCGTCCTCACGCCGGAGAGCTAGGAACGTGGGCACGAGGCGACGGCATCTCTTCGTCCTGCTCTTCGTCCTCGGGCTGATCGTCGTCTCGGCGATCGTCATCGCGAGCAAGGAAACGAAGCTCGGCCTCGACCTCGAAGGCGGCCTGGAGCTCGTCTACCAGGGGCAGCCGACCGGCACCGCGACCTCGGTCAGCGGCAGCGACATCGAAGACTCGATCAACATCATCGAAAAGCGGATCAACAACCTCGGCGTCTCCGAGCCGGAAGTGGCGAGGCTGGGGAACACCGAGATCACGGTCAGCATGCCCGGCATCACCGACGCCAACCGGGCCGCCGAACAGGTCGGGACGACGGCCCAGCTCTACATGTACGACTGGGAGACGAACCTGCTGGGGCCGCAGAAGGTCGTCGGCGGCCATCCCGGGCAGGAAGCCCCCAAAGCGGCGGTGAGCAAGCTGACCAAGCTATGGGAAGAAGCCGGTCGCAACGCGAAAAGCCAAGAGAGCCTGCAGCTGATCGCTGCTGGTGCCTACCCGAACGCGTATCAGGCGGCGCTGCTGGCCTCCGAACAGGAACCGGCCGAGAACTGCGAAGACTGCTCGGTCGCCAAGCCCCGCTTCTACCTGTTCGAAAAGGCCTCGCCGCACAAGCTGCTCGCCGGCCCGGAGTTGACCAAGAAGGACCTCTACATCAGCCCGACCGGCAAGAAGCTGCCGAAGGACGGGATCGTGATCGAAGTCCCCGCCGGCACCGTGCTGGTCTCCGAATTCCCGCTTGACGAAAAGGGCAATCCCGACGAAACCGCGCAGCCCGGCTGGTTCGCGATCAGGGACAGGCCGGCGTTGACGGGCAAGGAAATCACCGAACCGAAGCAGGAATACGCGCCGACCACCAACGAACCGATCGTCGGCTTCAAATTCAACGGGGACGGCCGCGAGAACTTCCACAACGTCACCAGGCAGATCGCCCAGCGCGGCCAGGCGCAGGCGATCGGCCCGGTCTCCACCGAAGAAGCGGCGGCGCTCTCCGGCCACTTCGCGATCGTCCTCGACAACGAGGTCAGGTCGCGGCCGATCATCAACTTCCAGGAAAACCCCGACGGGATCAGCGGCGGCGGGGCGCAGATCTCCGGCGGCTTCGGCGGCGAAAACGGGCTCGGACAGGCGCAGGAACTGGCGACGACCCTGCAGATCGGCGCCCTGCCGATCAACCTCAAGCTGATCAGCGAGACCCAGGTCTCCGCAACGCTTGGCAGCCAGGCGCTCCACGACGGCATCACGGCCGGGATCATCGGCCTCTCGCTGGTCGTCCTCTTCCTCCTTCTCTACTACCGCTTCCTCGGGCTGATCGCCTCGATCGCGCTCGGCGCCTACGGGGTGATCTTCTTCGCCCTGATCAAACTGATCCCGATCACCCTCACCCTGCCGGGCATCGCCGGGCTGGTGCTGACGATCGGCGTCGCCGCCGACTCCAACATCGTCATCTTCGAGCGAATAAAGGAGGAGGTGCGGGCGGGACGCTCGATGTCGGGCGCGATCGCCGCCGGCTACAAACGGGGGATCGCGACGATCGTCGACGCGAACGTCATCACCCTGCTCACCGCCTTCATCCTCTTCGTGCTGGCAACCGCCGGGGTCAAGGGCTTCGCCTTCACGCTCGGCGTAGGCACGATCGTCTCGCTGCTGACCGCCGTCGTCTTCACCCAGTCGCTGCTGGGAGCGATGAGCCGCACGCGGCTGCTGCGCTCGCCGGCCGCGCTGGGCGCATCCGGCGAGGGCCGGCGCTGGCACTTCGACTTCATGGGGGCCAGCCGCTGGTTCTTCACGATGTCGGGGGTCATCCTGCTGGTCGGGGCGCTGGCCCTGGCGACCAAACAGCTCAACTTCGGGATCGACTTCGAGTCCGGCACGCGGATGACCGTGGCGCTGGAAAAGACGACCGATGAGGAAGGGGTGCGCGAAGCGCTCGACGGGGTCGGGATCAGCGGCGAGGAGGTGCAGCAGGTCAGCGACCCGAACTTCGGCGAAAACGTCTTCCAGATCCAGTCGCACCAGCTCAGGCCCGGTGAGGTCAGAGGCGCCCAGTCGCAGCTCGAAAAGGAATTCGGGATCGTCGAAGACGGCTTCGACAGCACCAGCGTCGGCCCGACCTTCGGCGAACAGGTGGCCGAAAGCGCGATCAAGGCACTGATCTTCTCGCTGCTGGTGATCTGCGCCTACGTCGCCTTCCGGTTCGAGCCGAAGTTCGCCCTGCCGGTGCTGATCGCCCTCTTCCACGACATCCTGATCACCGCCGGCATCTACTCGCTGACCGGAAAAGAGGTGAGCAGCGGCACGGTCGCCGCCTTCCTCACCATCCTCGGCTATTCGCTCTACGACACGATCATCGTCTTCGACCGAATACGAGAGAACATGCCCAGGATGCCGAGGGCGGCCTTCTCGCAGATCGTCAACCGCTCGATGAGCGAGGTGCTGAACCGCTCGCTGGCGACCAGCTTCACCACCCTCCTGGCGGTCGGCTCGCTGCTGATCTTCGGCGGCCCGACGCTGCAGGACTTCGCCTTCGCGATGCTGATCGGGATCGCCTCCGGCACCTACTCCTCGATCTTCATCGCCTCGCCGGTGCTGACGGCGTGGAAGGAGCGCGAGCCGGGGTTCGTTCGGCGGCGGCTGCGGATCGCCGAGGCCGAGGAGGGCGAGGCCGAGCCGAGGGCCGGCGCGGTCGCGACCGCCGAGCGGGCGACGAAAGGCAACGGCGGCGATCCGGTCATCGGCGGAGCCCCGGACCAGGCCTCGGTCGAGCGGCGCGAGCGCAACGCCGCCCGCCGCGCCCGCCGCCAGGCGCGCCGCAAACACGGGAGGAGCCGATGAGCGAGGTGCACGCCTGATGGCTCTGTTGGTCTGGTTCACGATGGGCATCGCGCTCTGGCACTTCACGGTCTTCCTGCCAGATCGCTTCTGGCAGGGCATCGTCGGCGCCTTCCTCGGCTCGGTGACCGGGGCGATGATCTTCGGCGTGATCGTCCTCGCGGTCACCGGCAAGAGCGTCGGCGACACCGATCTCGGCACGGCGTTGGCGGCGATCCCTGGTGTCGTGATCGGCCTCGCGGTGGTCTACGCGATCGGAGTCCGCTCCGAGCAGCGACTTCTGGACTAGAGGGTTGATGCGTGGATAACCCGCATCAACCCTCTAGCGCGGCGGGGAGAAGGGGGCGGCTCCGAAGTTAGGGCCCCCATAGGGTCTCAAAGTCGGAACCGCTGAGGCGCGGCCGGGGCGCACCCGTGCTCGCCCGGGTGAGGGCGCGGCCCGGCCGCGTCGCGCGATGGGCTCGCCGGGCCTCCGTCCGCCGCCGCTCCTAGGTTGAGCGGGTGAGCGAGATCGCCTACGCCGCCAAGCCTTACGACTACTCCGAGGTGCGCGCGGTCGCCGACGGCCTCAACCTCAGCGAGCCGGTGGCGGTGACGCTGGTTCGCCGGGGCTACCGGACGCCGGAGCAGGCGCGGGTGTTCCTGGAGGCTGACGAATCCCACCCGCCCTCGGCCTTGGGGGCGATGGGCGAGGTGGTGGGGCGAGTGATGGCGGCGATCGCGGCGGGGCGCCGGATCACCGTGCACGGCGACTTCGACGTCGACGGCGTCTGCGCCACCGCGGTCATGGTCTCGACGCTGCGTCGGCTGGGTGCCGAGTGCGACTGGTTCATCCCCGACCGGATCGCCGACGGCTACGGGCTGACGACGGGGAACGTCGAGCTGCTGGCGCAACGCGGGACCGGGCTGCTGCTGACCGTCGACTGCGGGATCACCGCGGTGGACCAGGTGCGGCTGGCCCAGGAGCGGGGAATCGAGGTGGTGGTCACCGATCATCATCAGGCGGGAGGCGAGCTCCCGGACTGCCCGATCCTGCATCCGGCGATCGGCGACTACCCGTTCGAGCATCTTTGTGGGACGGCAGTTGCCTGGAAGTTTGCTTGCGCGCTGAGGGCGGGGGCGGTGCGAGCCGGACCCCCCCAGCAGGTAGGTCCCGCGAGCACCGCCCCCGACGCCGCCCCCACTTCGGGGTTGCCTGCCGCCTCCGACGAGCCAGACCTCGATCTCGTCGCTCTGGCCACGGTCGCCGACGTGGTGCCGCTGATCGGGGAGAACAGGGCCCTGGTCAAGCGAGGCCTGGCGGAGATCCGCCGGGCACGGCGGCCTGGCCTGCGGGCGCTGATGGCGGCGGCCAAGTGCGAGCCGAGCCAGCTGGACGAGGGCGACCTCTCGTTTCGCCTCGCGCCGCGGATCAACGCGGCCGGCCGCCTCTACCGGGCCGACGCCGGGGTCGAGCTGCTGCTGACCGAGGACGAGGGCCGCGCCGAGCAGATCGCCGCCGAGCTGAGCCGAGCCAACTCGGAGCGCCGGGCGGCCGAGCGCGAGGTCGACGCGGCGGCCGAGGCGGCGCGGCATGAGCTGCCGGACGAGCTGCGCGGGGCGCCGGGTCTGGTCGTGGGGGGCGAGGGCTGGCATCCGGGGGTGATCGGCATCGTCGCCTCGCGGCTGGTCGAGCGCCACCATCGGCCGGCGGTCGTCGTCTCGCTCGACGGCGAGGGGGGAGGGCGCGGCTCGGGTCGCGGCATCCCCGGCTTCGACCTGCTGGCCGCGCTCGAGGCCTGCTCGGAGCACCTGGAGAGCTTCGGCGGCCACCGGGCCGCCGCCGGCCTTTCGCTGCGGGCCGAGAACCTGGCGGCGTTTCAGGCCGCCTTCGCCGTCCACGCCAGCGAGGTCCTGGGACCCGAGGACCTGCGGCGCACGGAGCGGATCGACGCGATGGTCGGCGGCGTCTCCCTCGGCCTCGAGTTGGCAGAGGAGCTGGACCGGTTGGCGCCGTTCGGGATGGGCAACCCCGGGGTGCGGCTGATGGTGCCCTCGGCGCGGCTGACCGACGTGCGGACGATGGGGGAGGGCAAGCACGCTCGGTTCACCCTGCGCAGCGGCCCGCACCGCGCGCTCGGGGTCGCCTTCGGCCGCTCGAGTCTCGGGGTCGAGGAGAAGGACCAGGTCGACGCCTCGGTGCGGCTCGAGGTGAACCACTGGAACGGCTCGGTCGAGCCGCGGGTCGTGCTGCGCGAGGTTTATCCGCTCAGCGAGTCGAATGGCGAGACGCCGATGGTGGGAGGTGAGGCCGGCGGGGAGCCGCGCGGCGAGGAGAAAGGCGTCTCCGTCCATACCTGCCGTTGCGAGGACGCCGAGTGGTGGCAACGCTTCGAGGAGGAGCTGAACCGCGACCTCGAAAACGTGTCGCAATCTTCCCGCATAGCGGAAGGAATGCGACAAGCGCCTGCTGCTCCAAGTGATGGCCGCATCGTCGTGGCGAGGCAGAGGGCGGCGATCGCCGCCATCGCCGAGCTGGTCTCCAGCGGGGCTGGCGTGCTCGCCGTCTGCGCCGATGCGTCGCGGCGGGCCGAACTGGCCAGCGGGGCTTCGGGGCTGGCGCGCTTCAACGGCGGCAGCGCCCGCATCGCCTGCTCGCGCTGCGGCGCCGGGGCGCTCGAGGCACTGGCGGCGAAAGGGAGGAGCGGCGGTCTCGCGCTGGTCGACTACGCGTCCCTGGAGCAGCACGGCTCGCCGGTCGCCGCCGCCTTTGAGCATGTGGTGCTGGTCGATCCACCGCCGAGCGCGGATTCGCGCGCTCTCGCCGCACTTGGCTGGGACCGTCGCGAGGATGGAGCCAGCCCGGTCGCCGGCGGGACGGCGGCGGTCGAAACAGGCTCAGCGAGCACGCAAGCCGCGTCCAGTGGCTTCCTCCACCTGCTCTTCACCGATGCTGAGCGCGCTTTCGCCACTTCGGTGGCGGAGGCCAGGGCGCCTTCGCGGGCCACCATCGCCGCCGTCTTCCGCACCCTGCGCGAGGCCGGCGAAGCGAGGGGCCCGGCCCTGCGCGAAGCCCTTTCGGGGCCCGGTCCGCACCGCCTTGCGCCGGAGACCGCTGCCCGCTGCCTCCGCGTCCTGAGGGAGGTGGATCTGGTACGCGGCGAGCCAAACAAGGGCGAGGGAAGTGTCATGGTCGTATCCTCAGAGGGGACCGAACTGGAGCGCTCAGCCGCGTTCCGGGCTTACAGCGAAGAGCACGCGGAGGCCAGACGATTCCTCGCAAGACCCAAGCAGCCGTAGAGCACTCCGAGCTCCTGGCCGACCTTTTCGCGGTTGTGGAGGAGTTCGACTCGGCGCCGAGCGCCGACGAGCAGGGCGAGGGGGCAGGCGGGACCGCGGTGGCGGTGGCGACGATCGACCGCGAGCAGGTCGAGCGGGCCTTCGAGTTCGCCTGCGAGCGCCACGCCGACCAGCGCCGCTACTCGGGGGACGAGTTCATCACCCATCCGGTCGGCGTCGCCCAGGTCTGCGCCGGGATGCGCCTCGACACCGAGACGCTGTGCGCGGCCCTCCTGCACGACACGGTCGAGGACACCAGCGCCAGCCTGGAGGAGATCCGGGCCGAGTTCGGCGAGGAGATCGCCCAGCTGGTGGACGGGGTGACGAAGCTGACCGGGATGTCGTTCGAGAGCCGCGACGAGCGTCAGGCCGAGAACTACCGCAAGATGATGGTGGCGATGGCCACCGACGTCAGGGTGATCCTGATCAAGCTGGCCGACCGGCTCCACAACATGCGCACGCTCGGGGCGCTGCCGAAGCAGAAGCAGCTGGCGAAGTCCCACGAGACGCTGGAGATCTACGCCCCGCTCGCCCACCGTTTGGGGATCCACGCGATCAAGTGGGAGCTCGAGGACCTCGCCTTCGCCACCCTGCACCCCCGCAAGTACGCGGAAATCAAACAGCTGGTCGCCCAGCAGCGCGAGGAGCGCGAGCGCTACGTCTCCGAGGCCGGCCGGTTCCTGGCCGAGGAGCTGGGCCACGTCGGGATCGAGGCCGAGATCTCCGGCCGGGCCAAGCACTTCTACTCGATCTACACGAAGATGGCCAAGAAGGGCCGCGAGTTCAACGAGATCTTCGACCTCACGGCGATGCGGGTGATCGTCGGCTCGGTCAAGGACTGCTACGGGGCGATCGGGGTCATCCACTCGCTCTGGAAGCCGCTGCCGGGTCGCTTCAAGGACTTCGTCGCGATGCCCAAGGCCAACATGTACCAGGCCCTGCACACGACGGTGATCGGGCCCGAGGGCAAGCCGCTCGAGATCCAGATCCGGACCGAGGAGATGCACAAGCTGGCCGAGTACGGGATCGCCGCCCACGTCGCCTACAAAGAGGGCACCAACGGCGACCCGCGGCGCGAGAAGATGACCTGGCTGCG
>DATAEW010000092.1:0-24422 GCA_036257815.1 Solirubrobacterales bacterium
CGCTGGCCCAGCTCGAGCAGCGGATCGGCGGATGGGCGCGCGAGCGCAAGCTGGAACCGATCTTCTTTCAGACCAACGCCGAGGGCGCGTTCTGCGAATACCTGCACCGGATGACCGACTTCGCCGACGCAGTGGTGGTCAACGCCGGCGCCTGGACCCACTACAGCTGGGCGATCCGCGACGCCCTCGACCTCGCCGGCCTGCCCGCCGTGGAGGTCCACCTCTCCGACGTCGAGAACCGCGACGACTGGCGCAGGCTCTCGGTCTTCGACGGCCTCGTCCTGGCGAAGATCTCCGGCAGGGGCCCCAACGGCTACCAGGAGGCGCTGGACCTGGTCGCTCGCCAGTTGGGGGTCTGAGGCCGGTGCGCGGCCGCGGCCATCGCCTGGAGGATCTGCTCGGCGAGCGCGAGCTCGACCGCCTGCTGGTCACCGAGCTGACCAACGTCAGCTACCTGACCGGGTTCACGGGCACCAACGGCGCCTGCATCTGCGGCCCCGGCGTGCGGCTCTTCCTGACCGATTTCCGCTACACCGAGCGTGCCGCGGCGGAGGTCGAGGGCTGGGAACCGATCACCGTCGAGGGGGACTGGCTGGGGGCGATCGCCGAGCGGCTCGAGGGCCGGGTCGGCTTCGAGGACGATCGCCTCCCGGTGCGCAGCCTCGAGCGGCTGCGGGGCAAGCTCGCCGACGGCGTCGAGACCGTCGCCGCCGGTGGGCTGGTCGAGCGGCTGCGCCGGGTCAAGGACGAGGTGGAGCTGGCGGCGATCGCCGAGGCCTCGAAGCTCGCCGACGAGGTCTGGCGCTGGACGCTGGAGCGGGGCCTGGTTGGGCGCAGCGAGCGCGAGGTGGCCCGGGCGGCCGAAGCGCGGATCCGCGAGCTGGGCGGCGACCCGTCGTTCCCGGCGATCGTCGCCGCCGGCCCCAACGGGGCGCTGCCCCACGCCGAGCCGGGCGAGCGGGAGATCGGGCCGGGGGAGCTCGTCGTCTTCGACATGGGGGCGAAACTCGACCGCTACTGCTCCGACGGCACCCGCACCTACGCCACCGGTGAGCCGGGAGAGAAGGGGCGGGCGGTGTACGAGACGGTGCTGGAGGCCCAGCTGGCGGCGCTGGAGGCGATCGCCGCGGGCGCCGGGGGGGAAGACGTCGACGGCGTCGCCCGCAGGGCGATCGGCGACGCCGGTCACGGCGACCATTTCGGTCACGGCCTCGGGCACGGGGTCGGCCTCGAGGTCCACGAGGCGCCGCGGCTCTCGCCGCGCTCCGACGACGTCCTGGCGGCGGGCGAAGTCGTCACCGTGGAGCCGGGGATCTACCTGCCAGGGAGCCTCGGGGTGCGGATTGAGGACCTGGTCGTCGTCACCGAGGACGGCTGCGTCGACCTCAGCGGCCTGCCCAAGGACCTGCAGATCGTCGACTGATCAGCGACTCAGGTCGACGTCCGGCTTGACCCGGGCGCCGAAGGCGGCGAGGAGCCGAACCGTCGCCTCGACGTCTCGCAGGTCGACCATCTCGACCGGCGAATGCATGTACCGCAGCGGAATCGAGACGAGCCCGGTCGGAATCCCGGCGCGGGAGATCTGGAGGACGTCGGCGTCGGTGCTGGTGCCGCGGCCGCTGGCGCCGATCGAGTACTCGATTCCCTCCGCCTCGGCGGTCTCGACCAGCAGCTCGAAGACCTTGGGGGAGAGGGTCGAGCCGCGGCCGATCGCCGGGCCGGAGCCGAGGGGGTGGCTGCCGATCTCCTTCTCCTCGACGCCCGGGGCGTCGGTCGCGTGGGTGACGTCGACGGCGATCGCGATGTCGGGCCGCAGCTCGAAGGCCGAGGTGCGGGCGCCGAAGAGGCCGATCTCCTCCTGCACGGCGGCCACCGCGGCGAAGGAGCCGCCGGGGCCGTCGCCCGCGTGGCAGCGGCGCAGGCTCTCCAGGGCGACGAAGGCGCCGAGGCGGTTGTCCATCGACCGCGAGACCAGCCGCTCGCCGGCCACGGCGACCGGCTCGGCGGCGATCACCGCGGGGTCGCCGACCCGGATCAGCCCCGCCGCCTCATCGCGGTCCTCGGCGCCGACGTCGATGTGCATCCCCTTCAGCTCGACGACCTTCTTGCGCTGGTCGGGCTCGAGCAGGTGGATCGGCTTGCGGCCGACGACCCCCGGCACGAGGCCGCCGCGTCCGCGGATCTCGACCCGCTGGCCGACCAGGATCTGCGGGTCCCAGCCGCCGATCGGCGCGAACCAGAGGAAGCCCTTCTCGTCGATGTGGGTGACGATCAGGCCGATCTCGTCGATGTGGCCGACGATCGCCACCAGCGGCGCCGCCTCGCCCACCCTGGCGATCGAGGAGCCGAGGCCGTCGAAGCTCAGCTCGGCGAAGGAGGCGGCGTCGCGCCAGACCTCGGCCGCCGGCCCCTCGTAACCCGAGGGGGCGCCGGCGCGGAGCAGCCGATCAAGGAGTTCTGGCGTCTGGCTCAAGGCTCGGCAGTATGTCGAAAATCAAACTTTCGTCCAGTCTGGGATTCTTAAGCGCCGGTTGCGCCGCCGAGCGCGGCTTCCCGGCGCAGCTCTCCACGCTGGTCGCCGTAGCCGCGGTGCTCGAAGGCGATCATCGCCCATAGGGGCACGTCGGCGATCGCCACGACGACGATGGCCGGCACCGCCGTGGCCACCGGGACGAGGATCAGGAAGACGATCGCCAGCCCGAGCCGGTGGCGGTTGACCGAGCGGATGTGGCGGTAGCGGAAGGCGACGAGTCCGAGCAGGTAGACCGCCACGCCGCCGAGCAGGCCGAACGCCGTGGTGTCGTCCAGGTGCCGATCGTAGTGCCCGATCGTCGCCTTCATCCCGAAGGCGACGAGGACGATGCCGGCGACGAGCGGGAAGTGGAGGTAGGAGTAGGAGTCGCGGGCCAGCTCGTTCTGGACCCGGCCCGGCTCCGCGTCAGCGAGCCGACGGGCCGAGATCAAGGCGACGACGTCGAAGTAGGCCCACCACAGCGCCGCCGCCAGGCCGATGCCGAGCACGGCCACGGCGGCGATCCCCAGGTTCAGCGTCCCGGCGGCGCCGGCGCCGATCGCGACGATCGACTCGCCGAGGGCGATCAGGACGATCAGCCCGTGCCGCTCGGCGAAGTGGCCCGGGACGAGATGCCAGCCCTCGGAACCGAAGAAGTAGGGCCCGGCCATGTCGAGGAAGAGGGCGAGGAACCACAGCGCCCCCTGGGCGAGCCCGTCGAACAGCGACGCCGCCGCCAGCACGCTTACCCCGATCGCCGTGCTGACCGCGAGGCCGAGCACCGAGCGGCGCAGCTGCTCGTCGTCCGGGCTGGCGAGCATGAAGAGGGCGATGTGGGCGACCCGGAAGACGCCGTAGGCGAGAGCCAGGGGGAGGCCGAGGCTGCCGAACGCCTCGGGGACGCAGATCGAGACGATCAGCATCGCCGCCATCGCGACGAAGATCACCAGCCGGGCCGCCGCCTGCTCGGGGTCGATGACGCTGGTCAGCCAGGCGTAGCCGACCCAGGCCCACCAGAGCACGCCCAGCACCAGCAGCCCCTGCACCAGTCCCGACCAGCTCGGGTGATGGGCCATCAGGGCCGTGCACTGGGTGATCGCGAGGACGAAGACGAGGTCGAAGAAGAGCTCCAGCGGGGTCACCCGCTCGCCTTCGCGCCGGGCGGTCCGCAGGCGCGAGCGGTGGGGTCCGGCCGAGGCCTCCATGCGGCAATCCTTGCAACTCGCTCCCACGCCCCGAAGCCGGCAAATCGGGTGGCAGTCATTTGGGACGGTATGCGTCCCAAATGACTGCCACGGATTGGGGAAGGTGTGAGCCGAGGGTTTAGGGTTGCGCCGTGGACGGCCAGGCACGCGTAGCCGTGGTGACCGGCGCCTCGGCGGGAATCGGCGAGGCGACCGCGATCCGGCTCTCCCGCGAGCCGGGATACGAACTGGTGCTCGTCGCCCGCCGGGCCGAGCGGCTGCGCGAGCTGGCCGACTCGCTGCCCGGCCGCGCGACCCACCTGGCGCTCGACCTGACCGACGAGGAGGCGCCGGAGCGCCTGCGCGCCCACCTCGAGGCCGAGCACGGCGGCCGCCTGCACCTGCTGGTCAACAACGCCGGCGCGGCCTGGCGCGGCAGCTTCGCCGAGACGGGCTACGAGAACGTGCGCCGCCACATGGAGCTCAACTTCGACGCGGTCGTCCGGCTCACCGAGGCGCTGCTGCCGCTGCTGCGCGCCTCGGCGCCGAGCGCGATCGTCAACGTCGCCAGCACCGCCGGCCGCGTCGCCCGCGCCCGCACCGGCGCCTACTCGGCCAGCAAGTTCGCCCTGATCGGCTGGACCGACGCCCTGCATGCCGAGGAGAGGCCGCACGGGGTCCACGTCGGGACGGTCCTGCCCGGCTTCATCGCCACCGAGGGCTTCCCGGCCACCGAGCTGCGCCAGAAAGCGCTCACCCGCTGGATCGTCTCCAGGCCGGAGCGGGTGGCCCAGGCGATCTACGAGGCCGGACCGGGCGGCAAGGCCGAGCGCTACGTGCCGCGGCCCTACGCGCTGGCGGCGATCGTCCGCATCCTCGCCCCGGGCGTGGTGCGGCGGGTGCTCGGCGGCGGCGTCGCCGCCGATCTGACGACGAGCACCGGCGCCGAACGGGCGGGCTGATCGTTTCCGGCCATCGGCTGCGGGTACCCGCAGCCCATGCGCGTCGTCGTCACCGGAGCCAGCGGCAATGTCGGCACCAGCCTCCTCGAGGCGCTCGCCGACGAGCCCCAGGTCAGCGAGGTGATCGGCCTGGCGCGGCGGATCCCCAGCCTCAAGCCGCCGAAGGTGCGATGGGTCGCCGCCGACGTAACCAGCAGCGAGTTGACGCCGTTCTTCCGCGGTGCCGCCGCTGCCGTCCACCTCGCCTGGGCGATCCAGCCGAGCCGCGACGAAGCGACGCTCGAACGGGTCAACGTCTTCGGCAGCCAGCGGGTCTTCGAAGCGGTCGCCGAGGCGGAGGTGCCGGCGCTCGTCCATGCCTCCTCGGTCGGCGCCTACGGTCCCGGCCCGAAGGACCGCCGGGTCAAGGAGTCCTGGCCGGTGGACGGGATCGCGACCTCCTTCTATTCCAGGCACAAGTCGCGCGTCGAAGCGCTGCTCGACGCCTTCGAAGAGACCGCTCCGCGGACCCGCGTCGTTCGCCTGCGGCCCGGCCTGATCTTCAAGAGCGAGGCGGCGAGCGAGATCCGCCGCCTCTTCATCGGCCCGCTGCTGCCCGGCGTCCTGGTCCGCTCGGGATTGATCCCGGTCGTGCCGAAGATCGAGCGCCTGCGCTTCCAGGCGGTCCACTCGCGCGACGTCGGCGACGCCTACCGGCGGGCGATCGTGGCCCCGGTGCGCGGCGCCTTCAACATCGCCGCCGAGCCGGCGATCGGCCCGGGCGAGCTGGGCGAGTTCCTCCACGCGCGTCCTGTTCCCTTCCCGCCGCGGCTGTTGCGGCGGCTCGCCGATCTGACCTGGCGGCTGCGCCTGCAGCCCTCGCCGCCGGGCTGGATCGACATGGCGCTCGGGGTGCCGCTGATGGACACCGCGCGGGCTGGCGCGGAGCTCGGCTGGCGCCCCGCGCGCAGCTCCCTCGACGCGCTCGGCGACCTGCTGCGGGGTCTCCGCCACGCCGACGGGATCTCGACCCCGCCGCTCGACCCGCGAAGCGGCGGCCCCGGGCGGCTCGGCGAGCTGGCGACCGGAGTCGGGGCGAGGCGCTGATGGCGGCGACGAAGCGGCCGTCGAGCGCTTTGGACGCATCGACGTCTGGGTCAACAACGCCGGCGTGATCGCCTACGGCGAAGTGAATGACGGCCGCGCCGGGCGGGTGCGGTCGCGGGGCTACTCGGCGCGCGCACCGCGCGGCGCTGAGCCGCGGGGGGAGGGCGCGAGTTTCGGTCCGGCGCGACCCCGGGTACCGGGTGGCTATGAGCGCAGACACGATTCAAGAGCAACTGGTCAAGTACCTCGCCGACGCCCACTCGATCGAGGAGCAGGCGCTGACGCAACTGCGCGCGGCGCCGAAGATCGCCGGTGACGAGCGGCTTGCCGCTGCCTTCGCCGAGCACCTGGGCGAGACCGAACGGCAGGAGGAAATCATCCGCGGGCGGCTCGAGGCGCACGGCGCCGATCCCTCGAAGCTCAAGGACCTGGCCGGGAAGGCGGGCGGCTGGGGGATGGTGCTGTTCGCGAAGGCGCAGCCGGACACGCCCGGCAAGCTGACCGCCCACGCGTTCTCCTACGAGCACATGGAGCTCGCCGCCTACGAACTGCTGCGCCACGCCGCCGAAGCCGCCGGCGACGCGGAGACCGCCGCCGCCGCGCGCACGATCGCCGCCGAGGAGCGGCGGATGGCGGAGAGGCTGGAAAGCCGTTTCGACGGCGCCGCGCAGGCCTCGCTGCGCGATCTCGATCCCGAGGATCTCGGAGAGCAGCTCGACAGCTACCTCGCCGATGCCCACGCGATCGAGCAGCAGGCGGCCGGGCTGCTCGAAAAGGGGCCGGGCCTGGTCGGCGACGAGGCTCTGGCCGCGCTCTTCCAGGAGCATCTCGCGGAGACCAGGCGCCACTCCGAGGCGGTGGCCGCCCGGCTGCAGGCCCGGGGCGCCGACACCTCGAGGGTCAAGGACGCGGCGCTGCGGCTCGGCGCCCTCAACCTCGGCGGCTTCTTCGGCGCCCAGCCGGACACCACGGCGAAGCTCTCGGGCTTCGCCTACGCCTTCGAGAACCTCGAGGTCGGCGCCTACGAGCTGCTGAAGCGGGTCGCCGCGCGGGCGGGGGACCCCGAGACGGCCGAGCTCGCCGATCGCATCCTCGCCGAGGAGCGCGCGGCCGCGGCGAGGATCGCCGCCGGCTGGGACCGGACGATGCGCCTGGAGCTGGCGGGTCGAACCTAGCCGGAGGTCCGCTCGACGGGCCTCCGCTGCCGACCGGGGCGGCTCGAATAACCTTGCCGTCCGCAGGCAAGCAAGCGACCAGGTGAGGACCTTGATTTCCACCAACCAATTCAAGGGCGGCAACCACATCGAGATCGACGGGACGATCTTCAAGATCATCGAGTTCCAGCACGTCAAGCCGGGCAAGGGCGGCGCCTTCGTGAGGACCAAGCTGCGGCGGATCGAGGACGGCTCGGTGATCGACAAAACCTTCCGCGCCGGGGAGAAGTTCCGGCCGGTGCGCACCGAGTCGCGCAAGATGCAGTACCTCTACGACTCCGGCGACGCCCAGGTGTTCATGGACAGCCAGAGCTACGAGCAGATCGAAATCCCCAGCAGCGCCCTCGGCGAGGCGATGAAATGGGTGCTGCCCAACTCGGAGGTCGACGTGCTGTTCGTCGACGAGCGGCCGAGCGACGTGCAGGTGCCGAGCGGCATCGACCTCAAGGTGACGCAGACCGACCCGGGCCTGAAAGGCGACACCGCCTCCGGCGGCGGCAGCAAGCCGGCGACGCTGGAGTCCGGGGTGACGATCCAGGTCCCGCTGTTCATCGAGGAGGGCGAGACGATCCGCGTCGACACCCGCAGCGGCGAGTACGTCTCGCGGGCCTGAGACGGGCGCGGGCGGCCCGCCGCGGCCTGGGACGCTCGGCGCCGCGCGGTCCCGTGGGCCGAATCGCCAGAATGCGCGTATGCGCCGATCCGACCAGCGCCGCGAGGCGGTCTTCGCCAACTACCAGCGCGACGTCACCGGGCGGCCGCTGGACGAGCTGATCGCCGGCGCGCGCCCGCTCACCCGCGAGCTCGCGGAGGGCGTCGATGCCAACCGCGAAGGCCTCGACGAGGAGATCGAAGCGCACGCCAAGGGCTGGACGGTGGACCGGATCGCGCCGCTGGAGCTGAACGTGATGCGGGTCGCGCTGTACGAGATCGAGGAAGGGCTGGCGCCGGTCGAGGTGGCGATCGACGAGGCCGTCGAGCTGGCGAAGGAGTACTGCGGCGCCGAGGCGCCGAGGTTCATCAACGGCGTCCTCGGGGCGATCGTCCGCGAGCGGGAACCGGCCCAGTGACCCGCCTGCGTGAGATCGCCGAGCGGCTGCGCGCGATCGCCGCCGAGCTGGAGGGCGAGGGGGCGAGCGACGAGCGCGCCGCGGAGCTGGCCGCCGAAGCGGCCGACCTCTCCGCCGAGGCGGTGGAGGAGGCCAACCGTCAGGCCCGCGAACAGGCGAGCGCCGAGTGAGCGCGGATCGGTGCGCCTTATGCCCGGATAGCGGGCAAAAGGAACAGCGCTGAGAGCCGTGGCCTACCCCGAGGACTTGCGTGCCCTGGTCGACCAAGCCCTCGGGGGCCTGCATTTCTCAGCCGCAGAATCCACCGCCGGCCTCGAGGAGGCGATGCGCTACTCGCTGCTGGCGGGCGGCAAGCGGGTGCGCCCGGTCCTCGCCCTCGCCACCGCGCGCGCCATCGGCGCCGATCCCCGGCGCCTGCTGCCGGTGGCCTGCGCGATCGAGCTGATCCACACCTACTCGCTGATCCACGACGACCTGCCGGCGATGGACGACGACGAGCTGCGCCGCGGCCTGCCGACCGCCCATGTCAAATTCGGCGAGGACGTGGCGATCCTGGCCGGCGATGGCCTCTTCGCCGAGGCGGTGCGGATGTTCTGCGAGCAGCCGGGGGATCCGGGCCGGGTGCTTGCGGCGCTGCGCGAGTTGGCGGCGGCGACCGGGGTCGACGGGATGGTCGGTGGCCAGTACGTCGACGTGGTCGGCGCCACCACCGACGCCGAGGGCCTGCGGGCGCTGCACGGGCTGAAGACCGGCCGGCTGATCGCCGCCAGCGTCGGGGTCGTCCTCGAGCTCGAGGGAGTGCCGAAAGGTGAGACAATGCCCTATCGCCGTTTCGCCGACGAGCTGGGCGTCCTCTTCCAGATCGTCGACGACATCCTTGACGTGACGGAGAGCGATGAGCAGCTCGGCAAGCCACATGGAAGCGACGAGCGACATGGCAAACTCACCTACGTCAGCCTCTTCGGACTCGACCGGGCCCGTGAGCTGGCGGCCGAGTCCCACGCCCGGGCGATGGCGGCGCTGGCGGAGGCGTCCGGCGAGACCGAGGACCTGAGCCGCGTGGCCGACTACATCTTCACGAGGAACGAATGAGCGATACGCCCCCCACCCAGGGCAACGTGGACGACGGACAGGAGCCGCTGCTCTCCCGGGTCGAGGGCCCCGAGGACCTGCACGGTCTCGATGACGCCCAGCTGCAGCAGGTGGCGCAGGAGATGCGCACCTACATCATCGACACGATCGGCGAGATCGGCGGCCACTTCGGCGCCAACCTCGGCACCTGCGAGCTGGCGGTCGCCCTGCACAGCCTGCTCAGCTCGCCCCGCGACAAGATCCTCTGGGACGTCGGCCATCAGGCCTACCCGCACAAGATCCTCACCGGCCGTCGCGACGAGCTGCCGACGATCCGCCAGTACGAGGGCTTGGCGCCGTTCTGCTCGATCGCCGAGTCCGAGCACGACGTGATGGGCGCCGGCCACGCCTCGACCTCGATCGGCTACGCGGTCGGGCTCAAGGAGGCGATGCGCAAGGGGCTGGGGGAGGACGGCAAGGTGGCGGCGGTGATCGGCGACGGCGCCCTGACCGGCGGCGTCGCTTACGAGGCGCTGCACGCGGCCGGCGGCCTGCAGACGCCGATCGTCATCGTCCTCAACGACAACGGGATGTCGATCTCGCCCAATGTCGGCGCCCTCTCCCGGTACTTCAACCGGATCCGCCTCAACCCGCGGCTCTACCACGCCCGCGAGGGGGTCGAGGACCGGCTGACCAAGCTGCCGCTCGGCCTGGGGCGGCGGATCGAGCGCCTGGGGCCGGAGATCAAGGCGGCGATCAAGGCCTACTGGGCGCCGGGGCTCTTCTTCGAGGAGCTCGACCTCGCCTACATGGGGGTGATCGACGGTCACGACGTCGGCGCCTTGCGCAACGCCCTGCGCGAGGCCTTCGCCGCCGACCGGCCCGTCGTCGTCCACATCCACACCGTCAAGGGCAAGGGCTTCGCGCCCGCCGAGGAGGGCGGCCTGGAGTCGATGGAGGAGTGGCACGCGGCGAAGCCCAACTCGATCGTCGACGGCAAGCCGGCAAACGGCTCGCGGCCGGTCGCGGTGACCGAAACCGACGCTCCGGGCTCGATCGCGCCGGAGCGCCTGGAGAAGCCGCCGGCCGCCGGCGCCCCGCCCCAGTACACGAAGGTCTTCGCCGAGGCGATGGTCGCCGAGGCCGAGCGCGACCAGCGGGTGATCGGGATCACCGCGGCGATGGCGGGGGGGACCGGCCTGCAGAAGCTGGCCGACGAGCGGCCCGGCCAGTACTACGACGTCGGGATCGCCGAGCAGAATGCGGTGCTGCTGGCCAGCGGCCTCGCCCTGCAGGGGGCGAAGCCGGTCTGCGCGATCTACTCGACCTTCCTCCAGCGGGCCTTCGACCAGCTCGTTCACGACGTCTGCCTGCAGCAGCTCGACGTCACCTTCGCGATGGACCGGGGCGGCCTGGTCGGCGACGACGGCCCGACCCACCACGGCGCCTTCGACGTCTCCTACTTTCGGCCGCTGCCCAACGTCGTCGTGATGGCACCGCGCGACGAGGCGATGCTGGTGCACATGCTGCGCACGGCGATCGCCCACCCCGGCCCGGCGGCGCTGCGCTATCCGCGGGGCGCGGCCGAGGGAGTGGCGCTGCCGGCCTCCCCGCGGGAGATCCCCATCGGCACTGGCGAGGTCCTCGCCGAGGGCGAGCGCGTGGCGCTGCTCGGCTACGGCTACGGGGTCCCGGTGGCGCTGGCGGCGGCGGAGATCCTGGGCCGGCACCAGCTCGAGGTCACCGTCGCCGACGGCCGCTTCGCCAAGCCGATCGACGGGCCGCTGGTCGAGCGGCTGGCGCGCGAGCACGACCTGCTGGTGACGATCGAGGAGAACGTGCTGCCGGGTGGCTTCGGCGCCGCGGTGCTCGAGCACCTCGAGGACGCCTTCGCCGGGCGGCCGGCCGAGCGGGCGCGGGTGCTGCGGATCGGTCTTCCCGACCGCTACGTCACCCACGGCAAGCCGGCGCTGTTGCGGGCCGAGGTCGGCCTGACCGGCGAGTCGGTGGCCGAGCGGGTGCTGGCCGCGCGGCCCTCCGAGCAGCCGGTCCTCGGCTGAGCCAGGTGTTTTTCCGCCCCTCCGGCACCGGCCTCACCTAACCAGTTTTGGGGATTGCACCAATTCGCTCAATCGAATAGGCTGCTGCAGTCTCTCCGGTGATGTGGATGGAGTAGAGGACCAGGGAAGGTCCGCGCTTCTGGGGAATCACCAAAGGGAGGAGAGGCGCGCATCTCTATATGTGTGGGTCCGTAAGGGGAACGGACTTCTCGCGGCCCGAATTGCTCCGGCAATCGGGACCGCGAGGCGCGCCCGGTTACTCCTGCTCGGCGAGGATCGCGTAGATCTTGGCGCGGGTCTCGTCGAGCAGTTCGCGGACCCGTTTCTGCTCGCCCTCCTCGCCGGCGAGGAGGGCCTGGCGGATCGCGTGGTGGAGCTTCTTCATCGAGCCCGCCAGCTGGATCTGCTCCGGCGCCGCGTCAGCCCGCACCGCGTCCCACGGCTTTTCCTCGTCCGCCTTGGCCTGCTGCGCGGCGGCGCCCTGCTCGGTGAGCGTGAAGCGGCGCTTGCCCGCGCTCTCCTTGCCTTGGACCAGGCCCTCGTCCTCGAGCATCTGCAGGGTCGGGTAGATCGAGCCGGCACTGGGCGACCAGGCTCCCTGGGTGCGCTCCTCCAGCTCCTTGATCATCTCGTAGCCGTGCATCGGTCGCTCCCCGAGCAGGGCTAGGATCGCCGCCCGCACGTCGCCCCGTCGCGCTCGCATCCCGCCGCGTCCGCGACCATGGCGAAAGCCGCGGCTGCGGGCGAACTCGAGCCGGTGGCCGAGCCCCTCGCCCGATGTTCTTTGGTGTCTCTCACACATCTTGAATCCCTTTCTTTGACACTAACGCGATATATCGTAACAAGGCGTGTAGTTTGCCTCGGGAGGGGCAGGGGTATTGCGGCGCCATGAGGTTTCTCTTCGCGCCGCTCGGGATCGGCGCCGGCCTGCTGGCCGGCCTCGCGGCGCAGAAGGCCTTCGAGGGCATCTGGGGCCTGATCGACGACGAGGAGGCGCCGGAGCCCGACCATCGGGAGGTCGCGCTGGCGAAGCTGATCGTCGCGCTCGCGCTCGAGGGGGCGATCTTCCGCCTCGTCAAAGGCCTCACCGATCGCGGCGCCCGCTCCGGCTTCGCCGCGGTGACCGGTCGCTGGCCCGGGCAGGAGGCGCCGGAGAAGGTTTGAGCCCGCGCCGCCGGCCTCGCCTCCTCCGGCAGCCGAGCGGGGGCCGGTCCGGCGCCGCGGGGCGCTGACCGGTCCCCAAACGGAGAGCGCCCCGCCGGGCGGGCGGGGCGCTTCCGGGGTCACTACAGGGAGGAATTCATGGCTTACCCGGGTCGTGATCTCCTCAAACACGGAAATCCGCGCGGATAGACTCGGCTCCCGGTAGTGCGGCTGGACAGGCTCATGGGGGATCGCGGAAAAGCGCAAAGAGCAGGGAGAAAGTGGCGCCCGGCCGAAGCGGCGAGGCGATCCGAGTCGCCCTGCCGCGGCCCTATCCGGCTGGGGGCTGACGCGGCGGCTCCGGGCGTAGCCGCGGGCTCGGGAATTGTTGGGCGGCGAGGGTTCGCAGCGCTTCCTGCCAGTGCGCGGTGGGGACCGGAACGGCTGTCAACGCCTCCGCCGCGTCCCCTTCGCTGCTCTGCTTGGTCGGCGGGCGTTCTTGGGCGCTCAGGCGACAACCGAGCTGACGAGCTCGGCGCCGGTTTTCCCCGTAACGAGCAGCGCCGCGACGCCGGGGAGACCGGCGCGCGCAATCAGCAGCTGCTGGCGGGGAGTTGCCATCGCGACGAGTGTACGCCAGTTATCGCCACCGCGCCACGGGTACCCCTTCACTAACGCCGCAAGCAAGCGAAAGGAGAAGTGATGAGGAGCCGAAGGGTGGCCGCGTTTCTCGGCGGCGCCGCGATCGGCGTCGCCGGCGAGTACCTGCTCGACCCGGCGGAGGGCAGGCGCCGCCGCAAGATGGCCCGCGACCGGGGCATGGCGATGGTGCGCCGAGGCTCGCGCGAGGCCGGGCGCAGCGTCCGTGACGCCGCGCACCGGGTCCAGGGCGTCGCCGCCGAAGCGACCCCGCCCGGCCGTGACGCCAGCGAGCTCAACGACGCGGCGCTGAAGGCCAAGGTCGAAAGCGAGCTGTTCAGGCCCGCCGAGGCGCCGAAGGGCTCGGTCGATCTCAACGTCGAGGAGCACGTGGTCGTGCTGCACGGCCGGGTCGGCAGCGAGGAGCAGCTCGACGAGTTGGTCGAGCGCGCCCGCCGGATCGACGGCGTGCGAGACGTCGAGAGCCGTCTCCAGGTGGCCGGATAGCCGCTCAGTGCTCGCCGCGCCACCAGGCGGCGAGCACGCGGCGCCAGTTGTGCCAGCAGATCGCCGCCGTCTCCTCCTCGTCGAAGCCGGCGTTTCGCAGCGCCTCGACCAGCTTCGGCAGTCCACTGGCGTCGCCCAGCGCGGCGGGGATCGTCGCCCCGTCGAAGTCCGAGCCGAGAGCGACGTGGCGGACCCCGATCCGCTCGGCGACGTAGCGCGCGTGCTCGGCGATGCGGGAAATCGGGGTGTCCGGATCGTCGGCGAAGTCGGGCCGCAGGAACGGCACCGCGAAGACGATGCCGACCAGCCCGTCGCTGCCGCCGATCGTGTCCAGCTGCCGGTCGGTGAGGTTGCGCGAGGAGGGGCAGAGGGCATGGGCGCCGGAGTGGCTGGCCACCAGCGGGCCGGCTTCGATCCGGGCCACGTCCCAGAACCCGGCCTCGTTGAGGTGGCTGAGGTCGACGAGGATCCCCAGCTCGGCGCAGGCGGCGATCAGGGCGCGGCCGCGCTCGCTCAGGCCCGGTCCGATGTCGGGTGAGGAGGGAGCGGCGAAGGGGACGCCGTGGGCGAAGGCATTGGGCCGGCTCCAGACCGGTCCCAGTGAGCGCAACCCGGCGGCATGCCAGACCTCGAGCGCCTCCAGATCGGGGTCGATCGCCTCCGCCCCCTCCAGGTGCAGCACGGCTACCGGCCGTGAGCCCTCGAACGCCGCGTCGACGTCGCCGATCCCGCGAGCGAGGACCAGCTCGCCGGCGCGCTCCAGGGCCAGCAGGCGGCCGGCCGCCGCGGTCGCCTGGGCGGCGGCCGCGGGATGGCTGACCGGGGGGTTGTCCACCCGCAACGATCCACCGCCGAAGTGGCCGCGACGGGCGTCGTCCGGCGACGCGATGAAGACGGCGAAGATCCCACCCCGCATCCCGCCCTCCCGCATCCGCGGCAGGTCGAGGTGGCCGCCGCCGCGCCCGCTCGCCAGGTCCGCGTGGTCCTCGCGGGTCAGCGCGTCGTTGTGGCCGTCGAAGATCGGCAGCATCCGCGCAAGCTAGCCGCTCCTAAGCGGCAAATAAAACGCCCCGCCATGGGGGAGCGGGGCGCGTCGGTGAGTACGGCGCAGGTGGACGAACGGTTCAGGTGGGGCCTGTCAACGCAATCGCGGCTGAACGTCGTCGGCCGGAGGCCGTATGGGTTCGTGAAGGCGCAGTGTCACCCGAACGGAGAGCCGCGCGTGAAGATCCGGAGAATACGATTGCTCCTCTACCTCGCCGGCGCCCTGGCGCTGGTGGTCGCCCTGGGTCTATTCGCCTGGCGACCGGCGCCCGTGCTGGGCGTCGACGGGGGTGCCCTCGCGAGCTCGGTGCTCGGTGGGGCCCTGACCTCGCCATGCGAACGCCTGCCGCAGGGCCTCTGGAGGTGCGACCTCTATTTGGGTCTCTACGACGAACAGCCCAACGCCGTCTACCAGGTCGAGGTCAATCGCCTCGGCTGCTGGGCGGCGTTGAACCGCCGCGCAACCGAGAACGGATACCCCAAACATGAGTCAGGCTGTCTGACGATCGCCGACTACGTGAACGGCTAGTGTCCTGAGATCGACGCGGCGATCAATCGATCGGCTCCGCCAGCTCGACGATGATTCCCTCGGGGCCGCGGACGTAGCAGAGCCGGTAGCTGTCCTCGTAGCGCACCAGCTCCCCGACGAGCTCAGCGCCGCGGGCCCGCAGGCCGGCGACGACCTCGTCGATGTCCTCGACGACGAAGGCGAGGTGGCGGATCCCCGCCGTGTGCGCCGGCGCCTGCCGGTCGCCGCCCCGGGTCCCCGGCGAGTGGAATTTCACCAGCTCGAGCCGTCCATGGCCGTCCGGGGCCTGCAGCATCGCGAGCTCCGCCCGGACCCCGTCGAGCCCCACGATGCGGTCCACCGAGCGGCCCTCGACCTGCCCGTTGCCCCGCACCTGGAGCCCGAGCTCGAGAAAGAACTCGGTCGCCGCCTCGAGATCGTCGACCACCACGCCGACATGGTCCATCCGCTGGATCCCCATCGCTCGATGCTAGGGAATCGGAATCGCGCGGCCGGTGGGCGGCCGGTGGGCACAGATTCAGCGACCAGAGCCGCGCACAACAGAAAACGCCCCGCCGGGGAGGCGGGGCGCTTCTGGGGTTACTACAGGGAGGAGAGATATGTATCTCTATATATGTGGATCCGTGGGAGGTAGGTGAGCCCAGTTGTGTCGAGGGCGCCAGTGTGGGAAGCACCGGGGCCGTATGTCGACGCGGGACTCAGCCAAAAAGTCTTTGTCGTCGCTCCTTGATCGGTTGCTCCGTTCGAATCCTTGAACAGCGTACGAACATACGTGCGCTTGGTGTGTGAGACGGGTCACAGAGACTCCCTGCATCGGAGGAAAATCCCGGGCTTGCCGCTCTGTTGCTCTGTTTCCGACTACCCATTGCGAGAGATCCAACCAGGTTTCGGCCTCAATCCGGTCAGAAAAATGTTGCATTCCTTTCTGAGCCTCAGATAAACGGCCAACCTGCGGGCGCGGCTGTAGCTTTCGGCCGGTGAAGAAGGCCCGGATAGACGCAGTATTGGCAGAGCGGGGGCTGTTCCCGTCCCGCTCGGCCGCGGCCGGGGCGGTGCGGGCGGGAGAAGTCCGAATCGGGCGCGACGGGCCGGTCGCCCTGCGGCCCAGCCAGCTGGTCGAGCCCGAGGCGGCGCTCGTGGTGGACCCGGGGCCGCGCTATGTCTCCCGGGGGGGCGTCAAGCTCGAGAACGCGCTGGAGGCGCTCGGCCTCGACGTCGCCGGCCGCGAGTGCCTTGACGTCGGCGCCTCGACCGGCGGCTTCACCGACTGCCTCCTGCAGCGCGGCGCCGCCCGCGTCGCCGCGGTTGACGTCGCCTACGGTCAGCTCGACGCGCGCCTGCGGGACGACCCGGGGGTGACCGTGATCGAGCGGGCAAACGCTCGCAGGTTGGACCCGGCGGACCTGCCCTTCGCGCCCTCGCTCGCCACCGTCGACGTCTCCTTCATCTCGCTGACCAAGGTATTGCCCGCTGTCGCCGGTTGCCTGGCCCCGGGGGGCGAAATCCTGGCGATGGTCAAGCCGCAGTTCGAGCTCGGTCGCGAGCGGGTCGGCCGCGGGGTGGTCCGCGACGCCGCCGACCGCCATGAGGCGGTTCGCAAGGTGGCGCTCGCCGCCCGAGAGCTCGGGCTGCCGGTGCGCGGTTTCGCCTCCTCGGGCCTGCCGGGGCCGAAGGGCAACCGCGAGACCTTCGTCTGGTGCGGCGGCGAGGGCCTCGGCCTGGAGGAGTTCGACGAGGCGATCGCCGCCGCCGATGCCACCGCGGAGGCGAGCGGGCAATGAGGACGGCGACGCTGATCACCCAACCGCACCCGCCGTCGGCGACCGAAGCCGTGGCCCTCGCGGTCGAGGTCGCCCGCGAGGCCGGCTGCCGGCTGGTCGCGACCGGCGCGGAGCTGGAGAAGCACGGGCAGGCGGCCGAGGGAATCGAGGTCTCCGAAGCAGGGGCCGCCGAGGTCCCCGACCTCTGCCTGGTGTTGGGCGGCGACGGCTCGATCCTGCACGCGCTGCGCCGCTTCGCCCGCACCGGCGTGCCGGTCTTCGGCGTCAATTTCGGCACCGTCGGCTTCCTTGCCGCGGTCGAGCGCGACGATGCCGCGGCGGGGATCCGCCGCGCCCTGGCGGGCGAGATCGAGACCATCGACCTGCCCGGCCTCGAAATCTCCGTCGACGGCCATCGCGGCCCGGGCTTCAACGACGTCACCTTGACCCGCCGTCCCCAGGACCGGGTGGCCGAGCTGAGTTACCGGATCGCCGGCAAGGAGGTCGGCCACGTCCGCTGCGACGGCCTCGTCGCCGCCACCCCCGCCGGCTCCACCGGCTACAACCTCGCCAACAACGGGCCGATCCTCGCCTGGGGCGTCAAGGGATACGCGGTCAGCTACATCGCGCCGCACTCGCTGACCGCCCGGGCCCTGGTGGT
Source organism: Solirubrobacterales bacterium (assembly GCA_036257815.1). Lineage (GTDB taxonomy): Bacteria > Actinomycetota > Thermoleophilia > Solirubrobacterales > 70-9 > VAYN01. The sequence continues at coordinate 17,443 of DATAEW010000092.1, forward strand.
CGCTCCCCAGGAGGTCCTGCACGTCGGCAATGCCGCCGGCCGCGAGCCGGTGGAAGTCGCGGTCGACGGCGGACACGTTGCCGACCTCGGCCCCGGCGAGGGCCTGGAGATCAGCTTCGTCGACGGCGTGGGCCGCCTCGCCCAGCTCCCGGGCACCTCCTTCTACCAGCGGATCCGCGAGAAGTTCGGCCACCTGGCGGTCTGAACCGGGTCAGGCGACCTCAGCCCATCGAGGTGGTTCTTTAGGCTTGGGACCGATGGAGCGGAAGTGGTGGACCCTCGTCCTGATCTCGATCGCGACGTTCATGCTGCTGCTGGACATCACGGTCGTCAACGTCGCCCTGCCGGACATCCAGGAGGAACTGAACGCCAGCCTCTCCAGCCTGCAGTGGGTGGTCGACGCCTACTCGCTGATGCTCGCCGCCTGCCTGCTCACCGCCGGCTCGCTGGGCGACCGGCTCGGTCGCCGGCGCGTCTTCTCGATCGGCTTCGGAATCTTCACCCTCGCCTCGTTCCTCTGCGGCATCGCGCCCAACCCGACGGTGCTGAACCTTTTCCGCGGCCTGCAGGGCGTCGGCGGCGCGGCGATGTTCGCCACCTCGCTGGCTCTGATCGGGCAGGAGTTCCACGGTCGCGACCGGGCCACCGCTTTCGGCGTCTGGGGCGCGACGGTGGGCGGCGCGGTCGCGGTCGGGCCGCTGGTCGGCGGCGTGATCACCGAGAACCTCGGCTGGGAGTGGATCTTCTTCGTCAACGTGCCGATCGGGATCGCCGCGATCGTCCTCACCGAGCGGCGGATCGCCAACGTCCTCTCGCCCGATCCGCAACCGATCGACGTTCCCGGCGTGGTCAGCTTCTCGGCCGCCCTCTTCCTCTTGATCTTCGGCCTGATCCGCGGCAACCCGGAAGGGTGGGGCAGCCCGCTGATCCTTGCCTGCCTGATCGGCGCCGCCGTCCTGCTCGCCCTGTTCCTGGCGATCGAGGCGCGCAGCGACCACCCGATGCTCGACCTGACGCTGTTCCGAAAACCCGCCTTCAACGGCGTCTCGGCAGTGGCCTTTGGGCTCTCGGCGGGGATGTTCGCGATGTTCCTCTACCTGACCATCTATATGCAGGGCGTGCTGTTCTACTCGCCGCTGGAAGCCGGATTGCGGTTCCTGCCGCTGACCGTGCTCTCGTTCATCGCCTCGCCGATCGCCGGCTCGCTCTCGCACCGGATCCCGATCCGGGTCCTGCTCGGGGTCGGCCTCGCCCTGGTCGGCGTCGGGTTATTGCTGATGCACGGCGTCTCCGCCGACTCCGAATGGACGACGCTTCTGGCCGGCTTCCTGATCGCCGGCGTCGGCATCGGGATCACCAACCCGGGGATCGGCCAGGCGGCGATCGCCGTCGTGCCGGTGCAGAAATCGGGCATGGGATCGGGGATCAACACCACCTTCCGTCAGGTTGGGATCGCCACCGGCGTCGCCGCGCTCGGCGCCGTCTTCCAATCCCAGGTCAACTCGAAGCTCGGCGAGCTGCTGCCGCAGGCGCCCAGCGGGCTCGGCGAAGTCGTCGCCTCCGGGGGCACCCGCGCGGCGCTGGAAGTCGCGCCGAAACCGCTCCATGCGCAGGTCGCCCATGCCTCGACCGAAGCCTTCGTCAGCGGCTTCAACGAGATCATCCTGATCGCCGCGATCCTCTCCTTCGTTGGCGCCGCGCTGGGCTTCGCGCTGGTCCGCTCGCGCGACTTCGTGCAGGCTCCCGAGGGGGCGCCGGAGCCGGCCGCGGCGTAGTCGATCCGCCCCCGCTGCTACACAGACCTGCGTGCTGCGCGAGCTGCGGATCGAGAACCTGCTGCTGATCGAGAAGGCCGAGCTTCGCCTCGGTGGCGGGCTGAACGCGATCACCGGGGAGACCGGAGCCGGGAAGACCGTGCTCGCCCACTCGCTCGACCTGCTGATGGGCGGCAAAGCACGGGCGCAAATCGTGCGACCGGGGGCGGCGGAGGCCTGGGTCGAGGGCGTCTTCGACCTGCCCCCGGGCCTGCTGGCGGAGCCGGAGATGGCGGAGCTGGCCGAGCGGCTGCCCGAGGGGGCCGAGGAGGTGGTGCTGGGACGCCGGGTCTCCGAGGGCGGCCGCACCGGTGCTTTCGTCGCCGGCCGGGCGGCGAGCGCGGCCGACCTGAAGCTGTTGGGCGGTCGGCTGCTCGCCTTCTACGGCCAGCACGAGCACCGCAAGCTGACGATCTCCTCGGCGCAGCTGGAGATCCTCGACGGCTTCGCCGGCCCCGAGCACCTGGAGCTGCGGGCGCGCTACCGCGAGGCGCACCGCGAGTGCGGCCGGCTGCAGGCGGAGCTGGCCGAGCTGCGGGAGCGGGAGGGGTCGCGGGAGCGCGACCTCGACCTCTTTCGCTACGAGCTCTCCGAGATCGAGGCGGTGGCGCCCGACCCCGACGAGCGTGCCGGGCTGGCGGCCGAGCGGGAGCGCCTGCGCCACGCCGAGGGACTGCGCGAAGCGGCCGCTGGCGCCCACGCCGGGCTGGCTGGGGACGAGGAGGACGGCGGCGGCGCGGCGGCGGCCCTGGCGCGGGCCGAAGCGCTGCTGCAGGGCGCCGCCGGCCTGGACGCCGATCTCGACGCGATCGCCGAGCGGGTGGCCGCCCTCGCCGTCGAACTGGCGGACGTCGGCTCCGAGCTGCGTGCCTACGCGGAGGGCCTGGAGGCCGATCCGGCTGCCTTGGCGGCGGCCGAGGAGCGGCTCGAGGCGGTCGACCGGCTGGAGCGCAAGCACGGCGGCAGCGTCGAGTCGGTGCTGCAGCACGCCGAGCGCTGCCGGGCCGAGATCGCCCGCCTCGAGGGGGCCGGCGAGCGCAGCGCCGAGGCGGAGGCGGCGCTGGCCGAGGCGGAAGCGCGGCGGGCTGAGCTGGGGGAGCGGCTGAGCGGCGGCCGCGCCGCCGCGGCCGGCCCGCTGGAGCAGTGCGTCGCCGAGGAGCTCGGCCGCCTCTCGATGGCAGGCGCGACGCTGCGCGTCGTGCTGGAGCCGCACGCGGGTGACTACGGCTCCTCGGGTCGCGAGACGGTGGAGCTGCGGGTGGCGCCGAACCCGGGGATCGAGGCGGCGCCGCTGCGCGATGCCGCCTCGGGTGGCGAGCTCTCGCGGGTGATGCTGGCGCTGAGCGGCCTCGGCACGGCGGCGAGCGCCGGGACGGTGGTCTTCGACGAGATCGACGCCGGCGTCGGCGGCAACACCGCGCGGGTGGTCGGCGAGCGGCTGCGAGCGCTCGGCGAGAGGCGCCAGGTGATCTGCATCACCCACCTGCCCCAGGTCGCCTCGCTGGCCGATGCCCACTTCCGGATCGAGAAGGACGTCGCCGGCGGCCAGGCGCGGGCCACCGTGGAGCGCCTCGTGGGCGAGAGCGTGGTCGAGGAGATCCGGCGGATGCTCGGCGGCGAAGGCGGCGACGAGGCGGCTACGCGGCACGCCCGAGAGCTGCTTGCCGCCGCCTAGGGTCGCCTGACCGGCGCATAGCGGCGTCCTCGGTCGCGCGCGTGCGAGGCACGCCACGCTCCCTGCGTCCTTGCTCTGCTTGGTCAGGGGGCCCTAGGCTAGTCTCAGCGGATGGCAACCGGCAGTCGCAGCCGACTCCCCGCTCTGCTCGGTCGTCGCAATGGGAGTGGAACCGGCGGGCCGGTCACCGGAACGGCGCGGCTCGGCGAGCGGACCAAGCATCTGGTGAAGCGACTGCGGCCCGGCGACGTCGCGATCATCGATCACGTCGACATCGACCGCATCGCGGCCGAGGAGCTGATTGCCTGCGAGGTCGCCGCGGTGCTCAACGTCTCGCCCTCCTCGAGCGGCCGCTATCCGAATACGGGGCCGCTGATGCTGGTCCACGCCGGCATCCGGCTCGTCGACGTCCCCGGCTCGGCGCTGTTCGACCAGCTTCGCGACGGCCACCTCGTCACGGTTGCCGTCGACGGGACCGTCAGCGCCGGCGCCCAGGAGATCGCCAGGGGCCGGGTGCTGGGCGTCGCCGAGCTGGAGCGCCAGCTGCAGGAGCAGCGTGAGCGGATCGACCGGGCGCTCGCCGAGTTCGCCGAGAACACGGTCGCCCACGTGCGCCAGGAGACCGACCTGCTGACCGGCAACATCGACTTCCCGCCCACCCGCTGCTCGTTCCGCGACCGTCACGTGCTGATCGTCGTCCGCGGCGACCGCCACCGCCGCGACCTGAAAGCTCTCCGCGCCTACATCCGCGACATGCGGCCGCTGCTCGTCGCCGTCGACGGCGGCGCCGACGGGGCGCTGGAAGCCGGCTTGAAGCCCGACGTGATCCTCGGCGACATGGACTCGGCCTCCGACAAGGCGCTCGCCTGCGGCGCCGAGCTGATCGTCCACGCCTATCCCGACGGGCGCGCGCCCGGACGCGAGCGCCTCGACCGCGCCGGTCTTCCGCACACCGTGGTTCCCGCGGCCGGGACCAGCGAGGACGTGGCAATGCTGATGGCGCACGAGAAGGGAGCGGCGCTGATCGTCAGCGTCGGCGCCCACTTCAACCTGATCGAGTTCCTCGACCGCAAGCGGGGCGGCATGTCCTCGACCTTCCTCACTCGCCTGCGGATCGGCGAGCGCCTGGTCGACGCCAAGGGGGTGAGCCGCCTCTACAACCCGAGCTCGGCGCTGGCCCCGGCGGCCCTCTTCGGGGTCGCCTTCCTCGTCGTCTTCGCGATCCTCGTGATCACCTCGCCGGCTCTAAACGACGTCTTCGAACTGCTCTGGCTGAAGGTCCGCATCTGGCTCGGCATCTAACCCGATGCGTTTTGTAACCCAGAGGGTGACAAAGTGCAGGGGGCTCCGACCATCTAGCTTTTCAGGCCGATGGGGTACAGCGCCCGCTACCACGCCACCTCGCTGATCGCCGTCTTCCTGGCCCTGGCGATCGGGATCCTGATCGGCGCCGAGTTCGGCGGCGATGCGCTGACCAGCGCTCGCAAGAACCTCGAGCACAGCCTCGTCGGCAACCTGCAGGACGCCCGCTCGCGGGCCGGTGAGCTGAGCGGGGAACTGGGGCGCTCCAACGAATTCGCCGAACGCGTCTACCCGGTCCTGGCCCGCGACCGGCTGGAGGGCAGGCGGGTGGCGATCGTCGCGCTCGGCGGCCTGCCGGGCAGCGTCTTCGAAGCGGTCGAGGACGCGCTCGGGCCGACCGGCGCCCGGCTGGTCGGGGTCGGCGTCGTCCGCGAGCCGGTCGACATCAGCGGCCTCGCCGGCGACCTCTCGAAGACCCGCTTCTTCGACCTGCGCACCGACGCCGACCAGCTGACGGCGCTGGGAACCGGTCTGGGCCGCCAGCTGGCGATCGGCGGCACCCTGCCCGAGGTCGTCCGCGGGCAGCTCTTCTCCCGCGCCAGCGGCAGCTTCGGCAGGCTCGACGCGGCGATCGTCGTCCGCGACCAGCCGCAGGACATGGGGCCGCTCCAGCGCGGCCGGGCCGCGCAGCTCGAAGCGGCGCTGCTGAGCGGGATCACCGCGACGCGCACGGCGGCGGTGGGGATCGAGGCGACGGGCAGCGAACCGTCCTCGATCTCCTTCTTCCAGGGCAACGATCTCTCGACCGTCGACGACGTCGACCAGACGGCCGGCAAGCTGGCGATGGTCTTCGCGATGCTCGGCTCGGAGGGCAGCTTCGGCGTCAAGAGCAGCGCCGACCGGCTGCTGCCAGACCTGCTCGCCCCGGGGGGCTGAGCCGTCCACTGGATCGGCTTCCCGCTGGCGATCGCGGTCGCCCTGCCGCTGGTCCCGGCGGGCGTCCGCGGCCTGCGCGAGGCCGGCCTGGTGCGCGAGAACTACCGCGGTGCGCTGCTCGCCTTCCCGCTCGGAGCGGTACTGGCTACCGCGGCGCTGGTTGCCCTGGCGCCGCTCGCATTCCTCAACGACCGTGGCGACCTCGACCTGCTCGACCCCGAGCTGCGGCGCTGGTTGCCCTACGTGCTGGGCATCGCCTTCCTCGGCTTCCTCGACGACGCGCTCGGCCAGGGCGCGGCGGCGACGGCGCCGCGCGGCTGGCGCGGCCACGGCCGGGCGCTGCGCGAGGGGCGGCTCTCGACCGGGGCGATCAAGGCGATCGGTGCCCTGGCGCTGGCCGCCTACGTGGTCTCCGGCCGCGGCCAGGAATCGTGGCGCTACCTGGCTGACGTGGCGCTGCTGATCCTCCCCACCAACCTCTTCAACCTGCTCGACCTGCGGCCGGGGCGGGCGGAGAAGGGCCTGGCGCTGCTCGGGGCGGGGCTCTGCCTCGGCGCCTGGACCCTTGCGCCGCTGGAGCTGCTGGGGATCTTCGTCGGGCCGGTCCTGGTCGGCGCCCGCCTCACCCTCGGTGAGCGGGCGATGCTCGGCGACACCGGCGCCAACCTGATCGGGGCGATCGCCGGGGTCTGGCTGCTGACGGTGCTCGACGGCGACGGTCGCCTGGTCGCGCTCGCTGTCGTCGCCGCGCTCACCGTATACGGCGAGTTGCGATCGATTTCGACGACGATCGATTCGATTCCGCCACTGCGCTGGCTAGACTCGCTCGGGAGAGCATGAGTCCGGCTGACAAAGGCGACACGAGGTTCATCTTCGTAACCGGCGGGGTGGTCTCGGCTCTCGGCAAGGGCATCGCGGCCGCCTCGATCGGCCGCCTCCTCGTTTCCCGCGGCTTCCGCGTCCAGCTGCAGAAGTTCGACCCCTACATCAACGTCGACCCGGGGACGATGAGCCCGTTTCAGCACGGCGAGGTGTTCGTCACCGAGGACGGCGCCGAGACCGATCTCGACCTCGGCCACTACGAGCGCTTCACCGACGAGAACACCTCGCGGGCCTCGAACGTCACCGCCGGAGCGGTCTACAACTCGGTGATCCGGCGTGAGCGCCGCGGCGACTACCTCGGCGCCACCGTGCAGGTGATCCCGCACATCACCGACGAGATCAAGCAGCGGATCCTGATCGTCGCCGAGTCG
>DATAEW010000100.1:0-32899 GCA_036257815.1 Solirubrobacterales bacterium
GCCGAGGGCGAGGGCGGCGGCGAGTCGGGCGAGGCCGAGGGCGAGTAAGTGACTGTCCGGCAGCCCCCACGTACGCCCGGCAACGCCGGGCACTGACCTGTCGCTGTTCCGCCGCCGCGGTGAGAGCGGCGAGCAGGGCGAGCGGATTCTCATCGTCGGGCTCGGCAATCCCGGGCCCGAGTACGCCAGGACCCGCCACAACGTCGGCGAGCTGGTCGCCGAGGAGCTGCGCCGTCGCTGGGACCTGCCGCGACCGCGGCGGAAGTTCGGCGGCCGGATCTCCGAAGGCCGCGCCGGCCCCGGCGGATCGCGGGTCGCGGTGCTCGTTCCCGAGACCTTCATGAACGCCTCCGGCGACTCCGCCGGCCCGGCGCGCGGATCGCTGAAGGTGCCGCTGGACCGCGTCGTCGTCCTCCACGATGAGATCGACCTGCCGTTCGGCGAGACCCAGGTGCGCCAGGGCGGCGGCCTGGCCGGCCACAACGGCCTCAAGAGCCTCAAGCGGGGCTTCGGCAGCGCGGATTTCTGGCGCCTGCGGGTGGGCGTCGGGCGGCCCGACTCGACCGACCCGGAGGTCGTCTCGGCCTACGTGCTGGGGCGGTTCCGCGAGCCGCGCGAGGAGGTCGAGGCGCTGGTTGCGAGCGCCGCCGAGGAGGCCGAACGGTTGATCGAGCGGTTAGGTTCCAGGGAATGAGCGCGAACGGCGCCGATTGCGGCGAGGCGGTGACGAGCTACTCGCTCGACGAGCAGGGCGTGGCGCTGCTGCGGCTGCAGCGGCCGCGGGCTCGCAACGCGATCGACACCCAGATGCTGGCCGAGCTGCTCGAGCACCTCACGGTCGCTCGTGGCGACGAGGCCGTGCGGGTGCTGGTGATCAGCTCCTCCGACCACCTCGGCCTCTCGGCCGGCGCCGACGTGCGCGAGCAGCTCGACGAGGCGGCCAAGGTCGCGCGGATGCAGCTCTTCGCCGACCTCTACGACGAAATCGTCGCCTTCCCGAAGCCGACGATCGCCGTCTGCCACGGCGACGTGGTCGGCGGCGGGGCGGAGATCGCGGTCGCCTGCGACATGCGGATCGGCGGCGCCAACCTGCGCCTGCGCTTCCCCGGCGCCGCCCTTGGCGTGCCCGTCGGCCCGGCCCGCCTGGTCACCCTCTGCGGCCTCGCCACCGCCAAGTACCTGCTGCTCTCCTCGCGGACGATCGGCGCCGAGGAGGCGCTGCGGATGGGCCTGGTCAACCGGGTCGCGCCCGCCGCCGCGACCGAGGAAGCGGCGCTGGAGCTGGCCGCCGCCGTCGCTGCCCACCCGCCGGAGGCGGTCGCTCGCCTGAAGCGGATGCTGCACGAGTGGGACGACGTCGTCGGCCGCTCCAAGGTCGAGGGCGTCGGCCAGGTCGAGTGGGCGAGAACCGGCCCCGGCCTGCCGCAGCCTGACTGAGCGCGCGTCGATCCCGGCAGGGGTTCCGCTTAACTTTTTGCGAAGAAAGGCGGCGGCTGGCGCTTGGAGCGGAGGGCGCAAAAAGTACAAGACGCTCCACCCCTGCCGGGATCGACCCGGAGCTCTGCCTAGAATCGACCACAGAGTCCCGGGCGCCGCCGCCCGGGCGCTTGGCCTGCTTATGAGCTTACGTCCCCTCCTAGATCTAGCCGCCGAGAACGAGCGCGTCCATGCGCTCTGCGGCCGCGTGCGCGCCGCCGCGGATGGCGGCGAGGCGGTCACGGTCCGCAGCTCGGCGATGCTGCGGCCGCTGCTGCTGGCGACGCTGCTGGAGGACGAGCGCGGGATCGCCGGCAGGCCGGCCCTGCTGGTCGCCGCCGACGACCGATCGGCCCGCGACCTGGCCGCCGACCTGCGCGCCTACCTGGCGCCGCGGCGCGTCCGCCTCTATCCCTCGCGGGGAACCGGCTACGCCTCGCACGTGACGCCGCCGCCGCACCTCGTCGGCCTGCGGGTCGACGCCCTAGACGCACTAGCCCCCAGCGAACTGCATCAAATTTCCGCCCCGGCGGGTAGGAAACGTGATGCAGTTCGGGTCGGGGAGGGGCCAATCGTCGTCGCCAGCGCCACCGCGCTCGCCGAGGCGGTGCCCGACGCCTCGCTGCGCCCGGCCGGCTCGGTCGTCTCGCTGGGCGAGGAGCTCGAGCTCGGGGCCTTCGCCGAGGACCTCGTCGCCGCCGGCTACGAACGCGTCGAGCAGGTCGAGGAGCGGGGCCAGTTCGCGGTTCGCGGCGGCATCCTCGACGTCTTCCCGGCAACCGAGGAGCGGGCGGTGCGGATCGAGCTGTTCGGCGACGAGGTCGAGTCGATGCGCTGGTTCTCGACCTTCACCCAGCGCTCGCTCGGCGACGCCGAGCGGGTCGAGCTGGCGCCGGCGGCCGAGCTCGACGCCGAGCACCGGGAGCTGGCCGAGCTGGCGGCGATGGCCGCCGCCGAGGAGGGCGAGGCGCCGAACCTCGCCGAGGCGCTGCCGCTGGAGCACTTCCAGGCCCCCCTCGACCTCGTCCCCGCCGAGGCCGCCGTCGTCCTCGCCGCGGCGGAGGAGATCGAGCCGGCGCTGCGCGACCACTGGGAGGACGCGACGACGGCGATGCACGCCGAGGACGCCCGCCACCTCTATGTGGACGTCGCGGCGCCGCTGGCCGCCCGCGCGGCGCTCGCCCTCGCCGGGGCCGGCGAGGAGGACGAGGAGGCCTTTCGCGCCGCCCGCGCCGAGTCGCCGGCGCGCAGCGTCAAGGAGGCCGAGGGCGAGCTGGAGAAACTGCTGCGCTCCGGCTACCGCACGGTCGTCGCCTTCGACAACCGGGGCGAGGCGGAGCGGGCCCGTTACGGCCTCGACCGCCTCGACGCCCGGCTGCTCGACGGCGGGCGGATCTCCCCCGATCCCGGCCTCGCCTTCGCCGAGGCACGGCTGCGCGAGGGCTTCGTCTGCCCGGAGCTGAAACTCGCCGTCTACCCCTTCCGCCGCCTCGTCCACCGTCGGCGCGCCGCCGCCGAACCGGCGGTCCCCAGCCGCGGCCGCCTCGCCTTCAGCGAGCTGCGGGTCGGCGACTACGTCGTCCACGAGGACCACGGGGTCGCCCGCTTCGCCGGCTTCGAGACCCGCCAGGTGGGCGGTGTCACCCGCGACTACCTCTACCTCGAATACAAGGGCGAGGACCGCGTCTATGTCCCCACCGACCAGCTGGCCAAGCTCTCCCGCTACGTCGGCGCCGGCGGCGAACCGGCGCTCTCGGCGCTCGGCGGCAAACGCTGGCAGAACCTGAAGGCTCGGGCGCGCAAGGCCGCCGGGGCCCTGGCCGGCGAGCTGCTCAACCTCTACGCCGAGCGGCGCGCCCGCAAGGGACACGCCTTCGCGCCAGACGGCGAGTGGCAGATCGAGATGGAGAGCGCCTTCCCCTACCGCGAGACCGCCGACCAGCTGGAGGCGATCGAGGCGGTGAAGGGCGACATGGAGGCCGAGCGCCCGATGGACCGGCTGGTCTGCGGCGACGTCGGCTTCGGCAAGACCGAGGTGGCGCTGCGGGCCGCGGTCAAGGCCGCCGCCGACGGCAGGCAGGTGATGGTCCTGGTGCCGACGACGATCCTCGCCCAGCAGCACTTCGGCACCTTCCGCGAGCGGCTCGCCGAGCTGCCGTTCCGGGTCGAGGGCGTCTCGCGGCTGCGCCCGGCGGCCGAGGTGAAAGCGGTCCTCAAGGATTTCCAGGAGGGCAAGGTCGACATCCTGATCGGCACCCACCGGCTGCTCTCTCGCGACGTCCGCGCCAAGGAGCTGGGGCTCGTCGTGGTTGACGAGGAGCAGCGCTTCGGGGTCAAGCAGAAGGAGCTGCTGCGGCAGCTGAAGCTGAAGGTCGACGTGCTGGCGCTCTCGGCGACGCCGATCCCCCGCACCCTGCAGATGAGCCTGGCGGGCCTGCGCGATATCTCGGTGATCGAGACGCCGCCGGAGGGCCGCCGGCCGGTCCGCACCTACGTCGGGCCCTACGACGAGGACCTGGTCGGCAAGGCGGTCTCGCGCGAGCTGGAGCGCAACGGCCAGGCCTTTTTCCTCCACAACCGGATCGATTCCCTGCCCGAGGTGACCGAGCGCCTGCGCGCGCTGGTCCCCGGCGCCCGCTTCGCCGAAGCCCACGGGCAGATGGACGAGGGGGCGCTGGAGGAGACGATGCTCGCCTTCCTGCGCGGCGAGGCCGATTGCCTGGTGACGACGACGATCATCGAGTCCGGGCTGGACATCCCGACCGCCAACACGCTGATCGTCGAGCGCGCCGACCAGCTCGGGCTCTCGCAGGCCTACCAGATCCGCGGCCGGGTCGGGCGCTCGAAGGAGCGCGCCTTCGCCTACCTGCTCTATCCCTCTGCCGAGGCGCTGAGCGAGGAGGCGGCGGCGCGGCTCTCGACCCTCGCCGATCACACCGAGCTCGGCTCGGGCTTCCGGATCGCGATGCGCGACCTCGACATCCGCGGCGCCGGCAACCTGCTCGGCGACGAGCAGTCGGGCCACGTCGCGGCGGTTGGCTTCGAGCTCTACTGCCAGATGATCGACGAGGCGGTCGTCGCCGCGGGCGGCGAGGAAGGGGCCGGGGAGGAGGCGCCGGAGCCGGTGCGCCTCGACGTCCCGGTCGACGCCTACCTGCCGGTGACCTTCGTCCCCTTCGAGGCGGCGAAGATCGACGTCCACCGTCGGATCGTCGCCGCCCGCGAGCCGGGGCAGCTGCGGGCGATCCGCGACGAGCTAGCCGATCGTTTCGGGCCGCTGCCGCCGCCGGCCGAGAACCTGCTGAAGCTGCAGCGGGCGCGGATCGAGCTCGGCCTGGCCGGCGCCCGCAGCGTCGAGTTCCGCGGCGGCCGGCTCAGCGTCAGCGGCGTCGAACTGGACTCCGAGCAGGCGGGGATCCTCGCCGAGCGGGTCGAGGGGGCGCTCTACGAATGGCGCGAGCAGACCGCCGCCGTGCGGGTGGCCGGCGACCCCGAGGAGCGCCTGGCCGCGGTGCTGGCGCTTGCCGAGGGCCTGCGCGAGGCGCTGCGGGCCGAGCCGGCCGCGGCGGCCTGATTTGACTATGCTCCCCGGGCCGTGGGAGCCAAATCGGGGAAGAGAGGAAAGGCGGCGGGGATGCAGCGGCTGGCGCTGGTCGCCTTCGCGGCGCTGTTCATCGTTCTCTTCCTGATCTTCGCGATCGCCGAGGGGATCGGCCAGCCGAGCGTGCCCAGCGGCGACGTGGCGCAGGTCAAGGGGGTGCCCGCGGAGATCGGCACGATCTCCGAAGTCGACCTCAAACGGGCGATCGTGCAGACCGCCGGCCAGGGCGGGCTGAAAAAGCCGCCCAAGCAGGACAGCAAAAAATACGAACAGCTGCAGGAAGCGGCGATGGGCGAACTGCTGAGCGGGATCTGGCTGCGGGGCGAGGCCGAAGAACTCGGGATCACGGTGACCGAAAAACAGGTCGAACAGGAACTCGCCCAGATCAAAAAAACCAACTTCCCGACCCCGAAGGCCTACCGGGAATTCCTCCAGAAATCCCACTTCACCCAGCAGGACGTGAACGAAAAGGTCGAACTGAACGTGCTGGGGACGAAGATCCAGGAACAGGTCTCAGCCGAAGGCGAACCGGCGTCGAACTCCGAAATCCAGGCCTACTACGAAGCCGAAAAGGCGGCCCAGTTCACGACCAAAGCGAGTCGCGACGTGCGGGTGATCATCAACAAAGACAAGTCGAAGGTCGAACAGGCCAAGCGGGCGCTGGAAAAGGACAGCTCGCCGGCGAGCTGGAAGAAAGTCGCCGCCAAATACTCCGAAGACCCGACGACGAAAACCAAAGGCGGCCTGCAGCCGGGGATCAGCGAAGAATTCCTCAAAGGCGACCTGAAGAAGGCGGTCTTCGACAGCGCCACCAACGAATTGGTCGGGCCGGTGGAATACGAAAAGAACTTCCTGCTGACCGAAGTCGTGAAACTGAACCCGGAAAAGGCCAAATCGCTGGGCGAAGTCAAATCGCAGATCGCCAGCACCCTGACCCAGCAGAAGCAGCAGGCACACCTGAGCGAATTCGTCGCCGAATTCAATTCGAGGTGGCAGTCGCGCACCTACTGCGCCTCCGGCTTCGTGATCGAAAAATGCGCCAACTTCAAGGGCTCGGGGCACCCGAGCAGCGCCGCGCCGGCCTGCTACGAAGCGAACCCGAAAACGCCGGCGACCGAATGCCCGGCGCCGGTCGGGATGACCTCGCCGGCACTGCCCGGCAGCGTCACGCCGACCAAACCGAAAGGCGAACCGTTCCCGCAGCGGCCGCTTCCCGGACCGTCCGCGGCGCCAGCCGAAGCAGGCGCCACCGGCGCCGAAGGCGCGGCACCCGAAGCCGCCCCCGAAGCGGCGCCGGAAGCAGCGCCCGAAGCGGCGCCGGAAGCAGCCCCCGAAGCGGCGCCGGAAGCAGCCCCCGAAGGCGAATAAGCGGGTAGAGCGCCCAGCGTCGCTGCTGCCGGTGTGAATAGACTGGCGCGCCGGTGAGTGCGGAGCGAACAAGCGTGCATCTCTGGTTCTTCGCGCCGAGAGCGAAGCACGGACAGTCGTGATGAGCGCCATCGCCTCCATTCACGCGCGGCAGATCCTCGATTCCCGCGGCAATCCCACGGTCGAGGTCGAGGTCGTCCTCGAGTCCGGCGCCCGCGGCCTCGCCGCGGTTCCCTCCGGCGCCTCGACGGGGGAGTTCGAGGCGGTCGAGCTGCGCGACGGCGGCGAGGCCTGGGCCGGCAAGGGTGTCGGCGGGGCGGTCGCCAACGTCAACGGCGAGATCGCCGCGGCGCTGATCGGCGCCCGCGCCGCCGAACAGGGCGCCCTCGACCAGACGCTGATCGAGCTCGACGGCACGCCCAACAAGGGCCGGCTGGGGGCGAACGCGATCCTCGGCGTCTCCCTCGCCGCCGCCAAGGCCGCCGCGGCGGACTCAGAGCAGGCTCTCTACCGCTACCTGGCGGAGCTCTACGGCGGCGGCGAGCCGACGGTCCTGCCGCTGCCGATGATGAACGTGCTGAACGGCGGCGCCCACGCCGACAACTCGGTCGACTTCCAGGAGTTCATGATCGTCCCCGCCGGGGCTGGCAGCTTCTCGGAGTGCCTGCGGGTCGGCACCGAGGTCTTCCACGCGCTGAAGAAGTCGCTGCACGCGAAGGGCCTGGCGACCGCGGTCGGCGATGAGGGCGGCTTCGCCCCCAACCTCGAGTCCAACGAGGCGGCGCTGCAGGCGGTCCTCGACGGCGTCGAGGCCGCCGGCTATGAGCCCGGCTCCGACGTCTTCATCGCCCTCGACCCGGCGACCAGCGAGGTCTTCGAGGACGGCGCCTACGTGCTCGCCCACGAGGGCCGCACGCTCTCCGCCGCCGAGATGGCCGCCTACTGGGAGGACGCCTGCGGCCGCTACCCGATCGTCTCGATCGAGGACGGCATGGACGAGGAGGACTGGGACGGCTGGAAGCTGCTGACCGAGCGGATCGGCGAGCGTGTCCAGTTGGTCGGAGACGACCTCTTCGTCACCAATCCGGAGCGGCTGCGGCGCGGCATCGCCGCCGGTGTCGGCAACTCGATCCTCGTCAAGGTCAACCAGATCGGCACCCTGACCGAGACCCTGGAGGCGATCCGCACCGCCCGCGAGGCGGGCTACACGGCGGTGATCTCGCACCGCTCCGGCGAGACCGAGGACACGACGATCGCCGACCTCGCGGTGGCCACCGGCGCCGGCCAGATCAAGACCGGCGCGCCTTCGCGCTCGGACCGTGTCGCCAAGTACAACCGGCTGCTACGCATCGAGGAGGAGCTGGGAGCTGCTGCTCAGTTCCCAGGCGTTGCTGTGTTCTCGCGCACGGCTGGATGACGCGCCTGGCGCGGCGCATATCGGCGTCCTCGCCCGGGCGTTTCGGTCGCGCACCCAACAGTGCGCTCCCTTCATCGCCCGGTCTGCGTCCTTGACCTGCTTGGCCAGGCACTCCCCCAGCCGCACGCTCACGTTCAACATGCAGGAATGCCGGTCTCGACCGCAAACCAGGTGGGGTGGCTCGACGCCCAGCACGCCGACCCGCGCCGCGGCGGGCCCCCAGCCGGATCAAGTGGGACCGGGTGGGGCGGGTCGCGCTGACGCTCGTCCTCGCCGCGGTCCTCTACTCCTACCTCAACCCGGCGATCGATTTCGTCAAGACTTACACGGCGACCACCGCCGCCAAGGCGCAGCTGCACGAACTGCTGCGGACGAACAAGCGCCTGCACGCGAAGGTCCAGTCGGCGGAGGACCCGACCGTGATCGACCGCGCCGCGCGCTCGCAGGGAATGGTCGCCGAAGGCGAGACCCCGATCGTGCTCCACGGCCTCAACCGCTGAGCGGCCGCAGGGATCCATTCGATGCTTGACCTGGGCTCCTACCTCCTGGGAGCCCTCGAGCTCGCCGCGGTCGCCGTCTCCCTCGGCCTCAGCGCATTCCGCTTCCGCGCCCGCCTGCTCCCGACCTGGAACGGATCCCCGGCCCGCCTAGTAGAGGCGATCACGTTCATCGCCCTCCTCATCTGGACCTCCGAGCTCCTCGGAGTCCTCCAGCTCTTCTACTCGGGGGCGCTCGTAGCAGCCAGCCTCGCGCTGGCCGGCGTTGTCTTCCTGTGGACGTCCCGTAGCGCCTTCGACCCTGGCGCGGAGGGGCCAGACGTTCCTCCGGCGGGTGGCGCGGTAGGGGGGACCTCCCCTGAGGAAGCTTCAGCTACCGGAAGGGGAGGTGGGCCCCCTGCCGCGACAGGACTCGCCGGCCGGAGCACCTCGTCCCCTGTCGCGACAGGACCCGCCGGAGGAGGCCTCTCGTCCCCGACCACTGGGGACAACGTCCTCCTCTGGGTCATGTGGGCAGTGATCGCCCTGGTAGTAGCCCACTGGGGCATCACCACCCAGCACGCCCTCAACCGAGGCATCTTCAACTTCGACAGCCTCTGGTACCACCTCCCCTTCGCCGTCGACATGGTCCAGAACCACTCGGTGACCGGCCTGGACCACGTCGAGACCGTCTTCACCAACTGGTTCTACCCCCAGAATTCGGAACTGCTGCACGCCGTCGGGATCCTGCTCACCGGCCGCGACGCGCTCTCGCTCTTCCTCAACTTCGGTTGGCTCGGCATCGCCTTCCTCGCGGCCTGGTGCGTCGGCCGCCCTTACGGCCGCGGGCCGCTGACCGTGGTCGCGGCGGCGATCCTGCTCGAGTGCCACACGCTGGTCGTCCGCGACCCCGGCGCCGCCAAGAACGACCTCGCGGCCGCCGCCCTCATCCTGGCGGCGATCGCGATCCTCGTCGAGGCCTGGACGCAGGCCCGCCCCATCCGCGTGGCAGAGGTTTCAGTTCCTATGGAGCGGAAAGCTCTGCCGCGCTGGTCGTGTTTGCCGGTCGGTTGGCCGCTCGCCGCGGCGGGGCTCGCGGTTGGGCTGGCGGCGGGGACGCGGGTGACGGTGCTGGCGATGGCGGCGGCGCTCAGCCTCGCCGTGCTGGTGCTGGCGCCAGGCGGCCGCCGCTGGGCGGCGGCCGCCTGGTGGTTCCTGCCGGCGCTCGCCGCCGGCGGCTACTGGTACGCGCGCAACCTGATCGCCGCCGGCAACCCGATCCCCGAGGTCTCCCACCTCGGCCCGATCTCGCTGCCGCACCCGGAGCGGCTGCAGGAAGGCCGGCCGGGCTTCGACATCGTCCATTACGCAACCGACAGCGGCGTCTGGCGCCACTACTTCGCGCCGGGCCTGCACCAGGCCTTCGGCGCGCTCTGGCCGCTGGTCGTCCTCGGGGCCGCCGCGGCGGCGCTGCTCACTCTCCTGCGTGGCCGCGACACGCTCCTCCGCTGGCTCGGCGGCGTCGCCCTGTTCGGTCTCATCGCCTACCTCTTCACGCCACTCAGCGCCGCCGGCGCCGAGGGAGAACCGGTGGGGTTCGGGATCAACATCCGCTACGTCGTCCCGGCCCTGCTGGCCGGGATCGTCCTCGTGCCGCTGCCGCGGGCGCTCGACCCGCCGCGCCGGCAGCGGTGGCTGATGGGAGCGTTGGTTCTGGTCCTCCTGCTGACCGACCGTCCCGACGCGATAGTCCACGACGGGGGGCGCCTCTTCGCCGTGCTGATCGTCGGGCTCGCCGTCGCGGTCCCGGCGGCGCTGCTCCTCGCCCGCGACCGCGGCGCCTCTGCCGCCGCGCTGCTCGCCGGGTTTGCCGCCCTGGCCCTCGCCGTCGTCGCGCTCGGCTACCCGGCGCAGCGCCACTACCTGCGCGAACGCTTCCGCAACCAGGTTGCCGACGAATCGATCCCCGGCATGAACCTCGATTCCGCCTACCGCTGGGCGCGCGACCGCCACCACACCCGTATCGGCCTGGTCGGCACGACCGCCGGCTTCGCCGGCTACGGCTTCTACGGCATTGACCTCTCGAACCGGGTCCACTACCTCGGCGAACCGGGGCCGCACGGCGCCTACGACGCGATCCCCACCTGCGCCGCCTTCCGCGCCGCGGTCAACGCCGCCGGGCTCGACTACCTGGTCACCGCGCCGTTCCTCAACTTCCTTCATCCCGATAACCCGATCGCCTCGCCGGAGGCGCGCTGGCTGCGAGGCGAGCGAGCGGTGACGCCGATCCTGCGCGAAGGCCCGGTCACCGTCTGGCGAGTCCGCGGTCGCCTCGATTCGTCCGGCTGCGCCGCCGCCAACGCCCCCCTGCGCGAAATCCCCGACACGCCGCAGCAACCCTAGCCCCGACACGCCGCGGCAACCCTAGAGGCCTCCCGCGCGTCCCCACGCATGCTGCCTTTTGTAACCCAGAGGGTGACAAAAGGCATCGGGGCGGACGATGCCGCATGCCCACCTCGAGCCTCTTGCCGCGGCGAGCTACCATCGCCGGACCCGAGGCATGGGACGTCCGTGACGCGATATCCGCTCGAGAACGCGCTATTCCAGTGGGAGGAGGGCTGGCGGGCGCTGCGAGAGATCGACGAACCGCGGGCTCGGCGCCTCGCCGACCGGGTCGTCGAGGGGATCCGCGATGAGCTGCGGCGCCGGATCGGCCCCACGTTCAGCGCCGCCGAACTCGCCGATCTCTACGGCCGCGGCACCGACTGGTGCCAGCAGGTCGCGTTTGACGTCGCGCCCGGCGTTTCCGATCCGCAGACCCTGGCCGACGCCGCCTTCTGGCTCTACCTGCGTGGAGCGACCGACTTCGCCGGCGGCCGCCAGCTGCCCGTCTGACCGAGGCCATCTGACCGGCGCATCGCTGCGTCCTCGGTCGCTCGCGTGCGAAAGCACGCCACGCTCCCTGCGTCCCTGACCTGCTTGGTCAGATGGCCTCGGGCCGCGGGAACTACTCGTCGGAGTCCGAGTCCTCGTCGGACTCGGCGCCCTCGCCGCCACCGGCGCGGCGGATCACGATCTGGTCAGGCTCGATTCGCACCGTGATCTCGCGTTGGCCGGCCCAGTGCTCGGCATAGACGGGGTTGTCCTTGACCGCGGCGTCGAGCCAGAGGCCGTAGCCCTCGGTTTCGCCGTGGTCGAAGGTCGCCTCGAGCTCTTTGCGGCGACCCCGACCGCCGCGGCGGCCACGGCGGCGACGACGGCGCGGGCGCGCGGCGCCCTCCTCGTCGGCCTCCTCCTCGCCGCCCTCGGACTCCTCCTCGGCCTCTTCGACCTGCTCGGCCTCGACGGCAGCGGCCTCGATCTCGGCTTCGATCTCGTCCCGCAGGTCGACTTCGCTCGAGCCGGCGTTCTCGTCGTCGGGCGTCAGGTCGTACTGCTTGCGGAACTCGCGCAGCTCGGTCGCGCTGACTTCGAGCTGGTGGGCGATCCAGGCGTCGGTCCGCCCCTGGTGGACCCAGGCGCGGATCTGGTTGAGCTGTGGCTTCAGCGAGCGTCGAGCCATCGGCGCGCGAGTCTATTCAACTGGGGCATCGGGGCGCTGAGTGCTAGGACATCAGGAACGCCAGCGCCTCGAACATCGCCACCACCACGACCACCACGGTCACGGTGAGGCAGACGGCGAGCACGCTGAACCGCACCTTGCCCTGCTGCTCGGTGCGGCTGATCCGGCGCGCCCGCGAGCGGTTGGCGGCGCGTCGGCGCAGCTGCTCGCGCCGGCGGCGCTCGAGTGAAGTCTCCTGCTCGAAGGCGACCTCGAACTGGGAGATGCTCTGTCGCATTCTCATGGGTGGGGGCCCCGGAAGGGCAGCGCGCACCGTAGCAAAGGATCATGCATAGATAATTCTTCGCCAAAAGATCAGCAGGCGCCCCAGAGCCCCCTGCCGAGCCTCGCGGCGGTCCTCTGAAGTCGCGCGAAGCGCCCCGCGAAGCGGGTGTTCGGGGGAATCGCCAAGGTGCGCGCAAGTCCGCGGCGGACCAGTTCGGCGTTGACGAACCGGTGTCCGAGGTAGACGTAGGCGAGCAGCCGACCGTAGACGTCGCGCCGCTCGACGCCAAAGACCAGGCGCGCCCGGCGGTGCGTGACCAGCCGTTTGTCGAAGCGCGAGGCGCGCTCGCCGAAGCACTGGATGGGCGTCCCCGGCTTGACCGTCTCCGGCGTGTCGACGCCGATGTAGCGGACGTCCTCGAGCCGGCCGTCGAGGTGCACCTCGATCGTGTCCCCGTCGATCGCCCGCGCGACATAGGCCGACGCGCTCGCCGGCCCCGCGTCCGCGATCCCGCGCCGCCCTTCCCAGGGCCGGATGAGCAACGCCGCCACGGCGACGATCAGCACCGCGCTGCCGATGGAACGCCGATCCACCTCCGCTCAAGGGCGGGGAGAACGAAATTCACCCCACTGAGCATCGAGAACCAAGCAGGTCGGGGGATGCAGGGGGAGAGGGGAGGGGAGCGCACTTAGGTGCGTGACCCGATCCGAGCGACCGAAGACCCCGAGATGCGCCGATTTGCAGGCGCCTCAGGGCGTGCGGCGGACGTTGGCGAGCAGCGTCTCCTTGATCTGGCCGATGATCTCCAGCGCCTCGTTCCACTCGCGCTGCCAGACGTTGCGGCCGAAGATCACGCCCGAGCCGCCCGCTTCCATGATCTCGCGGGTATGCAGAAGCACGGTCTCGTCGTCGGTCCTCGAGCCGCCGGAGAGGACGACCAGCGCCCGGCCGGCCGACTCGACGCAGTGGCGGATCGCCTCGGGCTGGTCGACTTCCAGCTCGTCGTAGGGGGCCGGGGCGTCCTTGTCCTTGCCCGGATCGATCTTCGGCATGTTGAGCTTGACCACGTCGGCGCCCATCTCCATCGCCATCCGCGCCGCGTAGTCGATCGCGTAGAAGGAGTTCTGG
This sequence comes from Solirubrobacterales bacterium, assembly GCA_036257815.1. GTDB lineage: Bacteria > Actinomycetota > Thermoleophilia > Solirubrobacterales > 70-9 > VAYN01. Next base: position 13,294 of record DATAEW010000100.1, read on the forward strand.
CCGCCCTTCCCCTCGACCGCTTCGCCGCGCGGGTAGGACCAGACCACCAGCGGCATCCCGAAGCGGTCGCATTCTTCGCGCACCCGTCGCAGCTGGGCGAGGTCCTCGTCCTGGCGCGGCGAGCCGACGTAGAGCGTGTAGCCGATCGCGTCGGCGCCGAGCCGGACCCCGTCCTCGACGCTGGCGTTGCAGGTCGAGAGCGCCTTGGCGGAGGAGGGGATGTCGGTCTTGCCGTTGACCTTGAGGATCAGCGGCACCCGGCCGGCGTAGTCGGGGTAGTACTTCTCGGCCATCCCGATCTGGCAGGCGAGGGCCGAGTAGCCGGCCTCGGCGGCGAGCCGGAACTGGTAGTCGGGGTCCTTGGAGGCGGGGTTGGGGAAGAAGTCGCGGGGGCCGTGCTCGATCCCCTGGTCGATCGGCAGCAGCATCAGGGTTCCGTTGCCCGGGCCGAACTCGAACAGCAGGCGGTGCAGGCGCGCCCGTTTGCCCGGCGGCAGCGTCGCCAGCAGCGATTTCTGCTCGGTCAGACTCTTCAACTCCACGTGAATTCCTCCTCGAAGACGGGTGTCAGGGGAGTATGCCACCGCCAACGAACGCGGCGCCAGGCAGCGGGCAGTTATCCTCGATAGGTCATGAGCGAGACTGAGCTCAGCGTCATCTGCAAGAACTGCGGCTCCGAGGTCAGTCCCTACGTCACCGAGTGCCCGTACTGCGGCGCTCGGCTGCGCAAGCGGGCGCCGAAGCTGGAGCGGCGTGGCGACGCGCTCGAGGCGCTGCGGCCGAAGCGCCGCCGTCGGCGCCTGATCCCCCGTCCCGGCGGCCGCCTGCCCGGGCTCACGCTTGCCGAGCGGCCGTACGCGACCCTGGCGGCGATCCTCGGCTCGGCGGTCCTGCTGCTGGTCCAGAAGGCGACCGGCAACGCGATCGGCAGCTTCGGCGGCCTCGTCGTGCCGCTGGAAGAACAGTGGTGGCGCTACCTGACCGCCCCCTTCGCCTACATCGACGTCGGCTACCTGTTCGTGGTCGCGGTCGCGCTGGCGATCTTCGCCACCGGGGTCGAGCGGCGGCTCGGCACCGCCCCGACCGCGGTCCTGCTGCTCGCCTGCGGCTCGCTCGGGATGCTCGCCGCGGCCGGGATCGCCAGCGCCAAGGACGATCTGACGGTGATCGCCGGCGGCAACGGGATGGCGCTGGGTGCCGTTGCCTGCTGGTTCGCGCTGCGCCGCGCCGAGGCATCGGAAGCGATCGACGAGGAGTACGACCTGATCGGGGTCGCGGTCGCCGCCGCGGTGCTGATCGCCCTGCCTCTGTTCGTGCCGACCGCGGACGAGATCGCCGGCCTGGTCGGGGGCGCGGTCGGCGGGCTGGCAGGGATCGCTGCCTCGGCGCTTCATTCCTCCTCGCGGTAGCCATCCGGACGTCGGGCGCCACCAGGATCTAGGCTGACCGGCGTGCCCGAGGAGCGGACCGGCGTGCCGGGAGACACGGAGCTGGAAGCGGCGATCGAGCGGCTGCTCGATCCCGAGCGCTTCTCCACCGCCGAGCGGGTGGTCGCCCGCGCGGCGCCGCAGCTGCAGAGGGTGCTCGTCGCCGCGCTCGCCGAGGGCGGCTGGTTCGGCGAGCCGCACGAGGCCGAGGCGCTGAAGGCGGCGACCGTGCCGGACCCCGACGAGCGGATCGCCGCGGTCCGCGCCCTGCTCGCCGAAGAGGCACGGATGGGGATGATGGTTGGGGTCGCCGTCGGTTGGGCACTGAAGGAAGAGCTGGCCGCGGAGCCGCCAGGCGGCGGGAGCGCGGAAGACACGGAAGGAGAGCGTTGATGGAGATCAAGTTCCACGGGCAGTCCTGCTTTGAGCTGAGCGACGGTGAGGTGACCGTCCTGGTCGACCCGTTCCTCAAACCGAACAACCCGGCGGCCGTCCACACCGCGGAGGAAGTCGAGCCGACCCACATCGCGATCTCGCACGGGCACGTCGACCACATGGCCGACGCGGTCCCGGTCGCCAAGCGGACCGGCGCCCACTGCATCGGCATCGTCGAGCTGGCGGAATGGCTTAAGGGGCAGGGCGTCGACGCGGTCAGCGACCCCAACTTCGGCGGCACGGTCGAGTTCGACTGGGGCTACGTCAGCATCGTCCCGGCCTGGCACACCAACACGCTGCCGGGCTCCGAAGAGGCGCCCTACAGCGCCGAGCACGGGATCGTCCTCGGCCCGCCCTCGGGCCTGGTGATCAAGCTCGGCGGCACCACCGTCTACCACGCCGGCGACACCTGCCTGTTCAGCGACATGAAGCTGATCGCGCAGCGCAGCGACATCGACGTCTTCCTGGTGCCGATCGGCGGCCACTACACGATGGACCGCCGCGACGCCGTCGTCGCCTGCGAGTTCGTCGGCGCGAAGACCGTGATCCCGATGCACTTCAACACCTTCCCGCCGATCGAGACCGACGCCGAGGCGTTCAAGTCCGACGTCGAAAGCCAGACGTCCTCCCAGGTGGTGATTCTGGAGCCGGGCCAGACGCACGCGGTCTGAGCAAAACTGGCTGGCCAGCCAGGCCGGTGCTAGGCTCGCCCTCAGGCTCATAGGCGACGCGAGAGGAGCGCAATGGAGGCCAAGGAGGCATCAGGGACGCAGTCGAGGACCGAGCGCGCCGATTTCCAGGCGACCGCCGACCCGGCGCTGAACGAGGCGGCGGATCGCACGGCCGAGGTCAAGCTGCTCAGCTACGCCGAGCTCTACGACCTCTGGGAGCGCCAGCAGTGGCAGACCCAGGAGCTCGACTTCAGCCGCGACCGCGAGGACTGGCACGAGCGGATCGGCGAGGAGGAGCGCTTCCAGCGGATGTACGGGCTGTCCTCGTTCTTCATCGGCGAGCAGAAGGTCGCCGAGGAGCTGGGTCCGATCATGCGGGCGGCGCCGACCGAGGAGCAGAAAATCTTCCTCTGCACGCAGATCGCCGACGAGGCGCGTCACGTGCGCTTCTTCGAGCGCTTCTACCGCGAGGTCGGGGTGCTGGAGTCCGACGGGCTCGGCGAGATGCTGGAGGAGACCTCCTCCCACCTCAACGACAACTTCGGCCGCCTCTTCGACGAGATGCTCGGGCGGCGCACCGAGCGACTCTCCAGCGAGCCCGAGGACAGCGAGGCGCTGGTCGAGGCGGTGACGCTCTACCACATGGTGATCGAGGGGATGCTGGCGCTGACCGGCCAGCACTTCATCATGGACTTCAACGAACGCGAAGGGACGCTGCCGGCCTTCGTCGAGGGCTTTTCCAACGTTGCCCGCGACGAGCACCGCCACGTCGCCTTCGGCTCCGTCTTCCTGCGCGAGAAGGCGCGCGAGGACGAGCGCTACAAGCGGGCGATCCAGCGCACGCTGGAGGAGGCGCTGCCGGTGGCCGACGGGGTGCTCTCACCGCCCTGGGTCGAGGACCCGAACGACTTCGAGCTCTTCGGCTACTCGATCGACGAGACCAGGCAGTTCGCGGGAACCTGCCTGATGCGCCGGCTCAAGGTGATTGGACTTCAGTAGCCGGGGGGAGGGCTTCGGTCGTGCCGCTGCCCGGTTCGCCGCTGGGCGGTGGGGGCGGTGGGGTCGGTTCGGCCGGCGGGGCTTCGGGAGCCGGGCTGGGCGGTGCCGGTGCCGGGTCGCCGACGGTGACGACGACCGTGGTCCCGGGGCTGGGCCGGGCGCCGGCGGGACCACCCGACGGTGCGGCAGCGGTGATGCCTTCGGACTCCGGCGCGCTGATGCCGCCGCTGCCGTCGAGAGCGGTCGACTGGTCGGCGGCTTCGTCTCCTTCGTCCGCCGGGGCCGCCGCTGGCGGCGGTTCGGCTTCGACCGGCGCTTCGGCGGGCGGCGGGGTGGTTGCGAGCGCCGGCTCCGGTGCCGGTTTCGGTTCGGTCGTGTGGTGGGTGGCGGCGATCGCGGTGGGCTGTGCCGGCGCCACCGCTTCGACCGGCTGCGCGTAGCTGGGCGCCGCCTGCAGCTTCGCGGGGTGGTTGCCGGAGGAGGTGGGGGCGACTTCCTTGACCTCGACCGCGCCGGCGGTCAGCACCGCCGCGGTGACCACGCCGGCGACGGCCTTGGTACCGAGCGCGCCGCCGATCGCGCCGATGCCGCCCGCGGCGCCGCTGCCGCCGATCGCGGCTCCGACTCCACCCACGGCGCCCGCTCCGGCGGCGCCCGCACCCGCGCTTGCCGCCCCAGCCGCCCCGGCGGTGCCGGCGCTGCCGCCACCGAGGCCCAGCTTGGAGGCGATGAAGCCCTTGAAGGCGATCAGCGGTCCGACCGGGAAGAGCGCCGCCAGCGCCTTCTCGTTGGAGCGGATCTGGCTGCGGAAGTCGGCGCACTCCTCGCACTCGCGGACGTGGCGGCGGACCGGGGCGGAGACCTTGCGCAGGCCCTCGGCCGCTTCGGAGAGCTCGACCCGCACCTCGCCGCAGGTCAGCAGGCGCGCCTGGCTGGCCTCGGCGAGCGAGATCCGCGCCCGCACCAGCAGCGACTTGACCGACGGCACCGTGGTGTCCATCGCGGCGGCGATTTCCTCGTAGGAGAGGGCGTCCATCTCGCGCAGCAGGAGGGCGGAGCGCTGGGTCTCGGGCAGTTTGGAGACGTCGCTGAGGAGCTGGCGGAACTCCTCGCGGTTATGGACCCGCTCGGCGGTCGAGGAAGCCTCGACGGCCGGCACCATGTCCATCGATTCCTGCGCGTCGGCGGTCGGTTTGCGCAGGTGGTTGAGGGAGCGGTTGCGGGCGATTCGGTAGAGCCACGGCCGCAGGTTGATCTCGCGCTCGTCGGCCAGCATCGCCCTGTAGGCGTTGACGAAGACCTCCTGCAGGACGTCTTCGGCGTCCTCGGTCGAGCCGAGCATCTGGCGGCAGAAGCCGAGCAGGCGCCCCTGGTAGCGGTCGACGATCGTCTCGAAGGCGCCGGCGTTGCCGCTGCGGGCCATCGCGATCAGCTTCTCGTCGCCCTGCAGCTTGAGCAACGGCGAGCGGCGGGCGAGAAGTCCGCGGCGACTGGCGTGGGTTAGTGCTGATGCCTCCAAGCTCCCCTCCAGGGAAGGCGCGACTGTGCCGATAAGGACACGGTAACAGCGCCAAAGTTGCGGTCATCGAACATTTACCGCTCGTTTACCCGCAAAAGCAGGGTTATGCCCGGGGCGGGACTCGAACCCGCAAGCCCCCGGAGGGGCAGCGCCTTTTAAGGGCGCCGCTTTTACCAGTTTCGCCACCCGGGCCCAGCGATCGTACCCGGGCCCGCCAGGGCGCCCGGCCGCGCCCCCTCATATATGGTCGGCGCGATGGAGCACGGGGGCAGGGTCGTCGCCAAGGCGCTGAGGTCGAGGGGGGTGGAGTGCCTGTTCACCCTCTCCGGCGGCCATCTCTTCTCCGTGTACGACGGCTGCAAGGAGGAGGGGATCCGGATCCTCGACGTGCGGCACGAGCAGAGCGCGGCGTTCGCCGCCGAGGGGATGGCGAAGGCGACGCGGGGGGTGGGGGTGGCGGCGCTGACCGCCGGCCCCGGGGTGACCAATGGGATCAGCGCGATCGCCGGTGCCCAGGCCAACTGCTCGCCGATCTGCCTGCTCGGCGGCCGGGCGCCGGAGATGCGCTGGGGCTCGGGCTCGCTGCAGGAGATCGACCACCTGCCGTTCGTCTCGCCCCTGGTCAAGTCGGCGCGGACGGCGAAGCAGCCGGGCGAGATCGCGGCGCTGACCGCGGCGGCGCTCGACCTGGCGCTTGAGGCGCCCGGCGGGCCGACCTTCGTCGACTACCCGCTCGACGTGGTCTTCTCGGAGGCCGAGGAGGCGATCCCGCCCATCCCCGAGCCGGAGACCCGCCTGCCGGAGGGGGTCGAGGAGGCGGCGGCGCTGCTGGCCGGCGCCGAGCGGCCGGCGATCATGGCCGGGACCGGCCTCTACTGGGGTCATGGGGAGGGGGAGCTGCGGCAGCTGGCCGAGGCGCTCGGGATCCCGGTCTTCCTCAACGGGCTCGGTCGCGGCTGCCTGGCCGCCGACCACGAGCTTTCCTTCAGCCGCGCCCGCGCCGCCGGTTTGAAGGGCGCCGACGTGGCCCTGGTGATCGGCGTGCCGATGGATTTCCGGCTCGGTTTTGGCGGCAGCTTCGGCGAGGAGACCAAGATCATCCGGCTCGACGCCGGGCCGAACGCGCTGCGGGCCAACCGCGCCCCGGACGTCGACCTGGTCGGCGACGTGCGGGCCGGCCTGGCGGCGCTGCGTGAGGCGCTCGCTGGGGCCGAGCCGCGCAGCGGCCGCTGGCTGCGGGAGTTGCGCGCCCAGGAGCAGGAGAAGCGGGCGGCCGAGCGGGAGGAGCTGGACGACCAACGCTCGCCGCTGCACCCGGTGCGGGTCTACCGCGAGCTGGGCGAGGTGCTGGACCGCGACGCGATCGTGGTCGGCGACGGCGGCGACTTCGTCTCCTACGCCGGCCGCTTCATCGACACCTTCGAGCCCGGTTGCTGGATGGACCCGGGGCCGTTCGGCTGCCTCGGCGCCGGCCCCGGCCAGGCGATCGGGGCCAAGGTCGCGCATCCCGACCGCCAGGTTTGTCTGCTCTTAGGCGACGGTGCCTTCGGATTTGCCGGAATGGAGTTCGACACGATGGCCCGGCACGGCCTCGGAGTCGTCGGCGTGATGGGAAACAACGGCATCTGGGCGCTCGAGCACCATCCGATGAAGTTCCTCTACGGCTACTCGGTGGCGGCCGAGCTGCGGCCCGAGACCCGCTATGACGAGCTGGTCGAATCGCTCGGCTGCGACGGCGTCCTCGTGCGCCGGCCGGAGGAGCTGCGGCCAGCGCTCGAGCGGGCGTTCGAGTCCGGCCGACCAACGCTGGTCAACGTCCTCACCGATCCCGAGGTCGTCTACCCGCGCAAATCTAATTTGGCTTAGCCAGGGGGTTTCCGGCTGGCTTGCCGGCAGCCTGAGGCGGCGCCGGGTCGGCCGAGGCCGGCTCCGGAGGCATCGCTTCCGCCAAACAAGAATCGGCCGCCATCGCTGGCGACCGATTCAAGCTGGCCCCTCAGGACGGGCAGGGGTACGTCTTCAGGGACCATGTGTATTAGATGGGCTCAGACGGCGGGAGGCGCCATGATGCGGCAATCGCCTAAGCCCTGTACACCGGGTCGAAGGTCGGGCATCGCCCCACCTCTTTTCCGGTTGAGGGGATTATGCGCGTGGCTGTCCGATACGTCCAGTTGGCGCTTCAGCCCCTACTCGGAATAAGGTAGCACCTGCCTACCTATTATTCGTGGTTAGGGGCAGATTCTGACCTCACTGTCCTACCAAACGCTGCCCGGCTGTCCAACCGGTACCGCGAGGATCCTCGACTTAACAGGCTGGTTCTTACATTTCGGCAAAAAAGCGCTTAGGCAGCCGCGGCGATCGCCGTGCCGTAGAGGATGTCGTGCTCGGAGACGGTGATCCGGGCCAACTCGAAGGCCCGCATCGTCTCGACCAGGATCACGACGCCGGCGACGATCGTCGGCGCCCGGTCGGGGTGCAGGCCGGCGATCTCGACCCGCTCGCTCAGCGGAACCGAGGCGAGGCGGGAGAACATCCGCTGGACCGAGGGCAGCTCGAGGAGGTGTCCGTGGACGCGGGCCGGGTCGTAGGGGACCAACTCCATCTCGATCGCGGCGAGCGAGGTCGGCGTGCCGGCCACCGCGATCCCCTCCGCGGCGCGCAGCTCGCCCGGCACCGCGGCTTCGATCAGGTTGCGGACGTCGGTGGCAAGCGCTTCCAGCTCCGCCGCCGACGGCGGGTCGGAGGCGATGTGCCGCTCGGTGTGGCGGACGACGCCGGCCTGCATCGAGGCGTGGAAGGAGATCTCCGAGCCGGTGCCGACGATCAGCTCGGTCGAGCCGCCGCCGATGTCGACGACCAGCGTCGGCTGGGTGGGCAGGTGCTCGGAGGTGGCGCCCAGGTAGGTGAGCCGGGCCTCTTCCTCGCCGTCGAGCACCCGCGCCGTCAGCGCGAACCGCTCCCGCAGCTCGGCCACGAAGGCGCCCCCATTGGCCGCGTCGCGCACGGCGCTGGTCGCGATCGCGTCGACCTTCTCCGCCCCCAGCTCGCCCAGCAGGGCGACGTAATCGCCCACCGCCGCGCAGGCATCCTCGATCGCCTCCGCCGACAACCTGCCGGTCAGGTCGACGCCCCGGCCCAGCCGCGTCACCGTGCTGCGCCGCTCCACCGGCACCACCCGCCCAGCCGCCACATCGGCCACCAGCAACCGCGCCGAGTTCGTCCCGACGTCGATCACCGCGACCCGCTTCGCCCCATCCAGCATCGGCCCCGGCACTCTAGAGCCGAGGACCCCTCCAGCGCCCCTTGCAAGCCTCCTTCCCGACCCACCCATCTCCTTGCCCAAGCCCTCTCCCCATTGCTACCATGCAAGGTCCGCCGCGGGGTGGAGCAGCCAGGTAGCTCGTCGGGCTCATAACCCGAAGGTCGCGGGTTCGAATCCCGCCCCCGCTATGCAGCGAAAGCCCTGCAAATCGCAGGGTTTTCGTGTTTCTGGCCTGTAGACAAGAGGGTGCAAAAGGGCCTCTGGGGCAAGCCCTGGGGCAAGATGAGGTCAAAGTGAGGTCGTTTTGGGCCTTGCCCAGCGAGCGCTGACCGCAGCCGCCGCTACGATCGAGAGCAGCGGAAACTGGAGTTCAGAAGGAAGGCTCTGATCAAGACTCACGCGAGACAGAAGGCTCATCTCGGGGCAGACGATCCCCGGCTCGTCCGTGCGATCTTCACGCTACGCGAGACTGCTGGATATCTCGACGTGCCCAAGTCGAACATCCAGCGTTGGGCTCGGCCGCCGGAAGCCGCCAAGCATCCGCTGATCACTTGCTTTCCGCCACACGGCCGGGAGGCGACGGTGCCCTTCATCGGCTTCGCCGAGGCCTTCGTGCTGTCGAGTTTCAGGCGAGCCGGGGTGCCGTTGCAGCGGATTCGGCCCGCCGTAGAGGTTCTGGAAAAGGAGATCGGCGTCGATCACGCGCTTGCCTCCAAGCGCCTCTACACCGATGGGGCCGAGGTCCTCTTCGACTACGCGAACAAGCGTGGCGAGCGCGAGGTCATGGATCTGGTCGTCGTCCGAACCCAGCAGCGCCAGTTCTCCGGCGTCGTCAAGGACTACCTGAAGCGCATCCATTACGGAGGGGACGGCTGGGCGGATTCGGTGCGACTGCCGACTTACGGCAACGCGAAAGTGGTCGTCGACCCAAGGGTTGCATTTGGCCTCCCGGTCGTCGCCCACGGCGGCGCTCGCGTAGAGGATCTCGTCGACCGCTTCCAAGCTGGCGACTCCGTCGCCGAGATCGCAACAGACTTCAGCGTCCCTCCCGATGAGGTCGAGGACGTAATCCGGCTCGCAACCCGGACCGCAGCCTGAGCCGTGGGGCGAGGACGCCGCGCCGGATAGTCCGCGGCGATGTCTCGTTCGGAAAAGCCGGCTGAGTTCTTCGTCGATCGCAGCCTTGGCAAGAGCATCGTCGGGGGCCTTCGCGACGCTGGTCTCACGGTCCATTCGATGGCCGACGTCTACGGCGAGAAGCGCGCCCAGCTTCTCGCGGATGAGGTTTGGCTACGAGACGCCGGCAAGCACGACTGGATCGTCCTCACCAAGGACGACGCGATCCGCCGCCGCCCCGCCGAGCGCGACGCCCTCACCAAGGCGGCCGTTCGTGTCTTCTGTCTGACCAACCGCAACATGCGCGGCGCAGAACAGACCGAGCGATTCGTCTCGAATCGCCATCGAATCCTCCGCCGGGCCCGCAAGCCAGGGCCATATATCTATGGAGTCTATGAGAAGGGTCTCAAGCGCTTGTGGCCGTGATGGCCAGTGGGCGGGGCACAGACACTTCTTATCTCGGTTTTTTTTTGGCGCTCGGACGCTTTCGTTCGCTTTCGGGTATTGAACGCCTGATCGCGTGCCAGATGAAGGCCCAATCCTCTGGCCGCTCAGGTTGTTTACCGCGGAAATTAATCTGCGCCAGCATCGCTTTATCGCGTTCGCCTAGTCCCTCGTCCTCCGCGAATTCGATCAGCGCCTGGGGGAGCTCTTCTGCTTGGTCAACGAGGACCGACCTCCCCATTAGCTCCGACATTGAGGTCCCAAGTGCTCGAGCAATTCTGTAAAGGGTCTCCGCTGAAGGTCGGACCTCAGCGTCGCCGCTCTCAAGCTTCCAGAGATAGCCCTTGCTTATCTCGGCGCGCTCGGCAAGCTGACTCAAGGAGTATCCAATCTGCTCGCGTCGTTCCTTGATCTCCTGTCCGGTTTTCGTTGCGTCAGCCATTGCTTTTGCCCGGACGTCGATAGAGCGCCAGAACTCGCTCTCGCCGTTCCAGTCCACGGCCGTATCTAAAAAGCCTTGCTGTCAGTTCCAAGCCGCCGGTGCTCTCCATGCCCAACTCCTCTAGTCCTGCGCTCTCTTTGATTACCTCTCCGTTCAGGGCCCGCGCAAGCGCTCCGTCTTCAATGGCCGACTTGTTCTTGGGGATGAACGGCCATGCTCCATATGGATGGGGCCATGCAGAAACGACCCTGAGCTTTGCGGTCGCCTCCGAATCTCCTTTCTCTTCTTTGCGAAAGCCGGGCTCAAGGACGAGTACCAGCGTCGACTCAGGCCAAAAGCTCGCGAACCGATATGAGGTCGCCTGCGGACTTGCCTCAAATTCGTCGGCGAGTGCGACGATTGACTCGATCGAGAATTCAGAAGCCAGGGCCATTGGCTCGAAGTAAGTGCGTGGCAGGAGAAGCTCTACAGCTGCCACATCGGCGAGCGTCTCGGGATCATTTGCTGGTCGGGACACGATGGTCGGGTTCGAACACCGAAAAAGCCGTTGCTCCCGATAGCCCGGTTGGAAGGTATGGCCGACCTCGTGAAAGCCAGTGAAGCGTCGGCGCCGTGGCGAATCACTGGCTCGAAGCTGCATCACCAGGCTATTAGCGCTTGGCGTGAGAGAGCCAGCCTGGGGCATCTCAACCAGTTCGATCTTTGGAATGTCGCGATAGGAGGCCACAATCTCCAGCGGAATTGGTGGCTCTTGGTCGAGGTCCGCGATCAAGCGAGCAGCGATGTCAGCTATTCGCTCAGCGTCGGTCTTCTGTGGCTGCTCAAGCCGCTCCATGTCTAGTAGCGAAAGAGAGAGCTGGGTGGGCACTGTTCTCTTAAGAGAATGTAGCTGTTCTCGCCAGACGATGATCTTTGCTACGGTTCCGCTGTTCTCACAAGAGAACACCCCCGTTCTCACAAGGCCTAACGGCAGAAGGAGGCGCAAATGGCGTTTCAGGAACTAACGAACATCCCGATCAAACACATTGACACCGTGATCGACGTGATCTCCAAGGGTGACGGCAGCCAAGATCACGACGAGGTGGCGGTGACCAGCTCGCTGGAGCTGGTAGCGCCAATCGATGGGGCTGAGGAGGCGCTGCTGCTTCTGCCTATGTCCGGCGAGGCGCAGCAGAAGCCAATCGTTCGCTACTCCGACGAGCACGTCAAGGACGGGGCGGTCTTCTCTTTCGATCCGGTCGAGCGCTCGGTCTATGACGAGGAGCTCGTTGAGCGGCTTGAGGCATTGGCTGATGGCACCTCGAAGAAGGAGCAGAAAGCCGTTGCGACGCAGCTCGAGAGATGCGCCGATGGCCTCTCTGCTGCTGTTGTGCGAGTCAAGGCCGGCGAGATCAAGCTGAGGCTCTTCTACGAGATCGCAGCGCAGAAGGTCGAAGACCGCACCTTCGAGTTCGGCGTCATTGGACCTCTGCCGTCCTTCGTTATCCAGGCTGGCGGTTCGATTGGGCTGCTCAGCATTCTCCCGCGAGCGACCACTGCAGTCAGCGCCGTTGCCCTTTCCGATCCGAACAATCCCGGGTCGGAAATTTGGCACGAAGGCCGAGGCCGATCTAGGCGGGCGTCATGTGATCGGCTGGACCTGGCAGAACGATCCACTGTTCAAGGTCCGCTATCGCTACTGATCCAGCTGTGCCAGTGAGATCGGCTCATGTCAGACATACAGGGGGTTTCATCTCTTGTATGTCTGACGTGATGTCGCATCTTTCGCCGATCCCCGTAGGGCTCTTGCTCAGGATGATGCTTCCGTCGTGATTGTCTCTGTGGCGTGGCCCTGCTGGGGCAAGAAATGGGGCAAGAAGCCCCACAGATCCCAGCCGATCTCCACGTAGCTCGATCTCGCGAAAACCGCTTGAAACCTAGCTCCACGTAGTCCAGCCGATCTCCAGGCTCAGTCTCATAAGCGGACTGTCGGGGTAGGAACCCGACGGTCAGACCACTAGGGACTCTCGAGATTTCTATGAGGGTGCCGAGGAATGTTTGGTGGCGGGCCGCGATGAAGCGGAGTCGGACTCAACATCTTGGCGGGTAGTCGAGCTATCGGAACTGAAGGCCCATGGAGCTGCCGCTAGCCTGGGACGAGCTTACCGGTCGGCGCCCTCCGGTCGAAGACGGACAACGTGCTGATGCCGGAGTTGACGACGTAGACATCCTTTCCATCAGGGCTGATCACGATCTCTTCCGGGAGGCCGATCTCACCCTTTTTCTGGCAGCCTTTCGTGATGTACTCGCCGACGCAACCTGAGCGGCCGGGGATTTGGGTGAGCGATCCGCTCGTTGGATTGCGGCTGAAGATCGCCACCGCATCAGAGCCGAAGCTGCCGACATAGACGCTCCTGCCGTCGGGACTGACGGTGACAGCTAGCGGGTCTCTGAGGGCCCTTCCGTCCCGGCAGCCGTACCTCGCCCCGATCTCGGCGATGCAGCCATCATTTTGGTGCCTTGAGGTCAGCTCGCCCGTTTTAACATCGCGGTCGAAGCTCGTCACGGCGTTTGAGATGTCGCTGGTCCGGTAGATGTTCCTGCCATCTGGACTTACCGCGATACCTCCTGGGGCTTTGAGTGACCGTCCTCCTCGGCACCCGTCTCGTCCGTCTTTGGAGACGCAGCCCAGAAAACCAGACTTCTGGATTAGGGCGCCGGTATCCGGATCGCGATCGAGGATCGCCAATGAATTGAGGGCCGAAACGTAGACATTCTTGCCATCCGGACTGATGAGGAGCCCGTCCGCGAACTCAAGCGCCCTGCCTTTTCGGCAGCGCTCGCCCGCCGGAGTTTCGGAAATGCAACCCGCCGAGCCGGGCGCCTGTGAGAGTGCTCCGGTCGTTGGGTCCCGGACGAAGATGGCCACCGCGTTCGATTCTTCGGAAGCGACATACACGTTCTTGCCGTCGGGGCTTACCACGACGGCCGCCGGCCGCACTAGTGCCCTGGCGCGCTGACAGGCGCCCTTCGAGCCGTTGTCCGAGACACAGCCAGCCGCACCTGACTGTTGCCTCAGCACCCCGGTCGCGGAGTCGCGATCAAAGACTGCGATGGCGCCTGGGAAGGTGCTGACGACATATACGTTCGCGCCGTCAGGGCTGACGGCGACATCGGATGCCTGGCTAAGCGCCCTGCCCTGCTGACAGGCACCTCCGGTTCTGCTCCCGGGGCCTTCGCTCCCATCCTTCGAGACGCAGCCGGCGGTGTCGGACTTCTGGTGCAGCACTCCCGTGGCTAGATCACGATCGAAGATCGCAACCGCATTGGAATCCTGGCTGGCAACGTAGATGTTCTTGCCGTCTGGACTCATGGCTGCGGCCATCGGGATACGGAGCGCCCTGCCGTCTTGGCACTCTCCCTCCGACCCAGTCTGGGAGATACACGCAGCCAGCTCGGACTTCGGAGACAGCTCGCCCACGGCCCAGGCAACGGTTGCCGCCACGAGGAGCAAGGGCAGCGCGGTCGCCAAAGCTAAAGGGAGCGATCGGCGATGCGGCGTAGCCTTGACTTTTTTCGCTTGGTTCATTGACCTGCCTTGCTTCCAGAGATCTATCCCCGGCCCATTTGATTCAGATCAGCGGTGGCGACGATATATAGGGGCCTGGGGAGGAGCTCCATCGACCAACGGGTATCCGACGAGCCTCCAGCCGGTTCCCGGTGCAAGCTGGCAGCTGGTTCTGGGGCAACAAATGGGGCAACAGGCCCCACAGATCCCAGCCGATCTCCACGTAGCTCGATCTCGCGAAAGCCGCTTGAAACCTAGCCCCACGTAGCCCGGCCGATCCAACGGTTCGGGCTCATAACTCCAGTGACTGTCGGGGTACGAACCCGACGGTCATACAGATCCCCGCCCTGGATGACGATTAGCTTGCGATGAGGGTGGGCGAGCCGACTGGCCGAACCTGGTCCGCTTAGCCGCGACGGGGCGGCGCGCCCGGCCGGGACTGATGCCCCGCCGCACTCGTTAGCGGCTTGGGACGGTGTCTGTCGCTCGACTACCATCAGAGTACCTCTGTTCCTGGGGCGGCGGGGGAACGTCGGCTTTGGCAATACAGTCCGCTTTCACCCCAACTAGAAGAGGAGCATATATCAGAGACGATCGACGCCGCCCGCAAGCTGATCTCCGAGCGCCTGAGCGCGATTGAGGCCGAGGCCGCCCAGTTGCAGCGAGCCCTGATGAGCATGGGAGAGAGGGACGGGGGCCGGTCCCGCCGCACCGGCAAACCACGCCTCAAACGGGGCCCGAGCAAACGTCGGCGCCGAGCACGGGCGCCGCGCGGCCAGCGCCGCGAGTAGTTGCTGGCGGCGATCGGAGCCAAGCCCGGCGCCCGGCCCTCGGAGCTCGCCGCCGAGATCGGCGTCTCGGCAAGCCAAGTCCACGGGCTGATTCGCAAAGCCCGGACCCAGAAGCTGATCGTCAAGAAGGGCGCCGGCTACGCGCTCAAGAAGTAGCCCTCGTCGGAGCTCCGGGTCATGTCGCCCTTGTGGGGCCACGCATGTGATGTCGTTTCAACTCGCGGCGTGCCCAGTCACCGACGCGGGGCGGCAGCAGCGGGCCGATCCGGTCGCGGTTGCCCGCAACTGCTCGATAGAACCGACCGGTCGTGCGTGGCAGGCGGCGGGCGATCGCGGCGAGCGCCCGCCCACCCGGGAGGGACTTGAGCACCTCTGGTGCGGCGGCGGCCCCCGACAGGATTCGGCCGTCGGCGAGCACGACGTGCGAGGACGCCATCCGCGTTGCCTCGTTCATGCCGATGAGCAGGCGCGCGGCTCGCTCACTCTGCAGTGTTACAGGCTCGAGCGAACCGCTCCGATCCCAGCGCAGCAGCAAGGCGACGGACACCCGACATACGCCGCAGTCGCCGTCGTAGAGAACGATCATCCCGTCCGCTGGCTGCGCCAGGCAGCGCACAACTCGACGGCGGCCTCTGGCCAGGTCGGGTGATCGAACTGAAATCCCGAAGCGAGCAGTCTGCCGGGGACGACCCGTCGGCTCTTCAGCACCAACTCGGTCTCGGTGCGCATCGCCAGCGCGCCGGCCGGCGCCATCCAGCGCGTCGCCGGCAGTCCGGTGCGCACGCCCCAGGCGGTGCGCAGCGCGCGCATGAACTTAGCCTGGGACAGCGGGTTCGGCGCGGCGATATTGACCGGTCCCTTGAGCTCGTCTTGTGCGACGAGCCAAAGCAACGCGTGGGCGAAGTCGTCGTGGTGGATCCACGAGATGTACTGGCGGCCGCCGCCGACCGGTCCACCCAGGCGGGCGCGGACGAGACGCAGCAACACGTCGAAGATCCCGCCCGGCTGAGGGCTCATGACCATCGCCGAGCGCATCAGCACGATCCGCGTGCTCAGCGTGTCGAAACGCTGTGCTGCCGCCTCCCACGAGCGGGCGACGTCGATGCTGAAACGCCACTCGGTGGGGCGTTCGGCTCGTTGCCTCCGATCTGTCCGTGGCGCTCGTCGTTATCAGCGTCGTAGCGATGCGCGTAGATCGTCGCGGTGCTGGCTTGCAGCCAGACACGGGGAGGGCTCCCTGCATGCGCTATCGCTTTGCCGATAGCGGTCGTCGACTCCACCCGCGAGTCCATGATCGCCCGTCGGTTGGCGGCCGTGTAGCGGCAGTTGACGTTGCGGCCGGCGAGGTTGACGACGATGTCGGCGCCGTCGACCTCGCTTGCCCATTCTCCGACGGTCTTCGCGTCCCAGGGGATCGACCGGGCCGGGCCGGGTGTGGGGTGGCGGCTGAGCACGACGATCTGGTGGCCGGCGGCCAGGAGCGCCGATGCGAGCCCGCGCCCAATCTGCCCTGAGCCGCCTGCGAGTACGAACTTCACGGCCGCATGAGGACGCGCTTGAAGAACGTCGTCCGGTCCAGCTTCAGCGCGAGGTCCAACACGCGGTTAGCGTTGCGGCCGAGGGTGTGCAGGTCCGACAGGATCGCGCGAAAGCGCTGGGACTCGGTGCGCTGCTGTGGTGCCGCGTCGAACTCGGTCAACTGTCCGAGCAGCCGTACGAGCGGCTCAAGCTCGCGCTGCCGCCGTCGAAGGATGATGCGCCGCGCCATCTCCCAGACGTCCGCCTCGGCCTCGAACACATCGCGCCGCCCGTCGGGCCCGATCCGCCGGCGCACGAGCTGCCAGTCGATCAGAAACCGCGTGCTCATGCTGGCGCTGCCCTTGGAGATGCCCAGCGCGGCGACGATCTCATCAAGAGTCATCGGCTGCGCGGAAGTGAGCAGCAGCGCGTGCACCTGGGCCGCATGGCGGCTGATGCCCCACTCGACGCCGAGCGTTCCCCACGCGGCGATGAACTCCTGCCGTGCCTCTTCATAGGTCAGGCAGGGAACCTAACACACTCTGTTCAATATGAATTGAACAGAGTGTGACACAGATCCAAGGTCGCGGGTTCGGATCCCGCCGCGGTTCCTATTCCCGAGCCGGGCGGCACTGCCATTTCTCGCACCTGCCTCCCTACCAGCGGAGGAACAAGTCGGTCCAGCTGCTCCCCCCCGGTAGCGTGGCGTCCACGCGGGGGTAGCGCTTCGCGATCCACTGCCCTTCGAGGCAGACGCCGTGCCAGTAGTACCGATCCCGTTCGGGGTCGAGCGCTTCGCGCTGTGCCGCTTCGGCGCGGGCACTGCTCTCGTCCAGACAGACGACGACGTTCTCCGATTCCTCGCTCATTTCGAGGCGAAAATTATCGCGTTTCCGGCACAAGGCACCGATTCGTCGCGCGGGCCCTGGACGGATCTTCTGCCGGGCTTCCCCGCGCGCGACTTCACGGCAGCACTCGCACCTCCACGAACCGATAGCCGCTCGCGGGAAGGTGTTCAAAACCCGCCTTCGCTGTGCCAGCGGCGACCGCGCCGAGAATCCAGCGTTGAATCGGCGGGTCTAGTCGCTTCAAGTCGCGCCGAGCGGGCGACGTGATCTCATGCGACCAGTCGGGGCTCAATCGAGGCCGAGCTCGCGGCGCATCTCCTCGGAGGAGACCGCCTCGCCCCGGCGGTAGCAGGCCAGGGCGTCGACCGCGCTGGTGTCCTCCTCTGGACTGGAGGGCTCGTTGTCGATCGGCGCCGCAGCGAGAGCCTGCAGCATCGGATCGTCGCGCCGGCGCTCGACGATCACCAGGGCGGCCTCGGCCTCCTGCTCGGAGAGCCCGGATACGGCGGATGCGGTGGCTACGATCCTTCTATGACCAAGGCCGAGTTGCACGCGCAGATCGACGCGATGACCGAGGAGGAAGCGGCGGAGGCGAAGCTGATCTTCGCGCCGGACTGGCACTCCAAGGCGACCGCGATTGGGGAGATTCGCAAGCGGTCCGGCACCACCCCACTGAGCCCTGAGGACTTCGAGCGGCACTTCGGGTCGTTGCCCACCGACGGCGAGGGATATCGGTGGCGAGCGCGGGCGCGGGTCCGCGCTTTGAGGTTTGCGTTGTCGATGAGGTCCTGAGCGAGGATCTCGCTCGTTGCACGTCAGCAGCGTGGGCTGCGATTGAGCCGTTGGTCGCGACCCTGCGCGAAAAGGGCGCGCAGGTCAGTTGGCTGCGTCGCTGCGAAGTGGAAGGCCAGGATGGAACCCGCTTCGGGGGCTGTCTCAAGCTCTACATCCCTCAGCCCGCAGGCCAGTGGGGGGCGCGGTTCTTGCTGGTAACGAAGAGGCTGGCAAACCGGCCTTGGTGCTGATTGCGGTGGGCGAGCGTCATCCTGCCCAACCTTGGAAGCCGATTGTCTACGAGATCGCCCATCGCCGGCTTCACATGTAGCTCCTGGGGCAAGAAATGGGGCAAGAAGCCCCACAGACTCCAGCCGATCTCCACGTCGCTCGACCTCGCGAATACCGCTTAAGACCGTGCTCCACGTAGTCCAGCCGCACTCCAGGTTCGGGCTCATAACCCGAAGGTCGCAGGTTCGAATCCTGCCCCCGCTATGGTCTTAGTGGAGCAAACGTCACTCAGGTCTTTCACTTGACTAAAGGCGCTCGACACGAGCGCCTTTAGTCGTACAAGGCCACTGTTACGGTCGATCTCGACCCTCAGCCGGAAGGCCTCGAATACCGATCGGCGCAGTTCGGGATCGGCTTCGGCCAGAGGTTTTGCGAGGTCGGGCAGGGAGCCGAGGATCGCGACCGCCTCGTCTACGTCGAGCCCCTCGCCGTTCCGCTGCTCCTGGTCGAGTTGGGCGATCGCGGCCTCGACCTCCTGGCGCTCGGTTTTCAGTTCGCGGATGCGCTCGCCGACGAGGACAGGATCGACGCCGGCCTCGATCGCGGCGAGCTGGCGCTCGATCCGCTGATCGACCTCGCCGAGCTGGGTGCCTGCGCGCTTCCGCTTCGCGCCGTCTTTGCTCTCCAGTTCGGCCGCCAAGGTGGAGCTTTGCTTGCGAAAGTGAGCGAGGCGATCGGCGCCGAAAACGCGCGTGGTGAAAAAGGCGTCGATCAGCGTGAGCAGGCTGTCCTCGCGGACGTACTGCCATTTGCCGTGGCCGGTCGCCTCGGCGGCGGTGTCGCCGTAGTCGAGCCGGTAGCCGCAGGTGTAGTAGGTGCTGCTCTTGCGATGCTTGCCCTGCATCCGCAGCGGGTTGTGTCCGGTCGCGCAATGGACGATCCCGCGTAGCTGGTAGAAGCGCTTTTGCGTGTAGCGGCGGCGGTTGCCGCCCTGGCCGGTGCTGCGCGACTTCATCTCGACCTGCACCCGCTCGAAGTCCTCCTCCGAGACAAGCGCCTCATGGCGCTGCTCGGCTTCGATCCAGTCCTCGGGACTGCGCCGCACCAGCGGCCCCTCGCCCTGCTTGATGGCGCGGAAGTCGAGCCGGTTCCAGTAGAGCCGGCCGGTGTAGACGTGGTTTTCGAGCATCGAGCGGATCGTCGTCTTCGACCACTTCCCTGAGGTGTTGCGCTTGGAATCGACGTGGCGGGGTGGGGGAGGGCCGCCCGGCCGGTTGAGGTGGTCGGCGATCTCCTTGTAGCCGGAACCGGAGAGGAAGCGCTGGAACATCTCGACGATCACCGGCGCCTGCTCGGGGTCGCGGGCCAGCCGCGACTTCGTGTCTCCGGCGCGGGCTCGGCGCGGGTCGGGATGGGGCTGGTGCCGCAGCCTGTAGCCGTAGGGCGCGCGACCGCCGTTGCGGTATCCCTGTCGGGTGTTCTCGGTCTGCCCGCGCCGCACCTCGCGCCCCAGCTTCTCGACCTCGAACTGGTCGAGGGCCTGGAACATGTGGCGGATCAGCCGCCCCTCGGGGCTGGTCTG
>DATAEW010000102.1:0-30726 GCA_036257815.1 Solirubrobacterales bacterium
TCACCGCCGTCGAGGGCCAGCCCAAGCACCTCGACCTGCGGCTGACGCGGTCGAAGCTGAACGAGCTGACGGCCGATCTGCTGGAGCGGATCGTCGGCCCGGTCAAACGGGCGCTCGACGACGCCGATGCCTCAATTGACCACGTCGTCCTCGTCGGCGGCATGACCCGGATGCCGGCGGTGCGCGACAAGGTCGAGGAGCTGACCGGCTCCGAGCCGCACCAGGGGGTCAACCCGGACGAGGTCGTCGCCGTCGGCGCCGGCATCCAGGCCGGGGTCCTGGCCGGGGACGTCAAGGACGTCCTGCTCCTCGACGTCACCCCGCTGACCCTCGGGATCGAGACCAAAGGCGGCGTGATGACGAGGCTGATCGAGCGCAACACGACGATCCCGACGAAGAAGTCGGAGGTCTTCTCGACCGCCGACGACAACCAGCCCTCGGTCGAGATCCACGTCCTGCAGGGCGAGCGCGAGATGGCCGCCGGCAACAAGAGCCTGGGCAAATTCCAGCTCACCGGCATCCCGCCGGCGCCGCGCGGGATGCCGCAGATCGAGGTCACCTTCGACATCGACGCCAACGGGATCATCAACGTCACCGCGACCGACAAAGGGACCGGCAAAGAGCAGAAGATCGAGATCAAATCCGGCTCCGGCCTGAGCGACGAGGAAATCAACCAGATGGTCTCCGACGCCGAGGCCCACGCCGAGGAGGACAAAAAACAGCGCGAGCTGGCCGAGGCCCGAAACGTCGCCGAGAACTCCGCCTACCAGGCGGAGAAAACGCTGCAGGAGGCGGGCGACAAAGTCGACTCGGCGACCAGGGAGCAGGCCGAGGCGGCGATCAAGGACGTGCGCGAGTCGCTGGACTCGGGCACGGTCGAGGAGATCAACTCGAAGCTCGAGGCGCTGAACACGGCGATGACCCAGGCCTCGCAGCAGATCTACTCGGCGGCGCAGGAGGAGCAGGCGGCGTCCTCGGCCGACGGCGGCGGCGAGTCCTCGGGTGACGAGGAGGAGGTCGTGGACGCCGAGGTGGTCGACGAGGACGGCGGCAAATGAGGCGCGATGAGGAGGAGCGCCCGCCGGCGGGTCCTGTCGCCGGGCATGACGAGGAGGAGCGCCCGCCCGCGGGTCCTGTCGGGGCAGGGGACCCCCCACCCCCTCCGGTAGCTGAAGCTTCCTCGGGGGAGGTCCCCCCTACCCCGCCACCCGCGGGAGAGCCCGCCTCGCCGGACGCCTCAGAGACGGCGTCGGTCGACAGCTCCGATGGCCAGGACGGCCCGGCGCAGGGGGACCAAGCTTCCGACGTCGAGCGGGACCTTGCTGCGCTGCTCGAAGACGCCGAAGCCAAGCGGGACGAGTACCTCGACCTGGCGAAACGGACGAAAGCTGACTTTGAGAATTTTCGCAAGCGGATGGCGGCGGAGGTGCAGGCCGCCGGGGTGCGCGGGAAGGTGGGGATGGCACGCGACGTTGCGCCGGTGCTCGACGATCTGGAGCGGGCGATTCAGGCCGCCGGGCTGGATCCCGAGGGCGACTCCGAGGACGGGCTCGCCCACGGGGTGATCCTGGTCTTCCGCGGCCTGCGGGAGACGCTGCAGCGCAACGGCATCGAGGCGGTGGATCCGAAAGGAGAGAAGTTCGACCCGACCCAGCACGAGGCGCTCTCGACGGTGCCGGTCGAGGGGGCCGAGTCCGGCGTCGTGGTCGAGGTGATGCAGAAGGGCTACCGCTATGAGGACCAGCTGATCCGGCCGGCTCGGGTGGTGGTGAGCGCGTAGGAGGACGATGGCGGACGAGCTCTACAAGGCGCTAGGGGTTTCCAAGCAGGCCTCCGACGAGGAGATCAAGAAGGCCTACCGGAAACTGGCGCGCAAATACCACCCGGACCGCAACCCCGACGATCCGAAAGCGGAGGAGAGGTTCAAGGAGATCTCCGCCGCCTACGACGTGCTCTCGGACCCCGAGAAGCGCAAGGAGTACGACTCGGCCGGTGGTGTCTTCGGCGGCTTCGGCGGCGGCCAGGGCCCGTTCGGGCCCGGCGGCGCGCAGGCCGGCGGCTTCGGCGCCGACCTCGGCGACATCTTCTCCTCGCTCTTCAACCGCGGCAGCGGTGGCCGGGCCCGACCGCGGGAAGTCCGCGGCCGCGACCTGGAGACCGAGGTCTCGCTGAGCTTCGACCAGGCCGTCAACGGCGCCCAGGTCAACGTCACCGTGCCGAAGGCCGAGCGTTGCCCGACCTGCCGCGGCCCCGGCGCCAAGCCGGGCACCGGCCCGACCACCTGCCCGCGCTGCGAAGGCCGCGGCATCGATGCCCAGAGCCAGGGCTTCTTCTCGATCAGCCAGCCCTGCCCGCAATGCGGGGGCGCCGGCCAGGTGATCGAAGACCCCTGCCCGACCTGCGGCGGCTCGGGCCTCACCCAGCAGACCAAGCGCTACAAGGTCAACGTCCCCGCCGGGGTCAAAGACGGCACCCGGATCCGGCTCGCCGGCAAAGGAGAGGCCGGGCCGCGCGGCGGCCCGGCCGGCGATCTCTACGTGACCACCCGGGTCGCCAGCTCGCCGGTCTTCAGGCGGCTCGACGGCGGCAATCTCGAGGTCAGCGTGCCGATCTCGGTCGGCGAGGCCCTGCTCGGCGGCACGATCGAGGTCCCGACCCTGAACGGGACGAAGAAGATCAAGGTCGCCCCGGGCACCAGGCACGGGACGATCCAGAGACTGCGCGGAGAGGGCCCGCCGAAGCCGAAAGGCCGGGGCAACGGCGACATCCGCTACCGCCTCGAGATCGCGATCCCCGCCGAGCTGAGCGAGGAGCAGACCGAGGCGGCGGAGAAGCTTGCCCAAACCCTGAACGGGTCCGATCAGCGCGCCGACCTGCTGCGCAAGGCGGCGCGCTGATGGCCACCTACCGCCGCCACCGCATCAAGGCGACCCTCGACGAGGAGCGGGGCGTGTTCATGATCTCGGTCGCCGCCGAGCTGGCGGAGATGCACCCGCAGACGCTGCGGATGTACGAGGCGCGGGGGCTGATCGCGCCGAAGCGCTCGCCGAAGAACACGCGGCTCTACTCGCAGCGCGACGTCGAGCGGCTGCGCCGGATCCAGGGGCTGACCGCGGAGGGCCTGAACCTGGCCGGGGTGGAAATGGTGATGGCGCTGGAAGGACAGGTACAAAGGCTGCGGCTGGAATTGGAGCGGGTGAAGAGGCGGGTCGTCGAACTCGAAGGCGAGGAGAAGAGCTGATGCAGGCGGATCGATTCACGGTCAAGTCCCAGGAAGCGGTGGCGGCCGCCCAGCATCTGGCGACGGCGCGCCGCAACCCGGAGATCACGCCCGCCCACCTGCTGGTCGCCCTGCTGGTCCAGGAGGACGGCCTGGTGGCGCCGATCCTGCAGAAGCTCGGCGTCGACCCGGCGGCGATCGGCGCCCGCGCCCATGAGGCGATCGACGCCCTGCCGACGCTCGGCGACGGTGGGAGCGAGCCGCGGATGTCGACGACCCTCGGTCAGGTCCTGCGCCAGGCCGAGAAGGAGATGGCGGCGCTGGGCGACGAGTACATCTCGACCGAGCACCTGCTGCTGGCGCTGACCGAGAGCGGCTCCGGGGTGACGAACATCCTCCCCGGCCGCGCCGACCTGGAGAAGGCGATCGCCGAGGTGCGCGGCCCGCACAAGGTCACCTCGCCCAGCCCCGAGGACAGCGTCCAGGCGCTGAAGAAATTCGGCCGCGACCTGACCGCCGACGCGCAGAGCGGCCGCCTCGACCCGGTGATCGGCCGCGACGAGGAGATCCGCCGGGTGATCCAGGTGCTCTCCCGGCGGACCAAGAACAACCCGGTGCTGATCGGCGAGCCTGGGGTCGGCAAGACGGCGATCGTCGAGGGCCTGGCGCAGCGGATCGTCGACGGCGACGTCCCCGAGAGCCTGCGCGACCGGCGGGTGATCGCGCTCGACATCGGCTCGCTGCTGGCCGGCTCGAAATACCGCGGCGAGTTCGAGGAGCGGCTGAAAGCGGTGCTCTCCGAGGTGCAGGAGGCCGAGGGCCAGATCGTCCTCTTCCTCGACGAGCTGCACACGATCGTCGGCGCCGGCGCCGCCGAAGGGGCGGTCGACGCAGCCAACCTGCTGAAGCCGATGCTGGCCCGCGGCGAGCTGCGGGCGGTCGGCGCCACCACGCTCGACGAGTACCGGAAGCAGATCGAGAAAGACGCGGCGCTGGAGCGCCGCTTCCAACCGGTGCTGGTCGGCGAGCCCGACATCGGCGACACGATCGCGATCCTGCGCGGGCTGAAGGAGCGCTACGAGGTCCACCACGGCGTCCGCATCGCCGACTCGGCGATCGTCGCCGCCGCCACGCTCTCCGAGCGCTACATCGCCGACCGCTTCCTCCCCGACAAGGCGATCGACCTGATCGACGAGGCCGCTTCGCGATTGAAGATCGAGATCGACTCGATGCCGACCGAGATCGACGAGGTCGAGCGGCGCGTCCAGCAGCTGGAGATCGAGCGCACGGCGCTGCAGAAGGAGACCGACGAGGCCTCGAAAGCGCGACTGGAGGCACTGGAGGCGGAGCTGGCCGAGCTGCGCGAGCGCTCGGGCGAGCTGAAAGCGCGCTGGCAGAACGAGAAGGAGGCGATCGAGTCGATCAAGGCGGCGAAGGCGCGGCTCGAGGAGGCCGGCCGCGAGGCCGAGCGGGCCGAGCGCGAGGCCGACCTGGAGCGGGCGGCGAAGCTGCGCTACGGCGAGATCCCGGAGCTGGAGAAGACGGTCGGCGAGCAGGAGGGGCGGCTGGCTGCGCTGCACGCCGGTGGCACCACGATGCTGACCGAGGAGGTGACCGAGGAGGACGTCGCCCAGGTGGTCGCCAAATGGACCGGGATCCCGGTCAGCCGGCTGATGGAGGGGGAGGTCGAAAAGCTGATCCAGATGGAGGAGCGGCTGCACGACCGGGTGATCGGCCAGGACGAGGCGATCGCCGCCGTCTCCAACGCCCTGCGGCGCTCGCGGGCCGGACTCTCGGACCCCCACCGGCCGATCGGCAGCTTCCTCTTCCTCGGCCCGACCGGGGTCGGCAAGACCGAGCTGGCGAAGGCGCTGGCGGAGTTCATGTTCGACACCGAGCAGGCGATCGTCCGCCTCGACATGTCCGAGTACATGGAGAAACACACGGTGGCCCGGCTGATCGGCGCGCCCCCCGGCTACGTCGGCTACGAGGAGGGCGGCCAGCTGACCGAGGCGGTGCGCCGCCGGCCCTACGCGGTGGTGCTGCTGGACGAGATCGAGAAGGCCCATCCAGACGTCTTCAACACGCTGCTGCAGCTGATGGACGACGGGCGGCTGACCGACGGCCAGGGCCGCACCGTCAGCTTCACCAACACGGTGCTGATCATGACCTCCAACGTCGGCTCGGACCGGATCGCCGGCGAGGTGGTCGACGAGCGGATCCGCGAGCAGATCGAAGAGGTCCTGGCGACGACGTTCAAGCCGGAGTTCCTCAACCGGATCGACGACACGGTGATCTTCCACCGCCTCTCGAAGGCCGACATCGGCCGGATCGTCGAGCTGCAGGTGGGCCAGCTGGTCGGGCGGGTGCGCGAGCGCGGGATCGAGATCGAGCTGACGGGCGACGCCCGCACCCTGCTCGGCAACCTCGGCTACGACCCGACCTACGGCGCCCGGCCGCTGAAGCGGGTGATCCAGAAGCAGCTGGTCGACAAGCTGGCGCTGCTGATCCTCGAGGGCGAGTTCACCGAAGGCGACCTGGTGCGGGTCGACGCCGCCGAGGGCGAGCTCAGCTTCGAGCATGCCACGGTTGCCGCGCCGGCAGCAGCCTGAGCTCAAAAACGCCCGACTCCACTTGCGACATGCGATGTCGCTATCATGTCGGATGAAAGCGACATGGGAGAGACATGACCACCGTCGCCGAAAACCGGCTTGAGCATCTGAAAGTTGAGCTCGCGGACCTCGTCGAGCCGTTTGCCAGGGAGGTCAGCAGAGCGGCAAAGGCAGACGCGGTCGACCCGTCCTACGTTGACCGCTTTCGCGAGACCGCCCGTCGCCTTCTGGAGCTGAACGATGAGCTCCACGAGGATGACTTCGATCCGCGGGCGCTCGCGGAGTTTCGAGGAATCATCATCAACGCGATCAAGGACGTGGAGGACGCGGATCCCAGTCGTCCCCTCGACACGATCGACTCGATCCTGATTCGCGCCGAGCAGCTGAGGCATCTCGTTCGAGACGCGATGGACGGCCACGTCGGAGGTATCGGCCAAAGCAGCGAAGAGGTGATGGAGAATCTTCATCAGACCCTGCCTTCGATTCGCCGAGCGGAACTGGCGGCGTTGCTCGGGCGGTCGCAACGGCAGGTTGAACGGTGGGCTGCCCAATCAGGTCCGCCACCGCGCCGCCTCGAGCTGGTTGCCCGAATAGCCGCCCTTCTGCGCCACTCATGGACCGAGGCGGGTGTCGTGGCGTGGTTCTTCCGGCCGCGACCCGAGCTGCGGGGAAAGAAGCCGGTCGACCTCCTGGAGGATCCGGCTCGAGAGCTCGACTTGCTGACCGCGGCTCGTCGAGGGCGCGCGCAACATGCCTCGTGACCCCCAACCGAACGCCATTGACGTCGAGGCGACCTTCTTTCGCTACTCGAGTTACGACGTTCCGTTCTGGGTCCGGTCAAACACGACCGACGAGCGTTGGCATAGCGCCGGTGAAGGCTCCACCCAATACCTGAGCGCAACGCCCGATGGCGCGTGGGCGGAGCTCATTCGGAACGAGAATCTCCGTTCAGAGGCCGATCTGGCCATGGTCGCAATGCCTCTTTGGCAGGTGCAGATCGATCAGGGACATGTTGCCGACTACCGCAACTTCGAGACCGCCGACGAAGCGGGCTTCGACCCCGAAGCGCTGGTCTCCGACGACCAGCGGAGGTGCAGGGCCGAGGGGAAACGACTGAGGGAGGCGGGCTTTGCCGGCGTCCTGTATCCGTCCGCAGCGCTGCCAGGGGAGCTGAATCTCGCCCTGTTCGGGCCCCGCATTTTGCTGCCATGGAGCGCACCCCGCCGTCTCGCCTCAGGGATTCCAGGGATGAAATTGACCGTCGGGGCGCCGCCCGTGGACCTTCTTTCCCGCGTTCGGCACGCAGGCGCTCATCATGCGGGATTCTCGGAGTATCAGCGCCTGCGCCGCCGGCGCTCCGGCAAACGGCCCTGAGTTCACCCTCCTTGGGGTGCTGGCAGCGTCTCTGTAATCGCCTGGCCGCGGAAGAGCCGACCAGGTGCTCAGTCGTAGACCTCTGCTGGCTCGCTGGCGGCCGCGTATACCTGGCACGGCTCATCTTCGGGGCCGAAAATGCCGAAACAAACTCACCAAGCTCGCCTTTAAGAAGAGACTCTAAGGTCAGGAAATCCTGAGGGAGGATTCCGAGGAGCTTGGTTGTCGTTCACATTCCTGTTGCAAACCGTCCTAAGCTAAACCGACCAAACCCGGCATGAAGAGCCAACGAATTCCGATAAACGCCCGGCACAAGCGCCGCCCTCACCTGCCGGCGGCGGCGCATGACGCGGCGCTGACCTTCGAGGAGCGGGTGATCTGGCCCAGCGAGGACGCGCTGCGCTCCGCCGGTGGCGGCGTGCGCCGGGGCGTCGACGGGATCCGCTGGAACCTGCAGCGGCGCCTGCTCTGGCCACTGCAGGACGGGCTTCGCGACCCAGCGGTGCGGCGGGGCGCCGTGGCGCTGACGGCGGCGACCCTCTTCGTCGCCGCGCTCGGCGTCGCCGGGCTGCTCTGGGCCAGCTCCAGGGACTCGGGTGGCGTCGGGCCGACCCAGGTCGCCGACATCGAGCCGGCCCCCGGGCCGGCTCCCGCTGACGCGCCGAAGACGAAGGACAGCGCGGCGACGCTGCACGGCGCCACGCCGGTCTTCGCGCCGCCGCGGGGCGGCAACGCGAGGGTCGGCTCAACGCGGGGTTCTGGGACGGCCGCGAGGGAGGCCGCGGCCTCCTCCGAAACCGCCGCGACGGCCTCCTCGAGCTCGGCCGCCACCGGCACGATCTCCTCCTCCCCCTCGGCTTCCTCCTCCACGTCGCCCCAGGCAGCCGCGGTCAACGGCCCGCCCGCGGGGCCGCAGGCGCTCGCGGTCGCCCGCGAATTCGCCAATGCGTTCGTCGTCTACGAGATCGGCGAAACCGAAGCGAAGGTCCGCGGCACCTTCCGCCTGACCGCGACCCGTGAGCTGGCCCACTCGCTGCTGCGCCGGCCGCCGAAGCAGCCGGCGGCGGTGAAGGTGCCGCAGGCCAAGGTCCTCAACGTCGTCCCCGCCCCCTCGCACGACGGCGTCTACCCGGTCAGCGTCTCGCTGCTGCGGGTCGGCGTGACCAGCGAGCTGCGGCTCGAGATGCAGAAGACCAAGCGGCACGGTTGGCAGGTGGGCAACCTCCTGGGGTAATGGTGGAGCGGAGGCGCAAAGCACGCGCGGTCGCCGCGACCGCGGCGGCAACGATCGCGCTGGCCGTCCCGGTCGCCGTGGCGCGCGCCCAGTCGGCGGCCGAAGCACCGGTCCAGGGGACGAGCCTGACCGAACAGCCGCCGAAGGCCGCGCTGCAGGAACCGACCCCGGACCACCCGGCGCCCGGCCCGATCAAGGAAGGCGAGGAAATCGTCCCGCCGGCGACCGACACGCCATCCTCCCCCGCCGCCAGCGGCGGCGTCTCGGCCGGCGACGGCAAGGGGCAGCCCGCGCCGGCCGAAGGCGCCGAAGACGAAGCGGGAGCCGGCGAGGCATCCGAAGGGGCGGCGGCGCCGAATCCCTCGAGCGTGCTGCAGATCCCCGCGCTGCCGAGCTCGGCCTGCGCCGCCACCGGCGTGCCGCCGGTGCTGATCCCGATCTACCAGCGGGCCGCCGCCCAGTACGAACTCGGACCCCAGGGCCCGGCGGTGCTGGCCGGCATCAACGCGGTCGAGACCGGCTTCGGCACCAACCTCGGCCCCTCCTCGGCCGGCGCGGTCGGCTGGATGCAGTTCATGCCCTCGACCTGGGCGATGTACGGGGTCGACGCCAACCGCGACGGGCTCAAGGACCCCGACAACCCCGAAGACGCGATCTTCGCCGCCGCCGGCTACCTCAGCGCCGCCGGCATGCCGCGGGACACCTACGCCGCGATCTACGCCTACAACCACGCCGATTGGTACGTCAGCGAGGTGCTCGCCAACGCCGGCTGCTACGCGCACGAAGTCGGCGGCCCGGCGTTCACCGCCGCCGGCCTCGGCCCGCAGATCGAAGTCCTGCGCTGCGAGCCCGCCCCGGACTGGAAGCAGGACATCCCCGATGACTACCTGAAAGCCTTCGAGGGCGCGGCGGCACGCTATGAGCTCGGCAAGCGCGGCGTCTGGGCGCTGGCCGCGATCGCCCACCTGGAGTCGGACTTCGGTCGCGGGATGAACGCCGAGCAGCTGGAAACCGAAGGGCCGCTGGGCCTCGACCCGACGGAGTGGTCGCAGTACCGGGTCGACGGCGACGGCGACGGGCATATCCGGCCGCGGGACGTCGCCGACTCGGCGGCGACGCTGGCCCGCCTGATCTGGTCGCGCGGCAGCCTCAGCGCCGGCATCTTCACCCATAACCAGGCCGAGTGGTTCGTCCAGGAGGTGCTGCAGGAAGCCGAAGCGATGGAAGGCGGCTGCAAGGTCAGCTACATCGACTGGCGGATCGCGCCGCTCTCCAGCGGGGCGCAGGTGCCCGGCTCGGCCGCGGTCCTCAACCCCAACGGCATCGCCAGCGCGCCGGCCGAAGCGCCGCCCGCGGTGAAGGCGGCGATCGAGGCCGCCAACTCGATCTCCACCACGCCCTACGTCTGGGGCGGCGGCCACGGCTCCTGGTACTCCTACGGCTACGACTGCTCCGGCGCGGTCAGCTTCGCCCTCTACGGCGCCGGCCTGCTCGACACTCCACTCACCTCCGGCGAGCTGGAGAGCTACGGCGAACCGGGGCCCGGCAGGTGGATCACGATCTACGCCAGCCCGACCCACACCTACGCGGTGATCGCCGGCCTGCGCTGGGACACCGTCGGCGACGCCCACGGCACCGGGCCGCGCTGGCACGTCGAGCCGCCGTACCCCGAAGGGTTCGTCGTGCGGCACCCGATCGGGTACTGAGCACACCTGCAAGGGGAAGGGGACGGGCACGCCACTCGTCTCACCCGCTCGCAGCATGCCCGTCCCCTTCCCAGTAGTAGGTTTGTTCCCCGGAGGGCTGACGCGACTGGAGGTTGAGAGAAATGCCGACTTACCTGATGCTGACCAACCTGACCGCCGAGGGCGTGCGGACGCTGAAGAACAACCCGGGGCGGGTGGCCGAGGTGAACCACGAGGTCGAACAGATCGGAGCCAAGGTGGTGGCGCAGTACGCGACCCTCGGCCAGTACGACTTCGTCACCGTGATCGAGGCTCCCGACGAGAAGACGATGGCCAAGATCTCGGTCGAGCTGGGCTCGCGGGGGACGATGACCAGCCAGACGTTGACCGCGATGCCGGCCGAGGACCTCGCCTCCTCCCTCTGAGCCCAGCGTTGAAGCACACCGCCGGAGCCCGCGGATGAAGGTCCTCGTCGTCGGGGGTGGCGGACGCGAGCACGCGATCGTGCGGGCGCTGCGCCGCTCCGCCCACGCGCCGGAGCTGCTCTGCGCCCCGGGCAATGCCGGGATCGCCGTCGACGCCGAGTGCCTGCCCGAGGTCGCCGCCGACGACACGGCGGCGATCGTCGCCGCCGCCACCGGGCACCGGGTCGACCTGGTCGCGATCGGGCCCGAGGCGGGCCTGGTCGCCGGCGCCGTCGACGTCCTCGAGCAAGCCGGGGTGCCGGCCTTCGGCCCGAGCCGGGCGGCGGCCGAGCTGGAGGGCTCGAAGGCCTTCGCCAAGGAGCTGATGCGGGAGGCAGGCGTGCCGACCGCCGCCCATGTCCTGCTGCGCAGTCGCGAGGAGGCGCTCGGCGAGCTCTCCCGCGCCTCCTATCCCACCGTGCTGAAGGCCGACGGGCTGGCCGCGGGCAAGGGGGTGATCCTCTGCGCCGACGAAGCCGAGGCGCGCGCCGCGATCGACGTCTTCTTCACCGAGCGGCGCTTCGGCTCGACGACGGTCGTGCTGGAGGAGTTCCTCGCCGGCGAGGAGCTGTCGATGCTGGCGCTCTGCGACGGCGAGAATGTCGTCCCGCTCGCCCCGGCCCAGGACTACAAGCGGATCCACGACGGCGATCGCGGGCCCAACACCGGCGGCATGGGCAGCTACTCGCCGGTGTCGGGCTTCGGCCCCGCGGAGGTCGAGGAGATCGTCGAGCGGGTCCACCGGCCGGCGCTGGCCGCGATGGCCGCGCGCGGGACGCCGTTTCACGGCGTCCTCTACGCCGGCCTGATGATCGGCCCCGACGGCCCGAGGGTGCTCGAGTTCAACGCCCGCTTCGGCGATCCCGAGACGCAGGCGGTGCTGCCGCGGATGCGCTCGGACCTGCTCGACCTCTTCCTCGCCGCTCGCGAGCCCGGCGGCCTGACCGGGTCGGTGGCCGAGTTCGATCCCGACTGGGCGGTCACCGTGGTCCTCGCCTCGGCCGGTTATCCGGAGAGCTCCTCGAAGGGAGACACGATCCACGGCCTGGCCGAGGCCGGGGAGCTGGCCGAGATCACCCACGCCGGCACGGCGCGACGGGACGGCGAGATCGTCACCGCCGGGGGCCGGGTGCTGAACGTCACCGGGCTCGGGCCGACGCCCGCCGCGGCGCGCGATCGCGCGTACGATGCGGCCAGCCGGATCTCCTTCGACGGGATGCAGATCCGCACCGACATCGCCGCCCGCGCCGCCGAGCGGGTGCCCGGCTAACTGCACGACCAACCCAGAGAGGAAACGATGAGCGAGATCTCAGAACCGCAGCCGACCAGGCCCGGCGGGTCCTCTGACCCGAGCCCCGCCGCCCCGGTGACGATGCCCGCGGTCGAGGAGGCCTTCAACGAAATCGACGTCGACGAGCCGCACGTCGGGATCATCATGGGCTCGAAGAACGACAAGCCGAAGATGCAGCCGGCCGGAACCGCGCTTGAGGAAGCGGGCATCCGTTACGAGGTGCGAGTGATGAGCGCCCACCGCGATCCGGAGCTGGTCCGCGAGTACTGCCAGAACGCGCGCATGCGCGGCCTGCGGGTGATCATCGCCGGCGCCGGGATGTCGGCGGCGCTACCGGGAGTCGCCGCCGCCCACACCGACCTGCCGGTGATCGGGGTGCCGATCCTCGGCAAATCGCTGGGCGGGCTCGACGCGCTGCTTTCGGCGGTGCAGATGCCGCCCGGGATCCCGGTCGCCTGCGTGGCGATCGACGGAGCGAAAAACGCCGGCGTGCTGGCGGCGCGGATAATCAACGCGTGATAGCCCGCTACACGCGCCCGGAGATCGGGGCGGTCTGGACGCAGGAGCGCAAGCTGGAGTGCTGGCTCGAGGTCGAGCTGGCGGCAACCGAGGCCTGGGCCGAGGAGGGCGCGGTCCCTCGCGAGGCCGCCGCGGCGGCCCGCGCCAACGCCGCCTTCACGGTCGAGGCGGTGCAGGAGCGCGAGCGGGTCACCGACCACGACGTCGCCGCCTTCGTCGACGTCGTCGCCGCCGCGGTCGGCGAGCACGGCCGCTGGATCCACTACGGGCTCACCTCCTCCGACGTGCTCGACACGGCGCTGGCGCTGCAGCTGCGGCAGGCCGGGGAGATCGTCGTCGCCGGGGCGCGCGACTACCGCGACGCCCTCCTCGAACGGGCGTTGGAGCACCGCGAGACGCTCTGCGTCGGCCGTACCCACGGCGTCCACGCCGAGCCCACCACCTTCGGCCTGCGCCTCGCCGGCTTCGCCTTCGAGGCCGACCGCAACCTGCGCCGCCTGCAAGACGCCTTCGACGGCGTCCAGGTCGGCAAGCTCTCGGGCGCCGTCGGCACCTACGCCTCGGTGGCGCCGGCGATCGAGGCGCGGGTGATGGAGCGGCTCGCCCTGCGCCGCGAGGACGTCGCCACCCAGGTCGTGCCGCGTGACCGCCACGCCGCGCTGCTAGGGGCGATCGCGCTCGCCGGCGCCGGCCTGGAGCGCTTCGCGACCGAGGTGCGTGGCCTGCAGAAAACCGAGGTGCGCGAGGTCGAGGAGCCGTTCGCCGCCGGCCAGAAGGGGTCCTCGGCGATGCCCCACAAGCGCAACCCGATCCGCACCGAGCGGATCACCGGCCTGGCGCGGGTGCTGCGCGGCTACGCGCAGACCGGGCTGGAGAACGTCGCCCTCTGGCACGAGCGCGACATCTCGCACTCCGGCGCCGAGCGGGTGGTCCTGCCAGACGCGACGATCCTGCTCGACTACATGCAGGACCTGGCGACCAAGGTGGCGGCCGGGATGACCGTGCACGCCGAGCGGATGCGGGAGAACCTCGGGTTGACCCACGGCGCCCTGTTCAGCCAACGGGCGCTGACCGCGCTGGTCGAGTCCGGAATGACCCGCGACGACGCCTACCGGGTGGTGCAGGAGAACGCCCAGCGGGCCTGGGATACGGGGACCGAGTTCCGCGAGCTGCTCGCCGCGGCGGCGCCGGACCTCGACCTCGACGCCGTCTTCGACCACGGCGCCTATCTGACCCATCTGCCGGAGATCTTCGAGCGCCTCGAAGCACTACGGCAGGGCTGACCTTTTTCACATTCGGTAGTCGCGGTTTCTGGCCCTAGGGCTATGGAAAATCGCTTTCGCGTTTGCCTCGGTCCAAGCCTCTGTACGGGAGGACAAGGCGGCGGCGCAGACCCTGTACGCCGGGCCGTACGGCGGGCACTGGCGCGAGCGTAGATTCGCCGGCCTCGTTCCGGGTTGGCCCAATGCGGTTCCCAGCCAACCGTTCTGCCCTGCCACCCAACCCAAGACGGGAGATCCCCTTGAACCCTGCAACGAAACGGCTCTCGCTCCTCCTGATGCTGAGCGTGCTGGTCGCGCTCGTGCTCGCCAGCGGCGCGGGAGGCGCCGCCTTCGAAGAGCTCCCCGACCCGCTGGACCGCGGGTCCTACGCCGTCAACCGCGTCGATCCGCTGAAGCTCGGTCAGACCACCTTCCAGGAACCGAACTTCAAAGGCGGCGCCGCGACCGGCGCCAACGAATCGCTGACGGCGGAGATCCGCGGGGTCATGTACCAGCCCGAAGGCTATGCCGGAAAATCGCCGCTGTTGCTCCTCGTCCACGGCAACCACGGCAGCTGCGACACCGGCAGCGGCCCGGCCTGCACGATCTTCAAGCGCAACGACGAGGGCTACGCCTACCTCGGGGAAAACCTGGCCAGCTGGGGCTACACGGTGGTCTCGCTCGACCAGGACGAACTGATCTCGCGCCAGGACAGCCTCGGCAAGGGCATGCACGAGCGCCGCCTGTTGATCATGGCGATGCTCGACAGGCTCAAGGAGGCGAGCGAAGACGCGGTGCCGACGAGCGAACACTCGAACGTCGGCGGCCTCCTCGCCGGCAAACTCGACATGACCCGGATCGGCCTGATGGGCCACTCGCGCGGCGGCGACGCGGTCTCCAGCTTCGTCGAATACGACCACAGCCGGCCGGT
Organism: Solirubrobacterales bacterium; assembly: GCA_036257815.1. GTDB lineage: Bacteria > Actinomycetota > Thermoleophilia > Solirubrobacterales > 70-9 > VAYN01. The sequence goes on from DATAEW010000102.1 coordinate 14,593, forward strand.
CGGCGAACGCTACCCGCTGCGCGCGGTGATCTCCCTGGCGCCGGTCGACTACGAACGGCACGTCCCCTTCGGCGTCCCGTTCATGGCGGTGTTCGGAAGCTGCGACGGCGACGTCTCCAACCTGCAGGCAGCCCGCCTGTACGAGCGGAGCCAGTACAGCGGCGATCCCTACCCGAAGTTCCAGGTCGAGCAGATCGGCGGCAACCACGACGCCTACAACACCGTCTGGCAAGCCGACGGCGACGACGCCAACACCGCCGACGTCGCCTGCGGCCCCGACGTCGCCGGCGGCAGAGAAGAAAAGGGCGGCAAAGCCACCGCCAACACGCACAGCATCCGCCTCTCCGGCGAAGCCGGGCCGCACTTCGAAGTGCTCGAAGGCGAAACGAAACCGTACCGGTGGGGCAACGGCGAAAAGCTCAACCCGCTGGTCAACACCCGCATCTCCGGCGACCCGGCGCTGATGGGAGATCAGGAGAAGATGGGTCTGGCGACGATGGCGGCCTTCTTCCGCCGCTACGTCGGCGGCGAGGGCGCGTTCGAGCCGTACCTGACGGGCGAGCTCGCGGCGGAAGGCAAGCCGTCGATCCCATTGTCAGCCTGCCCGGACAGCGAGGCCGGGAAACGGATCCCCTGCGCCGACCGGGTCGCCGACAGCTACACGGCGGCGCCGGACGAACGGCTGGACGTGATCCGTCCCGACACCGAGCACCCGACGACGGTGAGCGCGCTGGGGACGAAGATCTCGGCCAGCGGCCTCGCCAATCCCTACCCGAAGAAGAACGGCGGCGTGACGCCACGGCCGGCGACCACGGCGAACGGGATCGACTGGTGCAACCCCGACCCCAAGCAGCAGGAACCCGGCCAGCTGAAAGAAGGGGAAAACCCAACCTCGGCCAAGCCCTGCCCGGCGCCGGGGCTGGAAGCGCTCGGCGGTCAGGCGGCGGGAACCCGTGAACGAGCCCCGGTCAACGGCTCCTACGGGCGCCAGCTCTCCGTCGCCTGGGAGGAACCGGTCGAGAACACCGGCTCACCGGCGAAGCTGAGCACGACGATCCCGGCGGCCGACGGCGACGTCAGCTCCTACAGGGCGCTCTACCTGGCCGCGGCGGTCAACTTCTTCGACCCGCGCAACCCGGCGCGAGGCGAAGAGGGGCTGTGGAACCCGGAGGCGGCGTCGCAGGACTTCACGATCGCGGTGACCGACGCCGAGGGCCACGAAGCGAGCGTCGAAGCGGCCGATCCGCGCTACGGCACCGCCCTGCAGCAGACCCTCGGGTCGACCACGGCGCGGGTCCACGTGATCCTGCGCGACATCCGCGTGCCGCTGGCTGACCTGGAGTCCCAGGGCGTCGACCTGACCAGGGTGCGCAGGCTCGAGCTCCGCTTCGGCGAACTCGGGATGCCGCAGAGCGGCTCGCTGCAGCTGGCCGACCTCCGCTTCGAGCAGCCCGCGAGCGGGTTTTCGAACGTGCTGATCGACAGCACCGCGGTGAACGCCGGGCCGGGCGAAGGGCCGCCGAGCTCGGGTCCCGACCCGGTCGCGGAAATCGCATCGGAGCAGTACAAGCGAGCCGATGGCTCCTACGAGATGCCCAACCCGATGAGCACCCCCGGCGGCAGCGTCTGGACCGTCGACGACGACGGGGCGCAGTGTCCGAACGCCCAGTTCGAACACGTCCAGGAAGCGGTCGAATACGCCAGCCCCTGGGACACGATCGCGGTCTGCCCCGGCACCTACGCCGAGTCCTCGACCCCGGTCAACAGCGAACTGAACCCCGTTCAGGCAGAAGCCAAGGACGGCCTCACGATCAACAAGCCGTTGAAGATCGTCGGCGCCGGAGCGAGCCTGGTGAAGATCAGGCCGGCATTCGCCTCGGGCATCTCCCTGGCGGGCACCGAACCGTTCCTTCGCGATGGCGGCGGCAACGTCGTCACGGTCTCGCGCCAGTCGCTCGGCTCGACCGAATACGACGAGATGTACGTCGACATCTCGGGCGTGACGATCGAATCGCCGAACAACTACGCGGAGGCCGGCGTTGCCTTCTTCAACAGCTCGGGACGCATCGCCAACAGCGTCATCGGGCCGTTGAAACGTGCCGCCAACGCCGGCGAACTGGCGACCAAACCGCACGGTTACGGCGTCCTCGTCAGCAACTCCCTGGTCGGTGCCGGCTCCGGGACCGCGGAACGGCAGGTGACGATCGCCGGCAGCAGGGTGTTCGGCTACCAGTCGGGCGGGATCCGCTTCGACGACGGCCGCGGCGCCGACGCCTCGGCGACCGCCAACGAACCCTCCGGCATCAGGGAGGTCGGATACGTCAGGAACACGACGGTCGAAGGCCAGTCCTCCTCGGTCTTCCCGCAGACCGGCATCGAGTACCACGCCGGGGCCGCGGGCAAGGTGAGCGGCAGCTCGATCGCCAAGAACCTGTTCACGGCGACCCCGAGGAAATCGGTGGGCATCCTGCTGACCGGGGCGGAAACCCTGGGCGGCGGTGTCTCGATCGCCGGCTCGCTGATCGCCGGCAACGGCTATGGCCTCTTCAACGCCGACCTGAAAAACGAAGGCGTGAGGGAGGCGGCACCGGTGACCGCCACCGGTAATTTCTGGGGGACCGACGGCACCCCGGTCGCCGGCAGCGCGACGACGGTCGGGCCGCCCGACGTCGAGGGCGTCTCCGGCAACGACGGGGCTGCCAACCCATCCGTCCAGTTTGAACCGGTCCTCGGCACGGCGCCGGCGCTCCCCCCGGTGCCGGCGCTGCCGCCGGACGCTTCTCCGCTTGGCGGGATCGTCAACCCGGCGAACGGCGAAGCCGTCGAAGCCGGCGTGCCGCTCGAACCGGTCGTCCTCGCCGAAGACGACTACGGAGTCAGGACCGTCAGCCTGACGGCAAACGGAGCGCCGGTCGGGACCCGGACGGAAGCCCCGTACGGGTTCACCTGGACCCCGACGGCGTCTGAGATCGGCACGTCGGTTCAGCTCGAAGCGACGATCGCCGACAGCTCGGGCCAGACGAAAACCACCAGCGTCTCGGTGCCGGTGAAGAAGTCAGCCGCGGAAGCGGGGGCGGAAAGGGCGGCCGAAGAAGCGAAGGCGGCAAGGGAAAGGGCCGAAGCCGCCGCGGGCGAAACGAAGAAAGCGATCGAACGAGCGGAAGCGGCCGCCAGGGAAGCGAAGGAAAAGGCCGAAGCCCTCGGCAAACGGACCGAAGCGCCGAGCACCGGCAGGGTCCTCACCGACAGGAGGAAGGGCAGCGCACGGCTGACGGTCACGGTCTCCTCGCCGGGGCAGCTGGTCGTCTCCGGACCCGGCATCAGGACGGTGAGCGGGAGCCCGGCGGCGCCCGGCGGGGTCCAGGTCGTGATCGAAGCCAAGGGCAGGGCCCTGCGGACCCTGAGTCAAAAGGGGAGAGTCGCGGTGACGGTGAAGGTCTCCTTCACCGGCCCCGACGGCAAGACCGCCGCCACCACGACGACGGTGGTGCTGGTCAAGAGGTAAGCGAGGGGCGCAGCCGGTATCCCCGCACCGGCTGCGCCCTGCCGCCCCGCGGCTGCTCAAACCTCGATGACCTTCAGTCCGTTGATGCCGGAGAGGGCGTAGAAGTCGCGATCCTGGGTGACTACGGGGATTTCAGCCGCGGCGGCGGTCGCTGCGATCCAAAGGTCGTTGCCGCTGACCTCTTTGCCGGATGCGGCCAGGTAGGCCCGCATCCCCGCCCAAACCTGCGCGACCCTGTGGTCGACGGAGAGAACGGTCGTCCCAGAAATCCGCTCGAGGGTATGCAGGCGGCGGTCTCGGCTGGGGATGTCAGGTGCAGCAAGGATGCCGGCCCGCAGCTCGCCTACCGTGACGATCGAGATCGCAGCCCAGCCCGGAAGGGCCTCGGGACGCAGTGGCCTGCCGCCCTCCCCCGCAATGAGAACGGAGGTGTCGAGCAGGCCGATCTCGGCCCGCTCGCTCGTCAAGGAATCGGGCCCAACTCGTCGGCCGACCTCATCTCCGCCAGCTCCTTGCCCCAGGTGGGATCGCCAGACGTGATTTTTCGGATCTCGATGACTTCCGACGGGGTCAGCCACCGACCCGACTCCTGCCGATGAGGAACCAAATCCGCCACCGGCTTGCCGCGGCGGGTGATCACGATCGACTCGCCGGCCTCCACCCGCCTCAGCAGGCCGCCGGTGTCGTTGCGGAGCTCTCTGGAGGCGACTTCTACAGTCATGCGACAACCGTAGCACTTTGCATCGGCCCCTCGGATCATTGCGCGAGGCATTAGGCTCCCCAGCCGTGGTCCTCTACACCTGCGGACAGAAGACTCATGGACCTGCGCTCGCGCATCCCTGCGCGAAAGCGGGCAAGGCGCTCGAGGCGGCCGGCTACGAGTACGAGCTGAAGACGGTCGGCGGTTACCGGTTGATGCCGTGGACCTGGAGCAGCCGCAACGCGGACCGGGCCGAGGTGAAGGAGCTGAGCGGGACCAACGAGGTGCCGATCCTGATCCTCGACGGGGGCGAGGTGATCTCCGGCTCCGGCGCGATCGCCCGCTGGGCGAACGAACACCCCGCGCAGCGCTCGTAGCACCTGGTGCTCAGAGCTGGGTGGCCACGAGGCCGCCGCAGGTCGCGATCAAGGTGACGATCACGCTTCCGCAGACCGTGACCATCAACCGGTACATGCGGTCGAACTTCTCGTCAACCCCTTCGAACCGGCCGTCGATCTGCTCGAATCGCCTCTCGATCTGCTCGAACCGCCTCTCGATCTGCTCAAACCGCCGGTCGATCTGCTCAAACCGCCGGTCAAAGCGCTCCTCCATCTTGTCGAGCCGGGCGTCGACCTTGTCGAAGCGCCGGTCCATCTCCGCGGTCAGCTCCGAGTGCAAAGTTACGAACGCTCGCTCCAGCGCGTCGATCCGATCCTCGTCTTTTCCCTGCCGCGCCATCGCCACCGCCATGATGGCAGGACTGTAGACGGAAAGTTTCGACGGAAGGCGCGCTGAAAGTAACTTTTCTGCGCCGTCTTCGCCGCTAGACCGGCGCCAGCTCGCGCTCGCGGGCAGGGCGGCGGGCCGTGACGATCACAGGGGTGCCGTCCTTGGGCGAGAGGGTGATGTTGCGGCGGGCGGTCGTCTCCGCGGCCGGCCTCGCCTTGCGCAGCTCGCAGCGGGTCAGGACCTCGCGCAGCACGACCCGGATCTCGAACTCGGCGAAGGCGGCGCCGATGCAGCGCCGCACGCCGCCGCCGAAGGGGATCCAGGCGTAGGTCTCCGGCGGATCGGAGAGGAAGCGCTCGGGCTTGAAGGCGAAGGGTTCGGGATAGACGTCGGCGCGGGTGTGGGCGAGCCAGATCGCCGGCGTAACATCGGTTCCGGCGGGCAGCGCCAGCCCGTCGGCGGCAAGCTCGGTCATCAGGCGCCGGCCGGCCAGCGGCACCACCGGCCGCAACCGCAACGACTCGGAGATCGTCGCCCGCAGGTACTCCTCCTCGCCGCTCGCCAGCTCCTCGCGCAGCCGCTCCAGCACCGGTGGGTGGCGGAGGACCAGGTCGAAGGTCCAGGCGAGCGCCGTCGCGGTCGTCTCGTGCCCGGCCAGCAGCAGGGTCATCAGCTGGTCGCGCAGCTCGGTGTCGTCCATCCGCCCGCCGTCCTCGAACTCGGCCAGCATCAGCATCGAGAGGATGTCTTCGCGCTCGGCCAGGTCGGGCCGGCGGCGGTGCTCGGCGATCTCCGCGTAGAGCAGCTCGTCCGCCGCCCGCAGCTGGCCTTCGAAGCGCGCCCAGGGTCCGCGGCCGCCGAAGCGCCGCGCCGCCAGGCCGACCAGCTGGGTCAGCGGCTTGGCGGTTTCCTGCAGGACCGTGGCGAGCATCTCGCGCAGGCGGTCCAGGCGCGGGCCCTCGGAGACCCCGAAGACCGCCCGCAGGATCACCTCCAGGGTGATCGCCTGCATCCGCGGGTGCACCGCGAACTCACGCTGCAGCGGCCAGGAGTCGATCTCGCGCTCGACCACCTCGGTCATCGTCGCCTCGTAGGAGCGCATCCGCTCGCCGTGGAAGGCGGGCAGCATCAAGCGGCGGCGCGAGATGTGCTCGGCGCCCAGCTGCAGCAGCAGCGAGCGCGAGCCGAGGATCGGTTCGAGGACGACGTTGCGGCCGGGGGGCAGCCCGTGCGAGCGCTCGGTGTAGAGCGCCTTGATCGCCCCCGGGTCGGAGATCATCACCATCGGCCGCTCGAAGCCGAGGAAGCGCACGCTGAAGGAGTCGCCGTAGAGGCGGCGGCACTCCTGCATGAAGGCGAGTGGCCGGAAGCTCCAGCGGAGGGTCTGGGCCAGCGGGCTGCGGCGCGGTTCGGGCGGCAGGCTCACCAGGCAAGGATCGCAGAGCGGGGCGCGCGGTGCGTCCGCTTGCCGCTTGGTTAGCATCGGCTTGATGACCGCCGTCGCCGACCTCAACCTCCTCTCCTCGGGGAAGGTGCGCGAGATCTACGCCTGGGACGAGGACCTGCTGATGGTCGCCTCGGACCGCATCTCCACCTACGACGTGGTGATGCCGACGCCGATCCCCGACAAGGGCAAGGTGCTGAACCGGATGTCGGTCTTCTGGTTCGGGCTGACCGAGGACATCGTCCCCAACCACCTGATCTCCGAGGACGTCCCGGAGGAGGTCGCCGAACGGGCGATGCGGGTGCGGCGGCTGGAGATGTACCCGGTCGAGTGCGTGGTCCGCGGCTACCTCTCCGGCTCGGGCTGGAAGGAATACAGGGAGTCGGGATCGGTCTGCGGGATTGAGCTGCCCCCCGGCCTGGTCGAGTCCGACCAGCTGCCGGAGCCGATCTTCACGCCCTCGACCAAGGCCGACGTCGGCCACGACGAGAACATCGACTTCGCGCGCGCGGCGGAGATCATCGGCGACCGGGCGCTGCTGGAGGAGCTGCGGCGGGTCTCGATCGAGGTCTACAGACGCGGCTCCGAGCACGCGGCGGAGCGCGGGATCGTCCTCGCCGACACCAAGTTCGAGTTCGGCCGCCACGCCGGGGCCGAGATCGTGCTCGGCGACGAGGTGCTGACGCCGGACTCCTCGCGCTTCTGGCCCGCCGACTCTTACGCGCCGGGTGCCACGCCGCCCTCCTTCGACAAGCAGTTCGTCCGCGACTGGGCGACCGAGACCGGCTGGGACAAGAAGCCGCCGGCCCCCGAGCTGCCGCCCGACGTGGTCGAGCAGACGCGGGCGAAATACGTCGAGGCCTACGAACGCATCACGGAGACCCGGTTCTAGTGGTGAGGGCGCGGGTCCTGATCCGGCCCAAGGAGGGGATCCTCGACCCCCAGGGGAAGGCGGTCGAGCGGGCGCTGCCGGCACTCGGGTTCGAGGGAGTCGAGCACGTCCGGGTCGGGCGGATGGTCGAGCTCGAGGCCGAGGACCCCGAGCGGCTGGGCGAGCTCTGCGAGAAGCTGCTCGCCAACCCGCTGATCGAGGACTACGAGATCCAGACCCTGTGATCTGGGGCGTCCTCCAGTTCCCCGGGTCCTGCGACGAGCGGGACGCCCTGCACGCCTGCGAGGTCGCCGGCGGCTCCGAGCCGCGGCTGATCTGGCACGAGGACCGCGACCTCGCCGGGGTCGACGCGATCGTCGTCCCCGGCGGCTTCTCCTACGGCGACTACCTGCGCGCCGGGGCGATCGCCCGCTTCTCGCCGGCGATGGAGGCGGTGGCCGAGTTCGCCGCCGCCGGAGGGCCGGTGCTGGGGATCTGCAACGGCTTCCAGGTCCTCTGCGAGGCCCGCCTGCTGCCGGGGGCGCTGCTGCGCAACGCCGAGCTGCGCTTCATCTGCCGCCAGGTCGAGCTGATCGACGAGCGCGGCGGTGAGCGCCTCTCGATCCCGATGAAGCACGGCGAAGGCCGCTACTACGCGCCGGAGGAGATGCTCGACCGGCTGGAGGCGAACGGCCAGGTCGCCTACCGCTACGCCGAGGGCCATAACTCCAACGGCTCGGTGCGCGAGATCGCCGGGGTGCGCAACGAGGCGGGCAACGTGCTCGGCCTGATGCCGCACCCCGAGCACGCGGTCGACCCGCTGACCGGCTCGACCGACGGGTTGAAGGTGTTCGAAGCGGTGGCGGCGAGCGGCCGGGGCGCTTTTGCAAACCATGAGTTGACAAAGGCGCCCCGGGCGTGAGCGTCGGGACCGCCAAGCACCGCGAGCTGGGGTTGACCGACGCCGAGTACGACCTGATCGTCGAGAAGCTGGGGCGCGAGCCGAACGACGTCGAGTTGGCGATGTTCAGCCTCCTGTGGTCCGAGCACTGCGCCTACAAGCACTCGCGCAAGCTGCTGCGGCGGCTGCCGACCGAGGGCGAGCGGGTGGTGATGGGGCCGGGCGAGAACGCCGGCGCGGTCGACGTCGGCAACGGCTACGCGGTCGCCTTCAAGGTCGAGTCCCACAACCACCCCAGCGCGGTCGAACCGTTCGAGGGCGCGGCGACCGGGGTCGGCGGCATCCTCCGCGACGTCTTCGCGATCGGGGCGCGGCCGATCGCGATCCTCGACTCGCTGCGCTTCGGCGAGCTCGACTCGGCCCGCTCCCGGCACCTGCTCGACGGCGCGGTGCGCGGGATCGGCCACTACGGCAACTCGATCGGCGTGGCGACGGTCGGCGGCGAGATCTATTTCGAGGAGCCCTACGAGCACAACTGTCTGGTGAACGCGATGTGCCTGGGACTGGCGCGCACCGAGGAGATGGTGCGGGCGGCCGCCGCGGGGGTCGGCAACGCGGTGGTCCTGATGGGCGCCTCGACCGGGCGCGACGGGATCGGCGGCGCCTCGGTGCTGGCCTCGGCCGAGCTGGGCGAGGGCGACGAGGCGAAGCGGCCGACGGTGCAGATCGGCGACCCGTTCGAGGAGTCGAAGCTGCTGGAGTGCTGCCTGGAGCTACTGCGGAAGGGGCTGCTGGTGTCGCTGCAGGACCTCGGCGCCGCCGGGCTCACCTCCTCGGCCGGGGAGATGGCGAGCGCCGGCGGGGTCGGGATCGATCTCGACGTGGCCGCGGTGCCGCTGCGCGAGCCCGACATGGAGCCGTTCGAGATCATGGTCTCCGAGTCCCAGGAGCGGATGCTGGCGGTGGTCGAGCCGGGCCGGGTCGACGAGGTGGTGGCGATCTGCGAGAAGTGGCAGACCGGGGCGGCGCGGATCGGCGCCGTCACCGACAGCGGCCGAATCCGCGTCCTGCGCGGCGATCAGGTGGTTGGCGAGGTGCCGGTCGAGGCGCTGGTCGACGGCTGCCCGCTGTACGACCTCGAGCCGGCCGAGCCGGCGGGCTGGATCTACGGCAACCGGCGGACGCTGGCGGAGGGGGCGGCGCCGGAGGAGGAGCTGCTGGCGCTGCTGGCGGCGCCGAACGTCGCCTCCAAGCGCTGGGCCTTCGAGCAGTACGACTCGCTGGTCGGCTCGCGGACCGTGCGCCGGCCCGAGGCGGCCGACGCGGCGGTGCTGGCGCTGCCGGAGTCCGGCAACGCGATCGCCGTCTCGATCGACGGCAACGGGCGGCGGGTCGCCTGCGATCCCTACGCCGGCACCGTCGAGGCGGTGCTGGAGTGCGCGCAGAACCTCGCCTGCGTCGGCGCCGAGCCGCTCGGCGTGACCAACTGCCTCAACTTCGGCAACCCGGAGAAGCCGGCCCCCGCCTGGCAGCTCGACCGCGCGGTGAGCGGCCTGGCCGATGCCTGCGCGGCGCTCGGCGTGCCGGTGGTCGGCGGCAACGTCTCCCTCTACAACGAGGGGCCCGACGGGCCGATCTACCCGACCCCGGTGGTGGCGATGGTCGGCGAGCTGCCCGACCCGTTCCGGGTCGCCGGCGGCGCCTTCGCGCGCGAGGGCGCCGCGATCGCCCTCCTCGGCCCCTTCGAACCCGTCCTCGCCGGCTCCGAGCTGGCCAAGCAGCGCGGCGCGCTGGCCCCCGGCCTGCCGCGGCCCGACGTCGCCGCGGTCGCCGCCGCCTGCGCCGCGGTGCGCGGGGCGGTTCGCGCCGGCGACGTCGCCTCGGCCCACGACGTCAGCGACGGTGGCCTCGCCTGCGCCCTGGCCGAGTCGGCGATCGGCGGCGGCCTCGGCTGCCGCGTCGACCTGCAACCGCTGCGCGACCGCGGCTGCTCCCCCGAGGACGCGCTGTTCGGCGAGGGCAGCGGCGGCTTCCTGCTGAGCGGCGAGCGCGCCGCGCTGGAATCTTTCGGCGCAACCCTGATCGGCGAGGTCGGCGGCAAGGCGATCGAGATCGCCGCCGGCGACCGCAGCCTCTCGGTGTCGCTGGGCGAGGCCGAGGCTGCCTGGCGCTCGCTCGGCGAGCAGCTAGCCTGAATCGCACATGGGCAAGATCTTCGACCGCATCGACGAGCACCAGCGGGCCTGGATCGCCGAACAGAGCCTGTTCTTCGTCGGCTCGGCGCCACTCGACGGCGACGGCCACGTCAACGTCTCGCCGAAGGGGCCGATCGGGACGCTGCGGGTGCTCGACGACCACACCGTCGCCTACCTCGACATGGTCGGCAGCGGCGCCGAGACGATCGCCCACCTGCGTGAGAACGGGCGCATCGTGGTGATGCTCTGCGCCTTCCAGGGACCGCCCCGGATCCTCCGCCTGCACGGGCGCGGGGAGGTGGTGCCGGTGGACGATGCGGGCTTCGCCGAGCTGTTCGAGCGAGGCGGCTTCGAGGACCCGCACCCGGTTGAGGAGGCGCGGCGGGCGATCGTCCTGGTCGACGTCGACCGCATCGCCGACTCCTGCGGCTACGGCGTGCCGCTGATGAGCTACGAGGGCGAGCGCGAGCACATGCAGGCCTGGGCCGAGAAGAAGATCCGGATCGGCCCGGAGGCGATCGAGGACTACAAGGCCGAGAAGAACACGGTCAGCATCGACGGCCTGCCGGCGCTGCCGAACTGAGCCCGGTGCGGGCTCCCGATCGCCATCCCGACCCCTCCTGACGCCCTTCAGTTGGTGTCGCACCTAGACCGTTGGGTGCTACACTGCCCTCGTGCCGACCACCAAGCCTCGCTACACCGTCACTGATACCGGTGGGTTGCGGGAGCTGCTCGATGGGGCGCAGCGGCGTTGGCCCGAGCTTCGCGATCGCAAGGAGCTGCTGCTGAAGCTCGCCGCCGTCGGGGCCGAGACGATCGAGCGGGAGGCTGCTTCCCGCCGGCTGGCGGTCGAGGAAACCGCCGGGGCGCTCAGCGGAGTCTACGCGCCTGGCGAGCTCCAGCGGCTGCGTGAGGAGTGGCCCGAGTGATCGTCCTGGACGCGAGCGTGCTGATCGCCCACCTCGACGGTCGCGATGCCCATCACGAGGCGGCTACCCGGTTGCTCGCCGAGTCCGACGGAGAGCCGCTGGGGGCGAGTTCCGTCACCCTGGCCGAGACCCTGGTGGGGCCGGCCCGGGCGGGTCGCCTCGAGGAGGCCCGGTCGGTCCTCTCCCGCCTTGGCGTCGCGGATCTGGGGATCGGAGAGGACGCTCCAGCCCGCCTGGCGGAACTGCGTGCCGAGACTGGGGTCAAGTTGCCCGACTGCTGCGTGCTGGCGGTTGCCGAAGAATACGAAGCCGGAGTGGCGAGCTTCGACGGCCGGCTGATCGAAGTCGCCCAGAAGCTCGGGCTCGGAACCGTCGGCTGAGGCGATGCGATGCCGGGTCTTCACCCGTTGCTAACCTGCGGGGGTAGGCAGTCCGCCTGCGCGTCCGTCTCTCTGAACAGCGAGGAAACGCGCCCTTTTGACTCCCGTCCAGCGGGGACCGATCGACCGGGATGGCCCGCGTGAGGAATGCGGGGTGTTCGGCCTATACGCGCCCGGCCACGACGTCTCGCGGCTCACCTACTTCGGCCTCTACGCGCTGCAGCACCGCGGCCAGGAGTCGGCGGGGATCGCGACCTGCGAGGGCGGCCACATCACGACGCTGCGCGACTCCGGCCTGGTCTCCCAGGTCTTCGACGAGGAGAAGCTGCGGGCCCTGGAGGGCGACATGGCGATCGGCCACGTGCGCTACTCGACCACCGGCGGCGGCTCCTGGGAGAACGCGCAGCCGGTCTGGCGCGACGACGGTCGCGAGGTGGCGCTCGCCCACAACGGCAACCTGACCAACGCGGTCGAGCTGTGGAGCGAGCTGAAGGGGCGGGGGATCGACTTTCGCGGCACCTCGGACTCGGAGATCATCGCCGCCCTGCTCTCCTCGCACGAGGGCAAGATGATCGAGGACGCGGTCGCCGAGGTGATGCCGCGGCTGCGGGGCGCCTACTCGACGGTGGTGATGACCAAGCGGGCGATCGTCGCCTTCCGCGACCCGCACGGGATCCGGCCGCTCTCGCTGGGCCGGCTGAAGGACCGTTTCGTCGTCGCCTCGGAGAGCTGCGCCTTCGACATCATCGGCGCCGAGCTGATGCGCGAAGTGCACCCCGGGGAGCTGGTCTCGCTGACCGAGCGGGGACTGGAGACCCGCCAGGTGGTGAAGACCGCCCGCCGCGCCACCTGCGTCTTCGAGCACATCTACTTCTCCCGCCCCGACAGCCGGCTCGAGGGTCACGTGCTGCAGCAGGCGCGCGGGCGGATGGGCGAGATCCTCTGGCGCGAGGCGCCGGTCGACGCCGACCTGGTGATCTCGGTGCCAGATTCGGGCAACCCGGCCGCCGCCGGCTTCGCCCGCGCCTCAGGGCTGCCCCGCGACGACGGCCTGATCAAGAACCGCTACGTGGCGCGGACCTTCATCCAGCCCGGCCAGGAGCTGCGCAAGCACGGCCTGCGGCTGAAGTTCAACCCGCTGCCGGAGATCGTCGCCGGGCAGCGGATCGTCGTCGTCGACGACTCGATCGTGCGCGGCAACACGACCCGCCAGATCGTCGGCATGCTGCGCGACGCGGGCGCCCGCGAGGTGCACCTGCGGATCTCCGCGCCGCCGATCCGCAACCCCTGCCACTACGGCGTCGACATGTCGACCCGCGAGGAGATGATCGCCCACGGTCGCACGATCGAGGAGATCGGCGACGAGCTCGACGTCGACTCGCTCGCCTACCTCTCGATCGCCGGCGTCTACGAGGCGATTGGCGGCTCGGCCGCGGAACACTGCGACGCCTGCTTCACCGGGCGCTACCCGCTTGGGGATCCTGACGAGGCGAACGGGAAATTCGCCCTCGAGCAGGTCGCGGTCGGGCCGGCACCCTGAGACCCGTCCCGGCAGGGGTTCCGCTTAACTTTTTCTGAAGAACTGTTCGTCCGCGGCTGCGGAGATCGCGACAGAAAAAGTACAAGACGCTCCACCCCTGCCGGGATCGGCCTTACGGCGTCAGGTCGGCGACTAGCTCGGCGGCGGGCTGGATGCCGGTAATTCTGATGACCGTCTCTCCCGCGTAGAGCGGGCCGGCGTCTAGGAGGGACTCCGGACCGTCGTCGGTCGGGGCCTGGGGGGTGAGCAGGCGACTGCCGGGACGCTGGGCGCGGATCAGGCGCAGCTGCGCAACCGCCGGCAGGTAGCGGCTGCCCGGGGCGAGCAGGTGGTTGAGGGCGCGGTTGAGCCGCGGACCGCGCGGGTCGGCGCTGAGCCAGCGTTCGGTCGCGGCGTTGGCGACGACCCGGTGCGGCGCCGGCCAGCCGGCGCCGAAGAGCTCGGTCAGCAGCGTCTCCTCGGCGCCGAGCAGGCGCCGCCGGTACTCCGGGTGCGCCCGACTCTCCTCCGCGAGCAGGAAGCGGGTGCCGGCGACCGCGGCACAGGCTCCCGCGGCAAGCGCCGCCTCGACGTCGCGCCGTTCGGCGATCCCGCCGGCGAGCAGCAGCGGGAAGCCGCCCGGCAGGGCGGCGCGGGCGCGGGTGAGCAGCTCCAGCGCGGGGAGGCTGCCGCGAACGTGACCGCCCGCCTCGACGCCCTGGACGATCGCCCCGTCGGCGCCGGCCGCGTGCGCCGCCCGCGCCTCCTGCACGGACCCGCACTGGTGCAGCCAGACGCCGGGGGTGCGGCGCCGCGGGGGACCCCAGAAGGTCACGACCACATCGGCCGCGGCGGCGGCCTCGAACCAATCGCGGCGGGCGAAGGGCAACAGCAGGTTGACCGCCAGGGGACGGTCGGTGAGCGCGCGGGCTGCCCGCAGCTCACGCGCGATCGGCTCGGCGCCGTTGACCGCGATCGTCCCCAGCCCGCCAGCCTCCGACACCGCGGCGGCCAGCTCGTGACGGCTGAGCCCGCCGCCCATCCCCGCCTGGACGACCGGCGCCGCGACGCCGATGCGGGCCAGCAGATCCATCAGGTCGCCAGTTCCATCCCCAGCCAGACGATGACCAGGGTGGTCAGCAGGATCGCGCCCTGGAGGACGTGCGCATCGCCCCAGCGCAGGTGCAGCAGCGTCAGCCCGATGAGCAGGCCGACCAGCGCCAGCTTGACCTGCAGGGTCGAGCTGGCGTAAAGATCGAAATGCGAGGCCATCGCCATCCCGGTGACGATCAGCACCCCGAGCGCGATCGCCGAGCCGTAGCCGAACCGTCGCGCGACCGCCCGCATCCGCTCGCGACCCTCTTCCAGCCGCAGCACCGGCACCACCGCGAGGCCAAAGACGAGCAGGCCGCCGACGAAGAACGCCATCGCCAGCAGGTGGAGATAGAGGACCGCGTGCCAGAAGCCGTTCACGCCCCGAAGCTATCGCCTCACCGGCGGCGCCAGGTGGCCGGCCCTTGCGCGAAGATGCCGCGCGTGAGCGCCTTTCGGATCGTCGTCCTCGCCTCCGGCAGCGGCACGAACCTGCAGGCGATCCTCGACCGGCTGCACGGGCGGGAGGGGATCGAGGTGGTCGGGGTCGGCTCCGACAAGCCGGGAGCGCGGGCCCTGGAGCGGGCGGCGGCGCGCGGCGTCGACACCGCGCTCTTCCCCGCCGATGCCTATGCCGACCGGATGGGCCGCGACGCGGCGATGGGTGACTGGATCGAAGCCCATCGCGCCGACCTGATCGTCCTGGCCGGCTACATGCAGCTGCTGACGGAACCGTTCGTCGCCCGCTTCGCGGGCCGGATCGTCAACATCCACCCGGCGCTGCTGCCCGATTTCCCCGGCCTCGACGCGATCGGCCAGGCGCTGGAGGCGGGGGTGCGGGAGACGGGCGTCAGCGTCCACTTCGTCGACGAGGGCATCGACACCGGGCCGGTGATCATGCAGAGGCGGGTGCCGGTGCCGGCCGGGCGCGAGCGGCAGGTGCTGGAGGCGGCGATCCACAACGTCGAGCACGAGCTGTACCCGGAGGCAATCCGCAAGATCGCCCGGGGCAGGGTTAGGATCGACCCCTCGGACCCAGGGAGGGTCATCGTCGATGACTGAGCCGGTAGGCGACACCCGCGAGACCACCGTCAGCGACGGGCAGATCCGGGTGCGCAGGGCGCTGATCTCGGTCTCCGACAAGACCGGGGTCGCCGACTTCGCCCGCGGCCTCGCCGCGCTCGGGGTCGAGATCCTCTCCACCGGCGGCACCGCGACGGCGCTGCGCGAGGCCGGGTTGGAGGTGACCGACGTCTCCGAATTCACCGGCCAGGCGGAGATCCTCGACGGGCGGGTGAAGACGCTGCACCCGCGGCTGCACGCGGCGCTGCTGGCGCGGCGCGGCGACGCCGAGCACGAGGCGACGCTGGAGCGTGAGGGGATCGAGCCGATCGACCTCGTCTGCGTCAACCTCTATCCCTTCGAGCAGACCATCGCCGGACACGAGGTGGCGCCGGAGGTGGCGATCGAGAACATCGACATCGGCGGCCCGACGATGATCCGGGCGGCGGCCAAGAATCACACCGGCGTCGCGGTGATCGTCAAGCCCGAGTCCTACGACGCGGTCTGCGCCGAGCTGGATGAGTCCGGTGGGGAGATCTCCGCCTCGACCCGCCACTGGCTGGCCAACGAGGCCTTCGCCCAGACGGCGCGCTACGACGCGGCGATCAGCCGCTGGTTCTCGACCGAGTACGAGGACTTCCCGGAACACCTCGCGGTCGCTTACGAGAAGGTGCTCGACCTCTCCTACGGCGAGAACCCCCACCAGCGCGCGGCGCTCTACGCGGAGCGGGGCGCGCGCCGGCACGTCCTCTCCATGGTCGAGCAGCTCGGGGGCAAGCAGCTCTCCTTCAACAACCTCAACGACCT
>DATAEW010000118.1:0-15978 GCA_036257815.1 Solirubrobacterales bacterium
CCCCCCCTCCCCTGCGGTAGCTAAAGCTTCCTCGGGGAGGGGCACCCCACGGCGCCACCCGCCCGAGGAACCGCTTCAGCTGACGGTGCTTCCGAAACGAGGGAAGCTCCTCGATCTTTTGTCGCCGAGCTTCTAAGCGCCGTGCAGGGTGAAATGGACGCGGGTGCCCGGTTTGCCCGACTCGAGCCAGATCCTGCCGCCGTGGGCTTCGACGATCGCCTTGGAGATCGCCAGGCCGAGCCCGGCGCCGTCCTCGCCGCGGGCGGCGTCGCCACGGTAGAAGGCCTCGAAGGCGCGGTCGGCGTCGCCGGCGGGGATTCCCTCACCGTCGTCGGCGACCTCGACCTCCACCCCGCCCCTTCCGGAGCGGGCGCGGACCGTGACGCTGCCGTCGGCCGGGGTGTGGCGAAGCGCGTTCTGGATCAGGTTGAAGAGCACGCGCTGGACCTTCTCGGCGTTGGCGTTGGCCACCACGCCGCCGGCCGGCAGCTCGGCGGCGAGGCGCACGCCGCGCTCGGCGGCGGGGGCCTGCATCGCCGCCACCGTGTCGCCGATCAGCTCGCCCAACTCAACCTGCCGCATCGCCCAGGAAATATCGCCCGCCTCGATCCGCGAGAGCTCAAAGAGGTCGTCGATCAGGCCGCTCAGCACGGCGACGTGGGTGCGGATCTCGGCCAGGTAGCGATCGCGGGTCTCACCGGTGACGACCCCATCGTCGATCGACTCGACCAGGAGGCGCAGCGAGGCAAGCGGCGTGCGCAGGTCGTGGGAGGCGGCGGCGACGAGCTGGCGCCGGGCCTCCTCGACCTGGCGGCGCGAGCGGTCCGCCATCGCCAGCCGCACGGCCAGCGCCGCGGCCAGGGCGATGCCGGCCGTGGTGAGCACGACGAGGACGATCTGCTCGGCCCCCATCCCATGCGGGACGGCGACCGCCGCCGCCCCGGCGACGAAGGCGGCCAGCGCGATGACGGCGGCGCGGCGGCCCTCGCCGATCATGGCCGGAACCTGTAGCCGACGCCCCACACGGTCTCGATGAACCGCGGCTCGGCGGGATCGTCGCCGAGCTTGGCGCGCAGCCGGCGGATGTGCACGGTGACCGTGCTGGTGTCGGTGAAGAACGGGTAGTCCCAGACCGCTTCCATCAGCTGGTCGCGCGAGAAGACCCGCCCCGGGCGCATCGCCAGGTAGGCCAGCAGGTCGAACTCGCGCTGGGTCAGCATCAGCTCCTCGCCGTCGAGGAAGACGCGCCGCGTCGCCGGCTCGACTCGCAGCGGGCCGCGCTCGATCGCCGGCGCCTCCTCCTCGGGGGGCGGAGCGACCCGCCGCAACACCGCATCGACCCGCGCCACCAGCTCCGCCGGAGAGAAGGGCTTGACGACGTAGTCGTCGGCGCCGTCGCGCAGGCCGACCAGCCGGTCGGACTCCTCGCCGCGGGCGGTCAGCAGGATCACCGCGGTGCGAGGCCCCGGACCCTCGTGCAGGCGCCGCATCACCTCGAGCCCGTCGATTCCCGGCAGCATCAGGTCGAGCACCACGAGGTCGGGCCGGTGCAGCTCGGTCTGGCGCAGCGCCTCGGCGCCGTCGGCCGCCGCGAAGGCCTCATACCCGGCCCGCTCCATGTAGCGAGCGACGATCTCGACGATCGTCGGCTCGTCGTCGACCACCAGCACCTTTGCCCGTGGGGTCTCGGCCATCGGCGCGATTCTCGCCGCTACGGCCAGGCCGGCGCTAGCCGAAGGTGAAGGCATAGCCCATCACCCCCGCTTCCGGTTCCAGTTCGATCACGTGGCGTTCGACCCGCGGCAGGTCGACGAGGTTGTAGAGACGCTGCGCGGTCACGGTGAGGGTGCCGTGGTGGACGTCGCTGCCGGCGTCCGCCGCGGCGATCGGCCGGCCGTCGAGCCGCACCCGGACCGTGCGGCTGCGTCCCGGCGACCCGAGCACCAGGTAGACGCGACGGGCGCCGAAGTTGAGGTCCAGCGAGCCGCCCTCCGCGGTCGCCGACATCAGCGCGATCCGCCATTTGCCGTGGTAGGCGAATTCGTTTGGCGGCAGCTGGGCCGGGGCGCTGAAGTCGTGCAGGCCCGGTGAGAGCTCTGGGTTGGTGAAGCGTTCCGCCCGGTAGGGGCCCAGGTACGTCTCCGGCGTGGTGACGGACCGCGAGGGCGCGACGGCGTGAACCCGGGCATCGGCGGCGGGCAGCTTCCTCCCCGCTTCGGCCAGGAGCGCCCGGATCACCTTCTCCTTCTCGCCGTATTCGCCCTCGCCGAAGTGGACGTAGCGGACCCGCCCCTGGGCATCGATGAAGTACTCGGCGGGCCAGTACTGATTGCCGTAGGCGTTCCAGGTCGCCTGATCGTTGTCCTGGACGACCGGGTAGCGCAAGCTGTTGCGCTCGATCGCTTCCTCGACGTTCCCGGCGTCCTTCTCGAACGGGAACTCTGGGGTGTGGACGCCGACGATCGTCAGCCCGTCCTCGCGGTACCTTGCGTCCCAAGCCTTCAGGTAGGGCAGGGTGCGGATGCAGTTGATGCAGCTGTAGGTCCAGAAGTCGACCAGGACCACCCGCCCGCGGAGCTTCCTCAGGGTGAGCGGCCCGTCCCCGGGGGTGTTGAACCACTGTTGGTTGTCGAGGAATTCGGGCGCCTCGCCGAGCACCGGCAGCCTCAGGCGGCCGCTGGCCGATTCGGCCGGGGCGGCGCCGGTGGCCTCGGATCCGATTCCGTGCCCGCCGCCTTTCAGGTCGGCGAGGGCGGACCGCGCCGAAGCCGTCTCCTCGAGCGCTTCGCTCGGATTGACGAGGAAGCTCGGCAGATCGCTGGCGATCGTGTTCTGGAACCGGACGTCGTAGTCCTTCAGCATCGCCAGGGCGACGAGGACCATCACCGCCCCCATCGCGATCTGCAGACCGATGCCTCGGCGGGCCAGCGGGGCGACGACCCTGCGTCCACCGAGCATCAGGACGTAGAGGACGACCGCGGAACCGAGGCCGTAGGCGAGTGCCACCGCGAGGCGGCCGGCGCTGAACGGCTGCGAGGCGGAGACGGTGATCACCCCGGCGAGGATCGGGCCGGCGCAGGGCGCGTAGACCAGGCCGAGGCTGAGGCCGACCGCGACACCGGACCAGAAGCCGTCGCCGCTCCCCCTCGCGACCCCGGCCCGGCTGGCGAAACGACTCATCCAGGCCTCCAGCCGGGCCGCCAACGGCGGCACCATCAGGGTCAGCCCGAAGCAGATCAGGATGACGATCGCCAGCTTGCGCAGGAAGTCGTTCGGAAGTCCGAGCGCCGAGATCACGTAGACGAGCGCCACCGTCGCGAAGGTGAAGGAGATGGCGAGGCCGGCGACGATCCCGAGGGGCCGCCGCCGGCCGCCGGTCGCGCCCGCCGAGAGCGCGATCGGCAGCACCGGCAGCACGCAGGGCGAGAGCGCCGTCGCCGCCCCGGCGATGAACCCGAAGAGGACCAGCAGCACCACCGCTCAGCCTTCGTCCTTCATCGCGGCCCCGTGCTTCATCGAGTCGTTCTCGTGCATGGCTTTGCCGTGGCTCTTCATCGCGCTGCCGTGGTCCTTCATCGCGGCGCCCTCGTGCTTCATCGCATCGCCGGTCGACACCTGGCTCGCCGGCGTGCCGGTGCCGCCCGGGCTACCGCTGCCGCTCGAGCTGCCGCCGCCGCAGCCGGCGAGCGCCAGCGCCAGCGCAGCCACGACCGCCGCGGGCCATGCCGCCGTTTTCACACCCATCCCATCTCCCTTCCGTCGGGGTCATCCCGGCACACCGTAGGAAGGAAATGTGACGAGGAGAGAAACTCTCGGCCCCCGGGGGAACGCGCCGCTCAGCCGCGCGCCGGCTCGGCGGTGATCTCGCCCTCCGCGCGGCCCGCCACCCGCGCCGCCCGCCCGACCCCCTCGCCGATCCCGTAGTGAGCGCAGATCGCCAGCTCGTGCTCGCGGCGCAGCGGTCGCCGCGGGTCGACCACCGGCGCGTGGCGGACCAGCTCCGCCTCGAAGGCGGTCCAGACGCCACCCGAGAAGCCCGCGCAGGCGGCGAGCGGCAGGGTCACCGTCCGCGCCCCGCGACGCCTGCCCAGCCGCGCGACGACCCAGACCGGATGGCCGGCTGGCGCGTCGACGTAGAACCCGTGCACCTGGCCGATCGCGCCGCCCTCGCATTCGACGAGCTCCGCCCCGGCCCAATCCAGGACCTCGCCCAGCGACGGCACCGCCACCGCCTCAGACATCGGTGTGCTTCTCCAGCAGCTCAGCCGCGGCCGAGGCGGGATCGAGCTCCCGCCGCACCACCCGCCCCATCAGCTCCGCCGTGGCCGGGTCATCGGCGAGCACCCGTTCGAGCCGGCGCCGCATCCGCGCGGTGGCGATCCCCAGCACCTCGCTGCGCAGGTTGCGGGCCCGTCGCTCGGCGAGCGTGCCCTCGCGCTCGATGAACTCGCGGTGCTCGGCGATCTTCGCCGCCAGCTCCTCGACGCCCTCGCCGCGGGCCGCCTCGGTGCGCAGAATCGGCACCTTCCAGCGACCGGGCTCCTGCGAGAGCGCCAGCACCCCCCGCACCTCGCGGACCATCGTGTCGGTCATCGGGTGGTCGGCCTTGTTGACGACGATCACGTCCGGGATCTCCATCACGCCGGCCTTCAGCGCCTGGATCGAGTCGCCCGACCCCGGCATCAGCGCGAGGACGATCGTGTCGGCGTGGTCGACGATGTCGATCTCGGCCTGGCCGACGCCGACCGTCTCGATCAGGACGTCGTCTTTGCCGGCCGCATCCATCGCCAGCGCCACCTGCAGCGCCGCCTCGGAGAGCCCGCCGAGGGCGCCGCGGGAAGCCATCGAGCGGATGAAGACGCCGGGGTCGAGGAAGTGGTCGGAGAGGCGGATCCGATCGCCCAGCAGGGCGCCGCGGGTGAACGGGCTCGAGGGGTCGATCGAGAGCACGGCGACCTCGCGCTCCCCCTTGCGCAGCTCGGCGGTGAGGGCGCCGATCAGGGTGCTCTTGCCGACCCCGGGCGGCCCGGTGAAGCCGACGATCCGCGCCTTGCCGGTGCGCGGATATACCTCGCGCACCAGCTCCCAGCCGGCCGGGTCGTCGGATTCGATCAGGGTGATCGCCCGGGCCAGCGCCCGCTTGTCCCCGGCGACGAGGCGCTCGGCCAGGGGCGCGCTCTTGGCGGCATCGGTCAAGGCTGCGAGTCTAGAGTTGCCTCCCGGTGCTTCGCTTCGCGGCCCGCAACAAGATGCTCAACTGGCGCTACGCCCGCCTGCTGTGGCGCTACTCGTGGCGTCGCTGGCTGACCGCCGCCGGGCGCCGCTGGCGCACCGACGGGCCGGTCTTCTTCGGGCGGCGGCTGGAAGTGCAGATCGGCCGCCGGGGGGAGATCCGGTTCGGCCGCTTCGTCTGGATCGGCGACGGCAGCAAGCTCCGCTGCCACGAGGGCGAGGTTGAGATCGGGCGCAAGACTGTGATCGGACAGGAGTGCACGATCTCCGCCTACCAGCGGGTGCGAATCGGCGAGCAGTGCGTGATCGCCGACCGGGCGATGTTCATCGACTTCGACCACGGCGTCGTCGAGGTCGAGCGCCCGATCCGCCTGCAGGGCATCTACAAGCGCGACGTCGAGGTCGGCTCCAACGTCTGGATCGGCTACGGCGCCTGCATCCTGCGCGGGGTTCGGGTCGGCGACAACTCGGTGATCGGCACCAACACCGTCGTCACCAAGGACGTTCCCGCCAACGCCGTGGTCGCCGGCGTGCCGGCGCGGATCGTGCGGATGCGCGAGGCGCCCGAGCAGCTGCGCTGGCCGGAGCCGGTCGAGCCCGATCCCGACGCCGAGACCACCCTGCAGCCGCCGCGGCTGGCCGCCTGAAGCGCCGCGCTCGGCGATCGGCCGATGCGAGCAGGGTCACAGAACTGAAGTGTATTGTCTGAAAGACAACATGTTTCCATCTCTGCGACGCTCGTCCGGCACTGAAAGGGGAGAGATGCGAACGGAAATGACAATGCGGCAGGTGGACATCGCGACGCACTTCGGGCGGAACCTGGCTCGCTGCCGGCGGGAAGCCGGTTTCTCCCAGGAAGAGCTCGGCGTCCTCGCCTCGCTGCACCGGACCGAGATCGGGATGCTCGAGCGCGGCATCCGCCTCCCCCGCATCGACACCCTGATGAAACTGGCTGGTGCTCTGGAAGTGGAGCCGGGCGAGCTGCTGACCGGGATCGAGTGGACTCCGGCCAGCCCGCAGCTGGGAAATTTCCGCTTCCGCGAGACCGGCGGCGACCCGGGGCTGAACTAGCCGGCGCTCCCGGCGCCCCCGTTTGGCTCGCCGGTCAGGCCGGGCTGGTTTCGCCGACCAGGTCGGCGTAGACGGCCGCCGTCTGCTCGGCGACGTCGGCCCAGTCGAAGCGGCGCACGTGCTCGTAGGCTTCGGCGACCAGGTGGCGGCCGAGCTCGTCGTCGGAGAGGACGCGGATCGCCACTTCGCCGAGCGCCTCGGGGTCGTGGGCGCGGAAACGCAGCCCGGCCTCCTCGTGTGGCACCACCTCGCGCAGGCCGCCGGTGTCGGCGACGATGCAGGGACAGCCCGAGGCCATCGCCTCCAGCGCCACCAGGCCGAAGGGCTCGTAGATCGAGGGCACCACGGTGAGATCGGCGATCCGGTAGAGCGAGTGCAGGACGTCGTCGCCGATCCAGCCGAGGAAGGTGCCGTGCTCCATCAGGCCGAGCTCCTCCGCCTGGCGCTTCAGCTCCGCCTCGTGAGTTCCGGAGCCGGCGACCAGGAAGCGCGTCCCCGGGACCTCGTCGATCAGCCGCGGCATCGCCTCCAGGGCCAGCTGGAAACCCTTCTCGTAGACCAGCCGGCCGATCAGCAGGACCAGCTTCTGGTCGGGCTCGGCGAACTCCGAGCGCAGCCGCGCGAGGTTGGCGGGATCCTGCTCGGGCAGGTCGTCGGGGTCGATGCCGTTGGGGATGACGCTGATCCGTCCCTCCTCGACGCCGAAGATGTCGGCGACCTGCTCGCGCATGTAGTGGGAGCAGGCGATCACCCGCTGCGAGCGGTTGGTGATCCAGCGCTCGACGCCGTGGATGTAGGTCTGGGGGTGCTTGTCGACCCAGCCCTGGTGGCGGCCGTACTCGGTGGCGTGGATCGTCGTCACCAGCGGCGCTTCGAAGCGGCGCGCGAGGTGGTCGCAGGCGTTGGCGACCAGCCAGTCGTGGCCGTGGACGAGGTCATAGCTGTAGCGATCGCCGAGCTCGACTCCGGCCGCCAGCATGTCGGAGTTCATCCGTTCGACCCAGGCGACGAACTCACCGAGGTCGGTCGGGCGCTGGGGCTCGCGGATGCGGTGGATGACCACGCCGCTGCCGCGTTCCTCGGCCAGCGAGTCCTCACCCCCGCGGGTCAGCACGTGGACCTCGACGTCGAGCTCGACCAGCGCCTCCGAGAGCTTGCGGACATGGCGCGCGAGCCCACCCTCGATCAGCGGCGGATACTCCCAGGAGAGGATCAGGACGCGTGTCATCGGTGGCGGTTCAGGGCTCCAGAAGCGGAGCGATGCGGAGGTCCGGGGCGAGAGAACGCATACGCGGATCGGTGACGGATGCGCAGTCTATGGCCTCCAACAGCGCTCGGGCGTGGTCGGTCGCCCTTTGGAACGCGTAATCCCCGGCCTGACCGCGCTGGTCGAGGAAGGCCCAGTCGCTCGCCTGGACCGCCAGCAGCTCGCGCGCCGCCCGCGCCGCCGCGTCTCCGCGCAGGCCTTCCCCGAGCGCCCGCAGCAGCCGCAGCTCCAGCCGCCGCCCGGCCCAGGCGAGGTCGGCCACCGGCGGCGAGTCCCAGGTCCGCAGGTCCTTGCCCTCCCCCCAGCTCGAGGCGCGCAGCGGCCGGGCCACCGGCTCGTGCTCGGCCAGGGCCCGCGAGGCGCTCAGCAGTCTCACCCCGGCCGCCGCGGCACCGTCGAGGACGGCCCGCAGCCAGGTTGGCCCCTCCGACCACCAGTGGCCGAGCAGCTCGGTGTCGATCGCGAAGACGAGCAGCCCGCGGCGGCCCTCGCGCTCCGAGTAGGCCCGCAGGCGAGCCGCGACGGCGGTCAGGAACTCGCCCGCCTGGCGGCGTGCCGCGGCGGCGGCCGCCCGCGGGTCATAGGCGCCGCCGCCGACCCGCCAGATCCGCATCCCGCGCAACGACTTGCCGTCGAACTGGGCGTGCTCGGGGTCGGAGGGGTAGCCGTCCAGCGACCACAGCCAGCCGACCGCCTCCCAGTCGATCGGCAGCGCCGTCGGCCCGGCCTCGGTGCGCACCGGCGCGAGGGCCTGCAGCGGCTCCTCCTCGGCGCTCTGATCGACGCAGAACCAGCGCACCCCGTGCTCGGCAAGCCGCCACTCCAGGCCCGGCGCGTAGGCGCACTCCGGCAACCAGAAGCCACCCTCCCAGCCGAAACGGCGGCGGTGCGAGCGAATGCCGGCGTCGAGCTGCAGCCGCGCGCCGGCGCCGGTGGCCAACAGCGGCAGGACCGCGTGGCTGGCGGCCGAGGAGGCGAGCTCGATCCGCCCCGCCGCCGCGGCGCCCTGGAACGGGGCCAGCGGGTCGCCGCCGGCCTCCTCGAGCAGCTCCAGCGCCCGCCGGTAGCGCTCGAGCTCCCCCTCGCAGGCGGCCCGGCACTCCGCCGGCACCTCACCGAGGTCGGCTTCGGCGGCGCCGATCCGCCACTCGACCAGGAAGCGGCGCAGCCGCTCGCGCACTCCCGGGTCCTCGAGCTGATCGGCGAGGACCGGCGTCACCGTCATCGTCAGGTCGCGGGCGACCTCGAGCACCGGCAGGTAGGAGCGGATCACCGCGTCGAAAAGCCACTCCTCGCCGAACGGGTAGGTGCCGAGCCCCTCGACGTAGGGCATGTGGCTGTGCAGGATCAGCGCCAGGTCGCCATCCCCCGCGGCGCCGCCTCCCGGCCGGGACACGTCAGGCACGGCAGGTTGCGAGGAAGTCCAGGGCGTGGTCGAGGTCACCCTTCCGCAGGGCGAAGTCAGAGGCGGCGATGGCGGGGGTGAAGCGGTCGTAGAAGGGCCCGGTCAGCCGCAGCGCCTTGTGCACGCGGTCCCAGCCGAGCCGCAGGGCAAGCTCGTGGGCGCGCAGCTTGCGGGCGTGGAAGAGACCCAAAAGCTCGACCCGCGGGAAGTGCGCCTCGCAGAGCCGGCGAAACTCCTCCGCCCGGTACTCGTGCAGGTGCCAGGGGTTGTCGGATTTCTCCGCCCCGGGCGGCGCCAGGGTCAGCAGGTTCGGCGTCGAGACGTAGGCGACGCCGCCGGGCGCGAGCATCCGCTTGAAATGCTCGAGGATCGCGCCGGCGTCCTCGACGTGCTCGATCGTCTGCAGGAAGACGACCGCGTCGCAGGGCTCGGCGAAGGTCTCGACCAGATCGCGCGCGAACCGCAGGTTCGGCCGCCGGTAGCGCAGGCGGGCATGCTCGTGCGCCTCGGGGTTGGCGTCGACGCCGACCACGCTGGCCGCGGCGCCGGCGAGGACGTCAGAGCCGTAGCCCTCGCCGCAGGCCATGTCGACGACGCGCAGCCCGGCGACCTGGGCGGCGATCCACTCGTAGACGACGAGGTGGCGCCGGTACCAGTAGTTCTCCTCCGGCACGTCCGGCAGCGTCCGCTCGCCGGTCAGCGGCAGCGGTGGGACCCCGGGCGGCTGATTGAGCTGGACGTACTCGCCCTCCACAGCCGGGACCGTATTGGGTGGCAGAGCTTTCCGCCCCATAGGGACTGAAAGCTCTGCCGCGATGGGCCTCGGTGGTCGTCGGTTGCGCGGTTCCGCGTAGAGTTCCGGCGCGATGCCGGCCTCTCCCTCCGCCACCCCGGAGCACATCAAGGACGTCAACACCCGCTACCACGACGCGGCCGCCGAGGAGTACGACGCGAAGTGGGGCATCGACTTCGGCGCCGTCGGTCAGGAGCAGGTGCGGCTGAAGCTGGTCAAGGCGCTCGGCGGGCTCGACGGCCAGGCCTTCGGGCAGGCGCTGGAGATCGGCTCCGGCACCGGTTACTTCTCGCTCAACCTCCTTCAGCTCGGGGTGATCGAGCGCCTCACCGCAACCGACATCTCACCCGGGATGCTGAAGCGCCTGGCGGCGACCGCGGCGGCGCTTGGCCTCGATCAGGTGCGGACCGTGGCCACGGAGGCCGAGCGGCTGCCGTTCGAGGACGAGAGCTTCGACCTGGTCTTCGGCCATGCCGTCCTCCACCACATTCCCGATCCCGGCCGGGCCTTCGCCGAGTTCAGGCGCGTGCTGCGGCCCGGCGGCATGGTCGCCTTCGCCGGCGAGCCGTCGCGTTACGGCGACCGCCTGGCGGCGCTGCCGAAGCGCACCGGAATGCTCGCCGCGCCGCTCTGGCGCCGCCTCACCGGGGCCACCCCGCGCGCCGTGCCGGAGGCCGAGCAGTCCGCCGGCCACTCGCTGGAGGGCGAGGTCGACGTGCACGCCTTCGCCCCCGCGGACCTGCGGCGACTGCTCCGCGACGCGGGCTTCGAGCAGCGGCGGGTCGGGGGCGAGGAGCTGCTCTCCAATGCCTGGGGGTGGGGCCTGCGCACGGTCGAGGCGAGCGCCGAGCCGGACTCCGTCCCCTACCGCTGGCGGCGCTTCGCCTTCCGCAGCTACCTCACGCTGCAGCGGGTCGACACGAAGCTGCTGGAGCCGAACCTCCCGGCCGAGCTCTTCTACAACCTGCTGATCTCCGGCCGCAAGCCGACCTAGCTCCGCAGCCGAGCACGGAATAGCCGCACACGGGAGTCGATGCCCTTGAGCCGACGCTCGCCGATGTAGGTGTATCGGAAGCGCTCCTCCCCGACGGTCTCTTTGACGCCCGCGTCGACGACGACGCTGCCGGGACGGGCGACGCCCGTGACCCGGCTCGCCAGGTTGACCGGGCGACCGTAATAGTCGCCCCATTGCGGCAGCACCGAACCGCGGGAGAGACCCGCCCGCAGCCAGGGGAACTGCTCCCCTTCGCCCTCGGCGGCGTCGATTAGCCGCAGCGCCGCGGCCAGCATCGGCTCGGCCTCGGTGGAGACGAACATCGCCGCGTCCCCGATCGTCTTCACCAGGCGCACCGGCGGCTCGGCGACGGCCAGCGCCATCTCCTCCAGCCGGCCGGCCACCTGGCCCAGCTCCTCGGCGGCGATCTCCTCGCCGAGGCGCGTGAACTCGACCAGATCGGCGAAGCAGACGGTGAGCTCGGCGGTGCCGCCGATCTCCCCCGAGGCGAGGTCGGCGGCGCCGATCACGTCCCGTTTCACCTGCTCGAGCAGGTTCGCCTGGAAGGCGTAGACGAGCGTCTGCCCAACCAACGGCAGGAGCTGCTCGGCGGCGAGCGCCAGCCGGTCGGCGAGGTCGCGCTCGGTGTCCCCTGGCTGGGCCAGGTTACGGACGACCAGCGAGCGGTTGGCCTCGGCGATCCGCGCCATCCCCATGCCGACGGTGCGAGCGTTCTGCAGGACCTGCTCGGGCGGAAAGCCGGTATCGAGGATCGCCTTCGTGCGCAGCGCCGCTTCGAGGTCGGTCTCGGTCCCGATCGCTTCGTCGGGGTCGGCGTAGGGGACGCCGAGCGCGGCGCGGAAGCGCCGCAGCAAATCCAGGTCGAGCCCCGATTTCTCGGCGATCTGGCGGGCGCTGTAACGGACCCCGTCGCCGGCGATCGCCCGCTCCACCGGCAGCAGCGCCAGACGACCCGCGCCGACAGCCGCCTGCAGCTCCTCCAGCGGCACCCCTTCGCCGGCGAGCCGCTCGAGCAGCGCCATCCGCGCCTCCCGCGCCTCCGCCTTCAGCCCGTCGAGCAGCCCTTCGGCGTCGAAGTCGATCTCGGGCGCCCCGGCCATCGCCGCATTCTTGCCCAAGCGGGCCACGGAACGTCGGTCGCTCAATCCGCGTAGGCGACGGCGCCGCCGCGGCGCGGATCGCCGCCGCCGCTCAGCTCGCCGGTCCGAGGATCGCGCGCCACCGCCTGCACGCCGCCGAAGAAGAGGTTGGGCGCCGGCCGGCGGGCAACCGCGCGGCCGGCCGCCTCCATCCGCGCCAGAGCCGCCTCGTCGATCCCCGGCTCCGCCTGGACGACGCCCTGCTCGAAGTGCAGCCGCGGCGCCTCCACCGCCGCGGCCACCGGCAGTCCTTCCTCGACCACCCGAACGACGGTCTGCAGGATCGCCGAGCGGATCCGGTTGGAGCCGGCGCTGCCGAGAGCGAGGACGATCTCGCCGTCACGCCGGACGACCGTCGGCGCCATCATCGACGGGACCCGGCGCCCCGGGGCGATCAGGTGGAACCCCTGCGGGTTGAGGTCCTCCTCACCGAGCATGTTGTTGAGGATCACCCCGGTCCCCGGCACCAGCACCCCGGAGCCGGAGCCGTTGGAGCAGGTGACGCTGGCGCAGTCGCCCGCGGCGTCGAGGACGGCGATGTGAGTGGTCGAGCCGAGCAGGTCGGCGGCGGCCAGGTCGAGTCCCCGCGGGTCGAGGAAACCGGCCTCCATCCCCTCCTCGTAGAGCGCCTCGGCGAACGCGAGGTCGCGCCGGTCGTTCGCCGCCTCCATCGCCGCCACCAGCTGTTCGGGGCCGCTGCGCTCGCCGAGCCGCTCGAGCAACCCGAGGCAGTAGGCGATCAGGATCCCGCCCGAGGACGGCGGCGGGTTGGTCAGCACCTCGGCGCCGCGGAACGGGGCCTCGATCGGCTCCCGCTCGATCGGCTCGTAGGTGGCGATGTCGCCCCGCCCCAGCGTGCCACCGTGCTCGAGCACGAACTCGCTCAGCGCCGCCGCCACCTCGCCGCGCTGGAACGGCTCCGCTCCTTCCTCCCCGTAGCGTTCCAGCGCCTCCGCCAGCTCCGGGAAGCGGAAGACGTCGCCCTCGCCGAGCGGCCGGCCCTCGGGCGCGTAGAGCCGCCGCGTCCCGGGCAGTCGCTCGTGGATCGGCCAGAGGATCTCGAGGATGTAGGCCTGCTGGGCGTTGACCGGCGCCCCCTCGCGGGCCAGCCGGACGCCGGCGACGACCAGCTCGGCCATCGGCAGCGAGCCGAAGCGCCGCAGCGCCCGCTCCAGCCCGGGCGCGGTTCCCGGCACCCCGCAGGAGGCCGGCCCGACGTAGAACGTCTGCACGGTCTCGGCATCGAAGCGGACCGGCACCGGGGCCAGCTCGACACCGCGGGCCACCCCGTCGCCGCCGGGAGCGGCGACGAAGAAGTCGATCAGCGACGTCTCGCCGCCGCGGTGGACGATCATGAAGCCGCCGGCGCCGAACCCGGTCAGCGGACTCTCGACCGCGAAGGAGGCGAGGACCGCGGCGACCGCGGCGTCGACCGCGTTCCCACCCTGGCGCAGCACCGCGGCGCCGGCCTCGGCGGTGAGCGGATGGCCCGCGGCGACGACCCCCTTCATCGGGCTCCTCTCGCCCCCGGCCTCTCCAGTCCGAGGCCCTACCCGGGCAGGAACTCAGGGACGTCGATGCCGAGCTCGCCCTGGCGCTCGGAGGAGCGGCCGCGACCGAGGTCCTTGGTGCGGCGGATGGTCGGCTCGGCGGCGCGGCGCGGCGCGGCCCGGCCGTCGAAGCGGGTGGCGACGACGGTGACCCAGATCTGATCGTTGAGCTGCTCGTCGACGTTGGCGCCGAAGATGATGTTGGCGTCGGGATGGGCCGCCTCGCCGACCACCTTGGCGGCCTCGGAGACCTCGACCAGCGAGAGGTCCGGGCCGCCGGTGATCGAGAGCAGGATCGAGCGCGCCCCCTCCATCGAGGTCTCCAGCAGCGGCGAGGAGATCGCTTTTTCGGCCGCGACGATCGCCCGGTCATCGGCACCGTAGGCCATGCCGATGCCGAGCAGCGCCCGGCCGGCCTCCGACATGATCGTCCTTACGTCGGCGAAGTCGAGGTTGATCAGCGCCGGCAGCGTGACCAGGTCGGAGATGCCCTGGACGCCCTGGCGCAGCACGTCGTCGGCGACCTGGAATGCCTCGACCATCGAGGTCTGCTGGTCGAGCACCTCGAGCAGGCGGTCGTTGGGGACGACGATCAGGGTGTCGACCTCGGCGGCCAGGTCCTCGATTCCCTTGTCGGCCTGGTTGCCACGGCGGCTGCCCTCGAAGCTGAACGGCTTGGTGACGATGCCGACGGTCAGCGCGCCGACCTCGCGGGCCAGGCGGGCGACGACCGGGGCGGCGCCGGTGCCGGTGCCGCCGCCGGCCCCGGCGGCGACGAAGACCATGTCGGAGCCCTTGAGCAGGCGCTTGATCTTGTCCTGCTCCTCGAAGGCGGAACGGTGGCCGACCTCGGCGTCGGCGCCGGCGCCCAGGCCGCGCGTCTGCTGGTCGCCGATGTGGACGGTGACGTCGGCGACGCAGAGCTGCAGCGACTGCAGGTCGGTGTTGACGGCCAGGAACTCGACTCCCGGGATGCGCGCGTCGACCATCCGGTTGACGGCGTTGACGCCGGCGCCGCCGACGCCGACGACGCGGATCACCGGCTGGTGCGGCTCGCCGCTGCCGGGCGGCTCATACGCCGGCTCCTCGCGCCCGTAGCGCGGGGTGCCGGTGTGGAACTCCCCCCGAGGCCGCGGCTCCTCGGCGAACACCCGAGCCAGCCGCTCGGGAGCCGACTCGGCCGAATCTTCCCGCACAGGCTCCTCATACCGCTCTGAAGCTTCGTGGTCGAACGGCGTCGAGACGTCAGCCGCAGCGCTGCCTGACGCGGATGCATCGTCCGCGGGTGGCGCCGCAGGGGGAACCATCCCCGAGGAAGCTTTAGCTACCGGAGGGGATGGTGGGTCCCCTGCGGCGACAGGACCCGCGGACGATGCATCCGCGTCCCGGGCACCTTCGCCTGCCGCCTTCTTCGCCTCAGCCGGATCCTCGCGTCCGTACCGAGGCGCCTCCGGCAAATCCTCTGAAGTCGACCGAAACAGGTCGGCGAGGGGCCCCTCGCGCATGCTCGCGCGCTTACTCCGAGCCATTCGCCAGAACCTCCTTCGCCAGCTCCCGGTAATAGTTAGCGGCGCTGCTTCCAGAATCGTACTTCAGCACGCTGGATCCCTTCACGGGCGCCTCGGCGAATTTGATCGCCTTCTTGATCCGGGAGCGGAAGACGAGGTCACCGAAGTTCTCCTCGAGGATCTCCACCGCCTCCTTGGCGTGGACGGTCCGCGAGTCGAGCATCGTCGGCAGGATGCCCTCGATCCGCACGTCGGGGTTGAGGTTCTCTTGGATCATCCGCAGCGTGTTCTGGAGCTGGACCAGCCCGCGCATCGACAGATACTCGCATTGAACGGGGACGATTACCTTGCTCGCCGCGGTCAGCGCGTTGATCGTCAGCAGGCCGAGGCTCGGCGGGGTGTCGATGCAGACGAAGTCGTAGTCGCCGCTGACCTCTTTCAGCGCCTTCTCCAGCGCGCGCTCGCGGCCGATCTTCGTGCTCATCGCGATCTCCGCCCCGGCGAGGTCGATCGAGGCGACGGCGATGTCGATCTCGCGCTTCTGGATGATCTCCGAGATCGGCATGTCGTTGACCAGCACGTCGTAGAGGCTCTTCTCGACCTTGTCGGGGTCGACGCCCTGGCTCATCGTCAGGTTCCCCTGCGGATCGAGGTCGACGCACAGCACGCGATACCCGGACTCGGCGAAGGCGACGGCAAGGTTGAGGGTCGTGGTCGTCTTGGCCACCCCACCCTTCTGGTTCGCAAACGCAATCACCTCAGCACCCTTGACCGGCCCTGCGGTTTCCTCCTCGGCGTCCCGCCCCGCATCGACGCGACTAGGCGCAATCAAATCCGAAGCCTTCAGCCGAGCCGTCCCCTCATCGGCCTCAGAAGCTTTGACCGAGGCCTCGGCGCTGGGCACGTCAACCTCAGACGCCTCTCCCGCGGGTGGCGCGGTAGGGGGGACCTCCCCCGAGGAAGCTTTAGCTACCGGAGGGGGAGGTGGGTCCCCTGCG
>DATAEW010000123.1:0-36810 GCA_036257815.1 Solirubrobacterales bacterium
GAGAAGCCCTCCCCCGCGCTCGCCAGCTGCAGGTAACCCTGCAGCTCCTCC
The DNA here is from genome assembly GCA_036257815.1 of Solirubrobacterales bacterium. Taxonomy (GTDB): domain Bacteria; phylum Actinomycetota; class Thermoleophilia; order Solirubrobacterales; family 70-9; genus VAYN01. Next base: position 52 of record DATAEW010000123.1, read on the forward strand.
AGCTTGGCCCGGTGCCAGGCGATGCCCTGGGCGTAGAGCGGCCCCGGCTCGGCGCCGGCGAAGATTTTCAGGATCGATTCGTCGCGAACCTGGGGCGGCGCCGCGACCGAATCCGTCGCCCAATCATGCAGCGCTTCGCGCCCGGCATCGGTGAGGGCATAGACGCGACGGCGGCGCCCGCCGGTCTCCTGGCGGGCGGAGAGGTAGCCGGCGGCGGCGAGCCGTGCCGGCTCCTCGTAGGCGGTCGTGTGGGGGACCGGCCAGAAATTCTCGATCGAGCTTTCGAGCGCTCGCTTGATGTCGTAGGAGGTCATCTCGCCGAACTCCTGAAGCAGCGCCAACAGTGCGTAGGAGTTCCCGCTGAGTTTGATCGACTTGCTTTTCATGATTCGAGTCGTATAGTACGGGACGAACGGTGACCAACAGCGGACGGAGGGCCCGATGGCAGACACCGGTTCCAGCTCACCCATCATCACCGGCCAGGCGGACTACGACGCGGTCGTGGTCGGCGCCAGCCTCGCCGGCTGCGCGACCGCGATCTTCCTCGGCCGCGCCGGCTGTCGCGTCGCCCTGGTCGAGAAGCAACCAGACCCCGATGCCTTCAAGCGGATCTGCTCGCACTTCATCCAGGCCTCGGCGGTGCCGACGCTCGAACGCCTGCAGTTGCTCGAGCCGATTCTCGCCGCCGGCGGGGTGCGCTCCGGCTTCCACATGTGGACGCGCTGGGGCTGGGTCGACACGCCGCCGGAGCGGGCCTCGCTGGGGGTCAACCTGCGCCGCTCGCTGCTCGACCCGCTGCTGCGGCGCGCGGCGGCGGAGGTGCCCGGCGTCGAGCTGATCCTCGGCCGGACCGCGGAGCGGATGCTGCGCGACGAGCGCGGCGCCGTCGCCGGCGTCGCCGTGCACGACCGCGAGGGGGCCGTGACCGAGCTGCGGGCGCCGCTCACCGTCGGCGCCGACGGCCGCGACTCGAGCGTCGCCGAGCTCGCCGGGGTCGACGAAAAGGTCCTGCCTCACGGCCGGTTTGCCTACGGCGGCTACTTCGAGGGCGAGGCGCCAGAGAACGCGCCCGACGCCTCGATCTGGATGCTGGACCCCGAATGGGGCGCCGCCTTCCCCACCGACGGTGGTCTCACCTTCTACGCCGCGATGCCGACCAAGGCACGGCTGCCGGAGTTCAAGCAGGATCCGGAAGCCGCTCTCGTCTCCTACATCGAGAGCCTGGCCGAGGCGCCGCCAATCGCCTCCAGCCGTCCCATCGAACCGATCCAGGGCAAGCTCGAGATGCCGAACCGGGTGCGGGCGACGACGGCGCCGGGGCTGGCGCTGGTCGGCGATGCGGCTCTGGCGACCGATCCGCTGTTCGGGATCGGCTGCGGCTGGGCGCTGCAAACCGGCGAATGGCTGGCCGACAGCGTAGCTCCCGCCCTGCGGGGCGAGGAGACGCTGGCGCGCGGCCTGCGCCGCTACCGCCGTGCCCACAAACGCCGTCTCGGCGGGCACGCCAGGATGATCCACGACTACGCGACCGGCCGGAAGTTGAACCGCGGCGAGCGGATGATCTTCGCCGCGGCCGCCCACGATCCGCGGGTCGCGGAGACGTTCGACAGGTTCGGCTCGCGCCAGATCGGGCCGGCGCGGATGCTCGCCACCTCGATCCCCCGCTCGCTCCTCGTCAACCTGCGGCATCGCCGTCAGAGCGCGCCGGAGGCCGAGCCGGGGCGCGGCGAAGAGCGGGCGCAGGCGGCGCTGCGATGAGCACGGCAACGGCGCAGCGCAGCCGGCTGGCAGCCGGCGGAACCGAAACGCGGCTGCTCCAGGCCGGTCCCATCGAGGCGAGCGAGGCGGTCGTCTTCATCCACGGCAACCCGGGCTCCGCCGACGACTGGAAGCGGCTGATCTCCGCCGCGGCGGGAACCGGGGCGCGGGCGCTGGCATTCGACCTGCCGGACTTCGGCGAGACCGCCGCGCCACCCGGCTTCGAGCACACGGCCCCCGGCTACGCGACCTTCGTCGGCCAGGCGCTGGAGGCGCTGGAGGTCGAGCGCGCGCACCTGGTCCTCCACGATTTCGGCGGCCCGATCGGCCTCGTCTGGGCGGCGATGAACCCCGCCGCGCTCGCCAGCGTCACCCTGATCGACACCGGCATCCTCCCCGGCTACCGCTGGCATCGGCTGGCGCGGGTCTGGCGCACGCCGGGCATTGGCGAGCTCTTCCAAGCAACCGCGACCCGGCGTGCGTTCCGCTCTCTGGTCTCCCGCGGCGAGCCGCGCGGGCTGCCGCGCGAGTTCCTCGACGAGATGTACGACCACTACGACCGCCGCACCAAACGCGCGGTGCTGAAGCTCTACCGCGCCACCGATGACCCGGGCTCGATGGCGGCCGAGTTCACGGCCCTGATGCGACCCCGCAACATCCCGGCGCTGGTGATCTGGGGCGAGCACGACGCGTACCTTCCGTCCTCCTATGCCGCCCGCCAGCGCGAGCCGTTCCCCGCGGCCGAGGTCCACGTGCTGCCCGACAGCGGCCACTGGCCCTATGCCGACGCCCCGGACGCGGTGGCCAGGCTCCTGGTCGAGTTCCTTCAGCGCGTCCAGACCCGGGTCTGAATCGGCCGCGCGGGCCCTTTCCCGCGGATAGTGAGAGCAAGGGCCTGCGCGCCTGTCCTTTGCGGCGCCATCCGTGCGTCTCCAGGACACAGCCCGAGAAAGGAGAAGGTGGCGATATGCAAAGCTCAATCGAGATGTGGGGTCTCGGCCATGACTGACCCAGCCCACGCCCGCGACCGGCGCTGGATCGCGCTCGCCCTGCTCTGCGTCGCCCAGTTCGTCGTCGTGCTCGACGCCTCGATCGTCAACGTCGCCCTGCCGACGATCGGCGAAGCGCTCGACTTCAGCGAGGGCAACCTTCCTTGGGTGGTCAACGCCTACGTCCTCACCTTCGGCGGGTTCCTGCTGCTCGGCGGCCGGATGGCCGATCTGCTTGGCCGGCGGCGGATCTTCATGTTCGGGCTGGTGCTGTTCGCGCTCGCCTCCCTGGCCGGCGGGCTGGCGAGCAATTCCGGCCAGCTGATCGCCGCCCGCGCCGTCCAGGGACTGGGCGCCGCGATCCTCTCCCCCGCCGCGCTCTCGATCGTCGCCACGACCTTCCGCGACGGTGCCGAGCGCAACAAAGCGCTCGGCGTCTGGGGCGCGGTGGCCGGCTCCGGCGGCGCGGCCGGCGTGCTGCTCGGCGGCGTGCTCACCGAAGGCCTCGGTTGGGAATGGGTGCTCTGGGTGAACGTGCCGATCGGCATCGCCGCGGCGGCGATCGCCCCGACCCTGATCGCCGAGAGCCGCGACGAACAGGAGACCCGCCACTTCGACCTCGCCGGCGCGGTGACGATCACGCTCGGTCTCTCGGCGCTCGTGTTCGGGCTGCTGGACGCCGAAGACGCCGGCTGGGGCTCGGCGCAGACGATCCTCACCTTCGTCGCCTCGGCGCTGCTGCTGGCCGCCTTCGTCGCCGTCGAGCGGCGCTCGCGGGCCCCGCTGGTCCCCTTCTCGATCTTCCGCGTGCGCACGATCACCGGCGCCAACGTCGTCGGGATCCTGATCGGCGCCTCGCTGTTCTCGATGTTCTTCTTCATCTCCCTCTACATGCAGCAGGTGCTCGGCTACAGCCCGATCAAGGCCGGCCTCTCCTACCTGCCGCTGGCGGTCTCGATCATCGTCTCCGCCGGGCTGGCCTCGCAGCTGGTGACCAAAGTCGGCTTCAAGCCGATCCTCGCCGCCGGCATGGCGCTGATCGCGATCGGACTGGTCTGGTTCTCCCAGATCTCGGCCGACGGCAGCTTCCTCGCCGACATCCTCGGCCCCTCGCTGTTCGCCGCCGTCGGCCTCGGCTTCGCCTTCGTGCCGGTGACGATCGCCGCCGTCTCGGGGATCGAGGACCGCGAGCAGGGCCTGGCCAGCGGCCTGATCAACACCTCCCAGCAGGTCGGCGGCGCGCTCGGCCTGGCGATCCTCGCGGCGATCGCCAACTCGATCATCGGCACCGCCCAGGATCCCGACACGCTGGTCGAAGGTTTCCAGGCCGCCTTCCTCGCCGGCGCCGGCCTGGCGATCCTCGGCCTGCTGGCGACCCTGTTGCTGGTGCGGACCAGCGACAGCCGGGCGCACATGGAGTTGGGAACCGAGGTGGCGACGGAGGTCGAGGGTTAGAGGGAGCTGCGCGAGACCCGTGAGCGGGAGGAACCTAGGACCCGGTGCGCCAGGCAGCCAAGCGTTTCTCCAGCAGCCTCGCACCGGCGTCGTTGAGGGCAACCTTCCCCTCGGGGGTCAGCTCCGCCCAATTGTCGGCAAGTAGCCGGTTCACCAATTCCACCCGGATCGAGCTCGGCACTCTCTCTTGCTCGAGGTCGCGCAATGACTGCGGCGCGGCGAGCAGCCGCTGCAGGACGTCCTCCGCGAGGTCTCCCGGGGAGGAGGTGAGCGAGCGCATGGTGGGCCGCAGGTACTCGGCGAAGTCCTCGGGCGAGGCGAAGCCGAGGATCTTCCACGATCCGCTTTTCTCCTGCTCGGCGAGCGCGGAGAGGTAGGTCCGGTTGCTCCTCAGGCGTCCTTCGATCTCTTCGTGTTGGGTCGCGAACGCATAGTGGAGCGACTTCCGTTCGTGCTCCATCTGCTCGGGTTCGCGCTCGCCGTCGTCTCGGTGCTCCGACCACTCGATGTTCACGCGCATCACCTCCAGGTATTCCTTGAAGGCGCCGACGAGCAGCCCGTGAATCGCCTCGGCGGTTCCGCCACTGCCGGCATCGAGCTGCGCGGCGAAGGTGGTGGCATCGTGCTCCAGCTCGGGCATGAAGCGCTTGATCAGCACGATCGAACGGCGCTTCTCGCCGAGCGTCGGCCAGATCAGGTGGAGATCGGAGGCGAGTCGCAAGCAGGCTTCGAGCAGCAGGACGTAGCGCACGTCCTCGGCCATCGCCTGCGGCGGAGACGCGGGCGTTCCACCGCCCGAGGCCCCGGCCAACGGCTGCGGCGTGCTCTGGGCCACGTAGATGTTCTGAGTCGTGATCCGCTCGGTGCCACCCCTCTTGCGGCGCCGGTCCGCGAGAGCGAGGGCGAACCCGACTATCGCCACCACGGATGCAGCAATCCCAGCGACTATGCCGACCGTTTGCAGCGAGATACTCGCCTCCATCGCCGGGGATCGTAACCGGACTCAGACGGGTACGCAGGCGTTTTCGCTAAAAGCAGGGCTGTCCCGGTGCGATCGTGGGACGGCTGGGCCTCGAACGCAGCCAGCACGAGTTCGTCCCAGCGTCCGATATGCGGACACTGGACGAACTCACCACTCCAGCCTCCGTGCGAGCCCACGAAATCCTGCGTCCCATCATCGAAGGATGAGGCGCCAAGAGGCGCCAGCGGCCTTGTGTCGAATCAGTCGCGGTGAGCTCCGCCCTGCCCGAGCAGTCCGCACCGGCCTACGGGCCCGGGATGGACGCCCGCAGCACGCGGGTGGCGGAAGTGCTGAACACGCCGATGCTGATCGCGGCGGCGCTGACCCTGCCCTCGGTGGCGATCGGGGAGTCGCACCCGGGCGGGGCGCTGCAGGTCGTCGCGGTGGCCCTCAACTGGGTGATCTGGATCGCCTTCCTGGTCGAGCTGGTGGTGATGCTCGCCGTCGTGCCGGACCGCCGCGCCTGGCTGCGCCACCACCCTCTCGACCTCGTCATCGTCCTCTTCACGCCGCCGGTGCTGCCGCCGGGGCTGCAGGGCCTGCGCGTCCTGCGGCTGCTGCGATTGCTGCGGCTGCTGCGCCTGGCCCAGCTCTCGCGCGAGGTCTTCTCGCTGGAGGGACTGCGCTACGCGCTGCTGCTGGCGCTGCTGACGATCGTCGGCGGCGGGGCGATCTTCAACGCCTTCGAGCGCCAAAGCCAGCACCTCAGCTTCTGGGACGGGATCTACTGGGCGGTCACCACGATGACCACGCTGGGCTCCGACATCTACCCGACGACGACCGGCGGCCAGATCGTCTCCACGGTGATCCTGGTCGTCGGCATCGGCTTCGTCGCCCTGCTCACCGGGGCCTTCGCCCAGCGCTTCCTGGCGCCGGAAATCGCCGTCGTGGAGGAGGAGCTGGCCGAGGAGCAGCTGAGCGCCGAGCAGCTGGCGCTGCGCGAACTGCGCAGCGTCCAGGAGCAGCTGCAGGCCCTTGAGCTGGCCGTAGAGCGGATGGCCGAGCAGCGAAACCCAAGCTCGCGCCGCTGACGGGCGGGCGAAGGGAAGTCGGTAGCGGCAGGGAGGGGTCGGCACCCCCTCCCACCACCACCAGCTAATCCCCCTTCGCCTCCTCCTCGGCGATCTTCGCCTCCAGTTCCTTCATCACCGCCGGGTCTTTCAGCGTCGTCACGTCCCCCAACGCCCGGCCCTCGGCGATGTCGCGCAGGAGCCGGCGCATGATCTTGCCGGAGCGCGTCTTCGGTAGGTCTTCGGCCCAGATGACCCGTTTCGGGCGGGCGAATTTGCCGATCCGCTCGGCGACCGTCGCGCGGACGCCCTCGACCAGCTCGTCGGAGGCCTCGGTGCCGCCGCGCAAGGTCACGAAGGCGCAGATCGCCTGCCCGGTCTCCTCGTCGTGCTGGCCGATCACCGCCGCCTCGGCGACCTTCTCGTGGGCGACGATCGCCGACTCGACCTCGGCGGTCGAGAGGCGGTGGCCGGAGACGTTGACCACGTCGTCGATCCGCCCGATCACCCAGAAGTAGCCGTCGGAGTCGCGGCGCGCGGCGTCGCCGACCAGGTAGCGCTCGCGCCCGAAGCGCGAGAAGTAGGTCTCGACGAAGCGGTCGTCCTCTTTGTAGAGGCCGCGCAGCATCGACGGCCACGGCCGTTCCAGCATCAGCAGACCCTGGCCCTCGGCCACCGGCTTGCCCTCGGACTCGTCGACCACCTCGGCCGAGACGGCCGGGAAGGGGGTCGTCGCCGAACCCGGCTTGGTCGCGGTGATCCCCGGCAGCGGCGTGATCATGATCGCCCCGGTCTCGGTCTGCCACCAGGTGTCGACGATCGGGCAGCGCTCGCCGCCGATCACCTTGTGGTACCAGAGCCACGCCTTGGGGTTGATCGGCTCGCCGACCGAGCCCAGCAGGCGCAGCGAGGAGAGGTCGAATTTCCCCGGGATCTCCGCCCCCCACTTGATGAAGGTGCGGATCGCCGTCGGCGCCGCGTAGAGGATCGTCGCCCTGTAGTCCTGGATCAGCTCCCACCAGATCCCCTGGTGGGGGTAGTCGGGCGCCCCCTCCCACATCACGCTGGTGGCGCCGTTGGCGAGCGGCCCGTAGACGATGTAGGAGTGGCCGGTCACCCAGCCGACGTCGGCCGCGCACCAGTAGACGTCCTCCTCGGGCTTGAGGTCGAAGACGTAGCGGTGGGTCAGGGCCACCCCGGTCATGTAGCCGCCGGTCGTGTGCAGGATCCCCTTCGGCTTCGCGGTCGAGCCGGAGGTGTAGAGGATGTAGAGCGGGTGCTCGGCCTCCATCGGCTCGGCCGGGCAGTCGGGGTCGGCCGCCTCCATCGCCTCGTCGTAGAAGACGTCGCGGCCCGCGGTCATCGGGCACTCGATCCCGGTGTGGCGGACGACGACGATCTTCTCCAGCGACTCGAGGTTGTTCATGTGCTCGTCGACCGCCGGCTTGATCGGCGCCGTCTTGCCTTTGCGGCGGGCGCCGTCCACGGTGACCAGCGCCTTCGCCTCGGAGAACTCCATCCGCTCGCGCACCGACTCGGCGGAGAAGCCGCCGAAGACGACGTTGTGGGGAGCGCCGATCCGGGCGCAGGCCAGCATCGCCACCACGACCTCGGGGATCATCGGCAGGTAGATCCCGACCACGTCGCCCTTCCGGACCCCGAGGTCCTTCAGCGCGTTGGCGAACCGCTGGACATCGCGGTGCAGCTCGGCGTAGGTGATGTCGCGCCGCTCGCCCTCCTCGCCGCGCCAGTGGTAGGCGACCCGGTCGCCCCGGCCGGCCTCCACGTGCCGGTCGAGGCACTGGGCCGAGGCGTTCAGGCGACCGTCGGCAAACCACCTGTAGAAGGGAGGGTTGGAGTCGTCGAGGGACTGGGTCGGCTCGACCTGCCAGTCGAGCAGCTCCCTGGACCGCGCCAGCCACCAGCCCTGCGGGTCGGCCGCCGCCTCCTCGTAGACCCCGGGATCGCTCCAGTTAGCGCGCTCGCGGAACTCGGGGGGAGGCTCGAACCGCTCGACCTCGAGCATCGCCTCCAGCTCTTGCTCCAGGTTCGTCGACTCCTCCCGAGTTGCCATCTGCCCTCTCCCTTGCTCAGCGCTCGAGCGACTTGACCGGCAGCACCGTGCGCCCGAACGTCGAATTCGTCACTGCCGCAAAGGATGCATACCAGGCCGCCGCCGCGGTGGCCAGGCCGCACCAGCCGCCGATTTCGACCGTGCTCGCGCTTTCGCTCGCTTCTCCGATGCCGAGCAGGAAGAAGGTCGCCGCCAGCAGCAGGAACACCAGGGCGATCGCGGCGGTGGTCCGCAGCGAGGCGACGAACATGTAGGCGGTGAAGATGCCCCAGGCGATCAGGTAGAGCCCGATCGCCGCCGCGGCGTTCGCTTCCGGGATGTCTTTGACGAAGAACGTCACCAGGGCCCAGTACGAGATCCAGAAGGCCCGAACGAGGTGAAGGCAACGGCGCCGAAGGTGTTGCCGGTGCGGAACTCCCACATCCCGGCGAGCAGCTGAGCGATGCCGCCGTAGGCGAGCGCGAGCCCGAGCACGACCTGCTCCCCGGCTTTGTTGATCAAGCCGGCGTTGAACATGCTGAGGACGAAGGTCGTCAGCGCGAAGCCGGCGAGGCCGAGCGGGCCGGGGTCGGCCGGGGCCCAGCCGCGCGGCCGGTCTTCGGCCGCCGGTTCCCGCCGCGGTGGCGACTCTCTCCTCGGGGACAGATACGGTCTCCATGGGATGCCTCCTTCCCTCGGTGGTGTCCCTCCTTCCCTCGGTGGTGTCCGGTCGCCAAGTACCCGTTCGTTACACCTGCAACCAACCCGCCCCCGCGCGGCAGAGCTTTCAGTCCCATAGGGACTGAAAGCTCTGCCGCGCCGGGGCGGTCAGAGGGCGAAGATCAGGCTGCAGGCGAGGCCGGCGACGATGCAGTACACGCCGAACGGCGTCAGCCGGTTGGTCTGGAAGAAGCGGAGCAGGAACCTGACCGCGAAGTAGGTGGTGATGCCGGCGGCGATCGCCCCCACGAGGGCCTGCCCGCGGACGCCGTCGCCGGCCTGCCCGAGCAGGTCGGGGACCTTGTAGATGCCGGCGGCGCCGATGATCGGCGTCGCCAGCAGGAAGGCGTAGCGGGCGGCGTCGTCGTTGGACAGGCCGGTGAGCAGGCCGCCGCCCATCGTGATGCCCGAGCGCGAGATCCCCGGGATCAGCGCCGCCGCCTGCGCGGTGCCGATCGCGAACGCCTGTTTGAAGCTCATGTGGGAGATCCGGCTGTCGACGTCGCCGGCATAGTCGCCGGGTCGCGGCGGCCGCCGCCGCAGGCGCTCGAAGAGCAGCAGCAGGATCCCGTTGAGGGCCAGGACCAGGGCCGCCGCCTCCGGCGAGGCGAACAGCGTGCGCAGCTTGTGCTCGAGCGCCAGGCCGAGGATGCCGGCGGGGACCGTGCCGACCACGATCACCCAGGCGAGCCGGGCGTCTGAGTCCCGCGGCGTCGCCCGGCCGCGAACCGAGCGGACGAAGCCGCGAAGGATCCGCTTCCAGTCCTCGAGGAAGAAGAAGAACAGGACCAGCGCCGTTGCGCAGTGGGTGGCGACCAGGAAGGCGAGGAAGAATTCGTCGTTCTGGTGGATGTCCCAGCCGAGCAGCTTCGGCAGGATCACCGCGTGGCCGAGACTGGAGATCGGGAACGGCTCGGCGATCCCCTGCAGCGCCCCCATGACCAGCGCCTGCAGATAGGTGATGGGTTCCAAGGTCGCCGGACTCTATTCAGGCGCCTGGATCAGTAGCCGGCGGGATGCCGGACCACGAAGCCTTCCGGCGAGTCGACCCAGGGGTCGTGCCAGCGCGGGCCCGGGCCGCCGACCGTGTCGAAGGCGATGCCGGCGATCACCATCCAGGCGTGTTCGGCGTTGGCGTAGACGGTGATCCAGTGGCCGGGGCCGGGTTCGCCCCAGGTCTCCAGGCCGGTCGAGTCGAGCGGGCTTTCGAGGAAGCCGCCGCCGTGCAGGGCGAAGCTGACCGCGCCCGAGCAGTCGTAGCCGGAGGATTCGAAGGAGCCATGGCCGCCCCCCCAGATGTAGGGCGTGGTGGCGATCGAGTTGGCGGCGGCGATCGCGTCCTTGACCGCCTGCGGCGCCGCGGCCGGCGCGCTGGCCTCGCTTTCGCTGATCACCTGGGCCGACTCGCCAGGGCTGAGCGGCGCCGGCATGATCCCGGTCGTCACTTCGCCGCCTTCGGAAGCGACCTGTTCAGAGATCGCCGCGAGATTGTTGTTCAGCGCTTCTTCGCGCGACTCCAGCGATTCGAGCGCTTCGCGCCGCTGCGCCTGGGCGGCCTTCAGTTCGGCGAACCGCGCCTCGGCCGCTTCGCGGGCGGCGGCGACTTCGCGCTCGGCGGCGGCGATTTCGTCGCGCGCCTGCTGCACCTGCGCCCGGTGGTCGGCGAGGTGTTCGACCGCCTCGGTGACTTCGTCGCGCAGCGTCTTGACCCGTTCGACCACCGCGTCGTCGTAGCTCTGGATCCGGCTCAGGTATTCCGTCTGAGCCGACATCTGGGACCAGTCTTCGGATTCGAGGATCGCGTTGATCACGTTCGGCGAGCCCGACTCGTAGATCGCCACCAGGCGGTCACGCAGCAGGCCGAGGGCGCGGCCGAGCTGGGCCCGAACGTCTTCGAGGTGTTCCCGTTCCTCCTCCAGCGCCGCCGTCGCGCGTTCCAGCTCGGCCTGCTTTTCGGCCAGTTCAGCCTCCACCGCGGCCTGCTTCTGGCGCAGGGCCGAGACTTCGCCGATCATCGAATCGATCGCCCGGTTCTGTTCGGCGATCGTTTCGGCCAGCGCGCTCTGGTCCGCCTGCACCCCTTCCAGCTTGTCCTGGGTGGCTTCCAGCTTTTCTTGCGGGGTCTGCGCCGGCGCGCTGCCGGCCCAGCTCACCGCAACGACGCAGAGCAGCGCCAGCAGCAGCGCCGCGAAGGTCAGGGCGCGTCGCCTGGCCGCGCTCGTGGTGGTGTCGGAGGAGAGGAGCCGCATCGATCTCGGCCGGGCCCGGAGGGGACCACAGCCGGCGCGCAGCAGGCTAGCGAAGTCGGCCGAAAATTGTTAGGAGTTGCTAATAACCTGCAACTTCCCTTGCAAATCGGACCCTTTGGAGGACTCCGAGGTCGCCCGACGACGGCCCCTGGTGCCCCACCCCATGCACTTTGTCGCCCTCTGGGCGACAAAGTGCATGGGGGTCGCCGGAGGCGTTAGGCGAGCAGCTTCTGCTTGGCGCTGTCGAACTCCTCCTGGCTGAGGGCGCCCTTTTCGCGCAGCTCGTTGAGCTTGTGGAGTTCGTCGGCCGCCGAGCCGCTGTGGGCCTGCTGGCGGACGTATTCGTCGAAGTGCTTTTTCGCGTCGGCCTGGGCTTTGATCGTGCGGTCGCGCATCCCGGCGCCGCGGGCGATCAGGTAGATCAGCGCGGTGATGAACGGGATGAAGACGAGGAACAGGACCCAGACGGCCTTCCACCAACCGGACAGCTCGTGGTCCCGGAAGAGGTCGGTGAGGATCGTGATCAGGATCCAGATCCAGATCACGAAGAAGAAGATCTCCAAGGCAAAGAGGAGCAGTTCGCCAAAGCTGATGTCTGCGAGCGGCAAGGTGCGTCCTTTCTCTCAGGGGGCGTCGCGGGCCAGGGGCCGCGAGGTCATATTCCCCACGCTAGCCCCCTCCCCTGCCCGAGGCATCCCTAGTTTTGCGATACCTCGCCTTGCGAGGCTCGGCTATTCCCACCAGACCGAGACCTGTTTGCCCTCGGTATAGCCTTCCGGTGTTGTCGTCGTCCCTTTGAGGCCGAGGAATTCATAGCCCCGGATGCTGCCTTCGACCGTGTAGGTCATGTCTTTGCCGTTGCCGCTGATGTTTTTGCAGCCCAAGCCGGTCTTCGTGTAGGTCAATTCTTCCGCTGTGACCGCGATTTTGAAGTATTTGATCCCGCCTTCTTCGCCGTTCGTGTAGCGGACGCCTTTCGTCGGCGCCGTCTGTTCTCCAACGCCGATGATGCACGGTTTGCCTTCGTGTTCGAATTCGAATTCGATCACCATGCTGGCTTCTTTGCACTCCACCGCCAGCTTGCCGTGTTCGGTTTCTGTTTTCGCCTTGAGGATGAAGGCGCAGTCGTTGGGGCGGAATTTCGTGTCGCCTTCGAAAAAGGTGCTGCATTTGTTGTACGCGCGGTGAAATGTTGTTTCGGGCACGGATTTGAACTGGCTCAGGCCTTCCAGTTTTCCTTCCGTGCATTCGATTTTTGTTTCCCCGAAGGCAAAGGCCGCCGGGGGGCCTTCGGCGGTCGTTGTCAGGACCGTGCCCGCAATCGCCGAGCGGAATTCGGCCCCCGCGGGGGTCGCCACCACGGCTGCCGTGACCATCGCGAGCCCGAGCAGGATCGCCAACCTGGCCATACGTGCCATCTCTCCGTCCTCCCTATGTTCCGATCGCCGCGCCCGCCTGCCACGACTGAGCTGAGGCCGCTACGCCTCGTTGCCTATTAATCAAGCATTTTCGATCATAGCGGTCCTGCGGCGCCCGCCGCGCCGCCGGGCGGTCAGGGTGATCTGGACGCCGCCCCGCGGCGAGACGGTGATGTTGCGCCGGACCGGGCGATGCGGGCGGGTGCGCGCGAAGCGAACCTCGAAACGGGTGAACACGTGGCGCAGCACGGCCTCCATCTCGGCAAGCGCCAGGGCGGCGCCGATGCAGCGGCGGATCCCGCCGCCGAACGGGATCCAGGCGTACGTCCCCGGACGCCGCTCGAGGAAACGCTCGGGGCGAAACGCGTAGGGCTCGGGGTAGATCGCCTCGTCGTGGTGAAGGAGGTAGGCGTTGGCGGTCATGCCGCAGCCGGGTTCGTACCCCCGGCCGCCGATCTCAACCGGCTGCTTGACCAGCCGCAGCCCGGTCACCGCGATCACCGGGCGCTGGCGCATGCTCTCGTGGACGACCGCGCTGGGGTACTCGCCGGCCTCGCCCCGGTCCAGCCGCGAAACGAGCACCGCCCGGGCATCGCCGTTCACGGCGAGCCGCTCGAACGTCCAGGCCAGCGCGGTGGCCGTGGTCTCGTGGCCGGCGACCAGCAGGGTCAGCAGCTCGTCGCGCAGCTCCTGGCGCGACATCGGCGCGCCCTCCTCGTCGCGCGCCGTCAGCAGCAGGCCGAGGACATCGTCGGCGGGCGCCGAGTCGGCTCCCATGCCGGCCGCCCGCTCCTCGATGAAGCCGAAGATCAGGGCGTCGAGCTCGGCCCGGGCCTCGGCGAAGCGCGGCCAGGCGCTGAGCGGGCCGAGGTTCCGGCGGGTCGCCGGAAGCGAGGCCGTCGGTCGCATGCCGAGCTCGAGGAAGCGGGCGATCGCGTGGCGGAACGCGTCCAGCCGCGGCCCGGGGCGCAGGCCCATCGCGGCGCGGAGGATCACGTCGAGGGTCAGGTGACGGGCCCGCTCGTGGATCGAGATCGGGCGATCGCGCGGCCAGGCGGCGACGCCGGACTCGACCACGTCGTCGAGGGCGGCGAGGATTCCCCGCAGGCGCTCACCGTGGAAGGCGGGCAGGAGAAGCTTGCGCTGGCGCAGATGTGGCGCCTCGTCGAGCAGGATCAGCGAGTTGGCGCCGACGAGCGGCTCGATCAGCCGCATCCCCTCGCCGGGATGCAGGTCCTCGGGAGGCGCGGTGTACATCTGCCTGACGTCGTCGGGCCGGGTCAGCATCACGGTGGGCGGCATGCTGAGCAGCCGGGTCGTGAACGTCGCCCCGTATCGACGCCGGCAGCGCTCGAAGAAGGCGTAGGGGAAGGCGTACCAGTCCGCGGTTTGCGCGACGCGCGGCGCGCGCGGGCCCGGAGGCAGCTGATCGGTCATCGTTTGTCGACTACTGCGGCCGCCTGCCTGAAGTTCAACCGCGAGTCGCCCCGCGGCCGAGCCGCATCGCGAACAGCGCGATCGCCACCGAGGTGGCCAGATTGAGACTCGAGACCCCGGGCTTCATCGGGATCGCGACGCGAGCGTCGGCGCGCTCGAGCAGCTCCTCGCTGATTCCGTGGCGCTCGGTGCCGAAGGCGAGGACGGCGCGCTCCGGGAGGCCCCGCGGGCGCAGGTCCTCCCCCTCGGGGTCGATCGCCAGCAGCGGCCGGTCGCTCGCCGGCAGCTGCTCGATCGAGGCGACCGGGAGGGCGAAGTGCAGGCCGGCGGCCCCCCGCACCGCGTCGGCGTACCAGGGGTCGTTTTCCCCCGTGGTCAGCACGGCCGCCGCGTCGGCCGCCGCCGCGGCGCGGATGCAGGCGCCGATGTTGCCCATGTTGCGCGGGTCCTCGAGCAGGACCACGGGGGCCGGGCGGGGGTCGGCGAGGGTCGCCGCGAGGTCGAGCGGCGGCCGCCTGGCGATCGCCACCACGCCCGTCCGCGGAACCATCGGCACCAGGTCGGCCAGGGTCGCTTGGTCGATGGCCTGCAGCCGGGGCGCGAGGGTCCCCGCCAGGTCCGGCGCCAACTCGCTCGCCAGCGCCTCGACCTCCGCCGGGTCGACCGCCACCGCCTCGACCAGCTCGGCGCCGAAGCGCAGCGCGTGCTTGAGGGCGTGGAAGCCCTCGACGACGGTCAGGCTCGGATCGCGCCGCGCGGTGCGGAAGCGGACGACCAGCTCGTGCTCTTCGCGTCCCATCGCCGCATCATGACCAGATGACCGCTCATCCCGCCCGCCGCGCCGCGGTGGCGTGGTCGCGCACGACCTCGAACTGGCTCATCAGGCCGTGGTCCTCGTGGTCGAGCATGTGACAGTGGACGACGAACTTGCCGGTGTAGTCGGAGAGGCGGCCGGCGACGAGGATTTGTTCACCGGGAAAGACGAAGAACGTCTCCTTGAGGCAGTCTTCCCAGGGCGGCGGCGGGTTGCCATTGCGCGAGAGCAGGTACCAGTCGGTGTGGTGCAGGTGCATCACGTGGGCGACCGAGGTCTGGTTGACGATCTCCCAGGTCTGGGTCGTGCCGAGGACCGGGAAGGCGTCGGCCCGTGCCGGGTTGAAGGTCCTGCCGTTGATCAGCCAGGAGGTCTTGAAGAGGCCGCCGATCGAGACCACCCAGCGGTGGTCGGGCTCGCGCTTCGCCTTGCGCGCCCACTCCGGCAGCGGCCGCAGGCGCCGCGGCACGCGGGTGCGGTCGGGGAGGCGGGCGGCGTCGACGCGAAACTGCATCAGGGCGCCGGCGTAGCAGCGCGAGCCTTCGGGGTTGCGGCCGGCGTGGCGGGCGCTGCTGCGCAGCTCCACCGATCGGCCGCGGGCGGCGGCGAAGTCGACGATCACCTCGACCCGCTCGGCCGGGCCGAGGAGGATCCGCTCCCGGCGGACCGGTTTCGGCATCAGGCCGCTGTCGGTGGCGATCTGGACCATCGAGACGCCGCCGGTGAGGTGGAGGTCGTAGCTGCGGAACTGGGAGACGTTGAGGATCCGCAGCCGGTAACGGCGCCCCTGCACGCGGTGGTGCGGCAGCACCGCGCCATTGACGAGGATCGTGCTGCCGAGAATGCCGTCCCCGGGCGGCTGGGAGCCGCCGAAGGGGTCGGTGAGCTGGTTGTGGCGGTCGAAGCTGCGGTCGCCGATCATCAGCGGCAGGTCGCGCTCGCCGCGCGGTAGCGGCAGCGAGGCGTCGAACTCGTCGTCGACGATCCACATCCCGGCCAGGCCGCGCCAGGCGTGCTCGGCGGTGCGGTCGAGGCGGTGGTCGTGGTACCACCGGAAAGCGGCGCGTTCGGGCCGTCCGTCCTCGGTCAGCTCGTAGACGTAGGTTTTCCGGCCGCCGGGCGGGATCAGCAGGTCGTTGCCGGACTCGTGCGGCGTCAGGTCGCTGGGGATGTGGCAGTAGTAGGAATGGGGCTGGCTCTTGGTCAGGCCGCCCGGCTGGCCGTCGAACTGGGTTCGGTTGTGGCCGCCGTGCAGGTGGACGGTCAGCTCGCCGGCCGAGGCCGGCAGCTCGTGCTGGAAGGTGACCCTGGTGCGCCGGCCGGCCGGCCGGCGCACGGTGGGCCCGGGGAAGCTGCCGCCGAAGGTCCAGAGCTTGGTCTTTCGGCCGGGGAGGATCTGCGCCTCGGCCTCGCGGATCGGGATCCGCAGGTGGGAGTCGGTGAGCACCGGGGGGATCGGCAGGCGCTCGCGGAACGGGACCGCGGCGAGCGCCGGGGGCACCTCGGGGGCCAGCGGCAGCAGCCCGCCGCGACCCCGCCAGGGGCCGAGCAGCGCCACGGCACCCCCGCCCAGGGCGCCGAGGAATGCTCGGCGCCCCAGGCGCTTGGCCGATGAGTGCTCGCCAGGCGTAGCGCTAGCTGCCCGTTGGCCCGACGGCGATCTTGCCGTGCATCCAGGGATGGATGGCGCACATGAAGTAGATCGTCGTGCCGGCACTCGCCGTCACCTGCTGGGTGATCGAGGCTTCCGGCTTGTTGCCGGTGAACCAGGAGTCGCCCGTCTTGTGCAGGTTGCCCATCGTGCTCCAGCCTTCCGGGCCGGCTTCGACCGGGTTGATGGTCGGCGGGCCCTCGCCTTTGACCCCATGCCAATGGGCGATCGCCATGCAGATGTGGTTCGGGGTGAAGCAGAGCCGGCGCTGCGGCCTGGTCTTCGGCAGCGAGCCTTTGGTGACCAGCGAGAAGGTGTGCGGACCGACCTGTCTCGGGTTGGTTTCGTTGATCACCTGCAGGTAGTCGCCCTGGCCGACGGCTTCCGGCCCGACGAACTTCAGCGCGCCTTTTTCGAGCACGATGTGCACGGTGTCGACCTTGGCGCCCGGAGGCACGGTGGTTTCGGCGCCGGCGGCAAGGCCCGGCGCGAGGAGAACTGCGGCAAGTGCAAGGGGCGCGACCAGGGCAATGGCCCGCGCCCGCGGACGGTGGAACAAGAGTCGCAAGAGATGCCTTTCGTTGCTGTGTGAGAACCCCCCGGCGGCTCCCGAAGCCACCAGGACGCGGGACGCTAATAGTCGTCGCCGGTCAGTTCAACGGGTAATTTTCAGGCTGTACCTGGTATTCGGGCTTTTCCATGCCCGGTAAGCTGCAGCGGCGCGAGTGACTCCGATGCCCCGCTACCTCCACACCTGCTACCGGATCGGCGACATCGATCGCTCGGTCGCCTTCTACGAGAAGCTCGGCTTCGAAGAGGCGCGCCGGATGCCGATCGGGGATGAGGCGATCAACGTCTTCCTCAACCTGCCCGGCGAAGACCCGGTGCTCGAGCTGACCTACAACCACGGCGTCGACTCCTACGACCTCGGCAGCGGCTACAACCACATCGCGCTGCTCGTCGACGACCTCGACGGCACCCTGGAGCAGCTGGCGCGCGCCGGCATCGAGCCGGAAAAGCCGCCCTACCGCCCCGGCGGCCGCACCGAGGGCCCCCACATCTGCTTCGTCCGCGACCCGGACGGCTACCGGGTCGAGCTGATCGGCGAGTAGCGGCGGATCAGCCGGGCGAGATACCGCCGCCGACCGCGGGTGGGGGGCCGGTGGGTTCGGGGTTCGGCGGAGCGGCGGTCGGTTCCGGTTCGGCTTCTTCCGCCCCTTCTTCTCCTTCTTCCTCGCCTTCTTCGCCGGCTTCCTTCTTGGGCTTCTTGCCCGTTTCCGTTTCTTCTTCTTCTTCTTCGCCTTCTTCGAAGCCGCTGCCGGCTTCCGAGGAGCTGCGGGTGTGTTCGCTGCTGTAGCCGGACAGCGAGGGCAGAGTGGAGGGCGCTTCGAATTCGGGGCAGTCGCCTTCCTGGGCGGATTCCATATAGGAGCGCCAGATCGGCCCCGCCGTTGGCCCGCCGAAGCCGGTGTATTCGCGCGACTGGGGGTGGCCGACCCAGACCGCGGTCGAGTACATCGGCGTGTAGCCGACGAACCAGGCGTCGGACTCGCCCTCCGAGGTGCCGGTCTTGCCGGCCTCCGAGGAGCAGCCCATGTAGGTATAGCCGGCGCCGGTCCCCTGGGTGATAACGCCCTCGAGGATCCGCGTCACTTCGTAGGCCTGGCCGGGGGTGAGCACGCGGTCGCCGGCGTCGGCACCCGGTTCATCCACCTTGCCCTTGGGGAAGACGACTTTGCTGATCGCCGTCGGGTCGTGGTGGACGCCGCCGTTGGCGAGGGTCGCGTAGCCGTCGGCCATTTCCAGTGGCGTGACGCCGATCGCGAGCCCGCCGATCGCCTCCGCCGGCACCGATTCCAGCGGCGATTCGATCCCCATTTCCTCGGCCGTTTCGGTAACCGCTTCCGGGCCGACGTCGAGGTCGAGCTGGGCGAAGATCACGTTCACCGAGTCCCAGGTGGCCGCTTCGAGGGACATCACGCCGCCGCCCGGCTCGGCGTTGTGGACTTCCCAGGGGGGTCCGCCACCCGGGATCTCCAGGGTGATCGGCGAGGTGCCGTCGTAGTAGGTGGTCGCCGGGTCGATTCCCTGCCTGATCGCGGTCGTCAGCACGTAGGTCTTGAACGAGGAGCCGGGCTGGCGGTGGGCCTGCCAGGCGTAGTTGAACTGGGTTTCCGATTCCCCGCCCGCGGTGGAGGCGAGGGCGACGATCGCGCCGGTGTTCGGGTCGACCGAAGCGAGCGCGGCGGCTTTGCTGCCCGGATAGCAGTCGTAGCAGGTGGCGACCGCGGCTTCGGCCTTTTCCTGCAGGCGCGGGTTGATCGAGGTGTAGGCCTTGAGGCCGCCGTTGCGGACGGTGTTGATCCCGTACTCGTTGATCAGTTCCTGCTGCACGAGATCGAAGAGGAAGGGGTCCTTGATCACCCGGTACTTGTGGCCGGGGTTGAGCCCGAGACCCTGCAGGTGCGTTTCCTCGAATTCGGTGCCGGTGATGTAGCCCTGCTCCCACATCGCCTTCAGCACCTCGTTGCGGCGTTCGAGCGCCGCCTTCGGGTCGAGGAAGGGGTTGTATTCGGAGGGCGCCTGCGGCAGGCCGGCGATCAGCGCCGCTTCGCGCAATTCCAGGTCCTTGGCCGGCTCGCCGAAGTAGGTCTGGGCCGCCGCCTCGGCGCCGACCGCGGTCTGGCCTTCGACCGTCCCGTAGGGCGCGGTGTTGAGGTATTCCTTGAGGATCCAGTCGCGCGAGTACCTGTCGAACAGTTCGTTGGCCAGCGACGCTTCGGTGATCTTCCTTTCGAGCGTGTCTTCCGGGTGCTGGATGTAGAGGTTGCGGACCAGCTGCTGGGTGATCGTCGAGGCGCCCTGGACAGGCTTGCCGCCGGCCTCGATGTCCTTCACCGCGGCGCGGACGATCCCCGCCGGGTCGAGCGCGCCGTGCCCGTAGAAGTTCTTGTCCTCGATCGCCACCGTGGCCTCCTTCAGCACCTGCGGCAGGGCGCTGGAGGGGACCGGCTGGCGGATGTTTTCGGAGCGGATGAAGCCGATCAGGCTGCCGTCGGCGGCGTAGATCGCCGAGGAGCGTCCCTTCTCGACCGGCTTCAGGCTGGAGAGCGGCGGCGCCGAGTTGTAGATGTCGATCGCCCAGGCCGCGGCGATGCCGCCGACGACCAGGATCACGGCGAGGATGGCGCCGAGCGGGATCGCGAGCTTGTGCCAGCGCGAGTGGTGCGGCTTGCGTCGCCGCCTGCGGACACGGGAGGCCATTGAATCGCGGATTGTAGTGAGCACGCGGAGCGGCTGGCCCGGCCGGGACGCGCGCGCAACGCCTCCTCCAATAATCTCTCGCGCCGTGTCGTGGGAGGGAGCGGAAGCGTGAAGCTGGTGATCGGAATCGTCCGCCCGGAGCGGGCGATCCTCGTCGTCCCCGAGGACGACGGGCGGATCGGCGTCCCGGTGGCCGACCCCGGCTGAGCGATATGTCAGACACCGACCAGGTGGCAGTCATTTCGGACGCTATGCGTCCGAAATGACTGCCACCCCTGCCAGATGAGCAGCTTCGAGCACCTCCAGGTCCAGACCACCGCCGGCTCCGAGGAGGAGGCGAAGCGGATCGCCGAAGCGCTGGTGGACGAGCGGCTCGCCGCCTGCGTGCAGATCGTCGGCCCGATCGCCAGCCGCTACCGCTGGCAGGGCAAGGTCGAGGAAGCGCAGGAGTGGCTCTGCCTGATCAAGACGACGAGCACGGCCTACGACGCGGTACAAGCAGCTATCCGCGCGGCGCACTCTTACGACGAGCCCGAGATCATTGCCATCCCGATCACCCTTGGCAGCTCGGGCTACCTCGCCTGGGTTGAGCAGAACGTCGACAGTGAGGCCGGTCCCGGTAGGGGTTCCGCTTAACTTTTTGCGCAGGAGAGTGGGTGGGCTGGCGCCTGGAGCGGAGGGCGCAAAAAGTACAAGACGCTCCACCCCTACCGGGACCGGCCGTCACGCCGCGGTTTACGCTCCCGCCGGGAACCAGCCGCTACGCCCGCAACTTGTAGCCGCGGCTGAAAAGGCGCAGATTGAAGACGAAGAGGGCGGCATTGGCGGCCGTGAGAGCGAGCAGCGAGAGGGCAATGCTCACTTCGCTGAAGCCGACGAACCCGTAGCGGACCAGGTTGATCATGTAGAAGATCGGGTTGAAGCGGGTCAGGGTCTCGAACGGCTGCGGCAGCAGGGAGGCGGAGTAGAAGACGCCGCCGAGGAAGATCAGCGGCTGCAGGATGAAGGTCTGGGCGAAGGCGACGTCGTCGAACTGCTCGGCGCGGACGCCGATCAGCACCCCGAGCTGGGCGAAGAAGAAGCCGACCAGGAACAGCGAGGGGATCAGCACCAGCGCGTGGTCGACGGGCAGGCCGACGAGGATCAGCGAGACGACGAAGGTCAGCGCCGCCACCATCAGTCCGCGCATGAAGCCGCCGAGGCAGAAGGCGAGCAGCAGCTCGGCCGGCGAGGCCGGCGAGGAGAGCTGGTCCTGGATCGCCCCCTGGAACTTCTGCTGCAGGATCGAGGAGGAGTTGTTCGCGAAGGCGTTGGTCGAGAAGGCCATCATGATCAGGCCGGGGATCACGAAGAGGATGTATTCGATCCCGTGCAGCTGCTTGATCCGCGAGCCGAGCGCGGCGCCGAAGATCGTGATGTAGAGGAAGGTTTCGAGCAGCGGCGCGCCGAGCGTCTGTTTCTTGATCTTCATGAAGCGGTTGACCTCGCGGCGCCAGAGCGTCGCGAAGCGGATCTGCGCGGTGCTCAACGGGCGACCTCGTCGGCCAGCTCGATGCGCGAGCGCGAGAGCTCCTTGCGCCCGACCAGGGCCAGGTAGGCGTCCTCCAGGTTGTCGACCTCGAAGCGGGCGGCGAGGTCGGTGCTGGTTCCCTCGGCGACGATCTGGCCCGCGGCGATGAAGGCGATCCGGTTGCAGAGCTGCTCGGCCTCCTCCAGGTAGTGGGTGGTGAGCAGGATCGTCGTCCCCTCCTGGTTGATTTTCTGCACGTAGTGCCAGAGCTCGAGCCGCAGCTCGACGTCGACGCCGGCGGTCGGCTCGTCGAGGATCAGCAGGCGCGGCCGGTGCATCATCGCCCGGGCGAGGATCAGCCGCCGTTTCATCCCGCCCGACAGGGTGCGGGTGCGTTCGTCGCGCTTCTCGGTCAGCGAGAAGGTCTCCAGCAGCTCGGTGGTGCGCTCGGCCCGTTCGCGCTTCGGCATCCCGAAGTAGCCGGCGTGGTAGTCCAGGGTCTCCCCCACGGTCAGGAACCAGTCGAGGTTCGGCTCCTGCGGCGCGAGGCCGACCGCCTGCCGCGCCTCGGCGTAGTGCTCGATCGCGTCGTGGCCGAAGATCCGGATCGAGCCGCCGGTCGGCTGCGCCAGCCCGGTCGTGCAGTGGATCAGCGTCGACTTGCCGGCGCCGTTGGGGCCCAGCAGCCCGTACAGCTCGCCCGGCGCGATGTCCACGGAGACGCCCCGCAGCGCCTCCACCCCGGTCGGGTAGCGCTTCTGCAGATCGACTATGTCCAGGGCCTTCTCGCTCACCGCGGGCTAACCGTAGTGAAGTGCCGCCGTCGCCCCGACCAGGCCAGGCGGCGCGGGGGTTTCGCCAAAGCCTCCTAGCGCTTCAGCCCGATGGCGATCTCGCGTACGCGGGCGACCCGGAAGGTCCGCACGGCCGGCGTCGGGTCCGGGAAGCCTCCCAGCACCGCTTTGACCTCGAAGCGGTAGCGGCCGGGCACGAGGCGGTAGGCCCGCGGCGACCTGCAGGCCCTGAACGGGGGCACGGTGCTGGCGTTGGCCTTCCTGCCGGGCAGCCGGATCAGGCGGCACTGGAAGCTCTCAGTGGCGCTGCTGGAGATCGGGGAGCGGAACGTGGAACTGAAGAAGCGGAACTTGACCGCGGCGCGTTTGGCCGCCGTGAAGACGGTGCCCTTTGGACCTTTGCCCAGCGTGGTCTCGGGCACCAGGATGTGCGGAGGCCGGACCGGTGGGGGCGGGGGCGACGGGGGAGGCGGTGGCGACGGTGGTTCGACCCCGGTCACGCGGACGACCGCTTCCTCGCCGGTCTTCGTCTGCGATACCCAGAGGGTGTTGCCGGGACCGGCGGCGATCTGGCGCGGTTCGTTCTTCAGGCCGGGAAGGAGGCTGACCGCGCCGCCCGTCGTCAGGCGGACGAGGTCGCTGCTCGCCGAGCGGACGATCCAGAAGGCCTGGTCGGAGCCGAAGGCGACGCCGAAGGGATCGCCGCCGTTCGGGAGGTTGATCTGCGGCGAGGCGGTGGGCGGCGAGATCAGGCCGGCCCCCTCGGGGGTTTTGCCCGGCTGCGAGTAGGCGAGCAGGCCGCCGGGCGTCCCCGCGATGCCCTGGGACGCGCCTTCGGGAATCAGCGGGTAGTCCTTCTCGGCCCCCGCGGTGGTCAGCGTGACGATCCGGGACCTGGCGCCGGCGTCGGCGATGACCAGCAGCCGACCGGCGACGTCGATGTCACGCGGCGAGAGTTCCGGCACCGAGATCAGCTGCACTTCGGCCAGGGTGATCTCCGACGCTTTCTTCCCGCCCGGCACCACCAGCACCTGGTCGTTGCTTGCCACCCAGAGGTTCCCGTCCGGACCCAGGACGATGGAATGGCTGCCGACGACGTCGGTGTCACCGAAGTTTTCCTTCGAGCCCTCCGGATCGGAGGTCGTGAAGCTGGTCAGCCCCAGGTTGCGGGTGATCCAGAGCCGGCCTTCCGGCCCGACGGTGATCCCCGAGGCCCCGGCGACCCCGAGGTCGTACTCGGTGACCGTGCCGCTGGGATCGATCTTGGCGACGTTCTTGGCTCCGTTTTCGACCGTCGCCCACATATTGCCGTCGGGCCCTCGAACCAGCTTGTTGTTGGTCATCAGCCCTTCGACCTTGAATTCGCCGTTGACCGCCGGCGCCGCCGCGGACACAGCCGGCAGCGCCAGCAGGAGCAGCGCGGCGATCGAGAAGGCGAGCGCGCGGGCACGGGCGCCGGTAGGCGAGATCATGTTCGACTTACGGGTCCGCGCGGGCCAGGGTTCACCGGCTCGGGGTGCCGCGTAGGCTGGTGCCGTGAGCGCGCCGCTTCTCGCCGTCGACACGCCCTCGCTGCTCTTCCGGGCCTTCTACGCGTTGCCGGACACGATCGTCGGGCCGGATGGCGGGCCGGTCAACGCGCTGCTCGGCACCGCCAATCTGATCCTGCGCGAGGTCGAACTGCACCGCCCGCGGGCGGTGGTCCTCTGCTTCGGGCCCGACGCCGCCTCCTACCGGACCGAGCTCTATCCCGCCTACCACGCCGAGCGGGAGGCCGCGATGCCCGACGCGCTGGCGCCCCAGTTCGCCGCCGCGGGCGAGTTCTTCGGCGCCTTCGGCTGGACGATCGCGACCAGCGAGGACCTCGAGGCCGACGACGTCCTCGGCACGCTGGCACGACGCGAGGCCGAGGCCGGCGGGCGAGCGCTGCTGATGACCGGCGACCGCGACATGTACCAGTGCGCGGGCGAGGGCGTGACGGTCCTCTACGTGAAGACGGGCGGCAGGGGCGGCGGCGCCGAAGAGGTCGGCCCGGCCGAGGTTCGGGAGCGCTACGGGATCGATCCCGAGCTGGTCCCGGACTTCATCGCCCTGCGCGGCGACCCTTCCGACGGCCTGCCCGGCGCCCGGGGCGTCGGGCCGAAGACCGCGGCCGAGCTGCTGCGCCGCCACGGCTCCCTGGAGGCGGTGCTCGACAGCGCGATCCGCGAGCAGCGGCCGAAACTGCGCGCCGCGCTGATCGAGGGCCGCGAGGAGCTGCTCGCCTTCAAGGACATCGCGACCCTGCGCGACGCCAAGGTCAAGCGGCCCAAGGACCGGCCGACCGACTGGGCCGGCGCCGCCAGGGCGGCTCGCGGGCTCGGCATGAACCGCCTCGCCGAGAGGCTCGAAGCGGACGCCAGTTGATGCCCCTGCGCCGGCGGGGGCAGCTGCGCAAGCGCTGGCGCTACCTGGGCGTATTCGGCGAGGAGCTGATGCTCTGCGCCGCCCGGGCGGAGGTGGGGCCGCTCGGCCAGTGCTTCTGGATCGTTCTGGACCGGGCCAGCGGCCGGCAGTGGGCGCACACCTCCCTGCGGCCGGGCGGCCGTGAGGTGAGGATCGAGGGAGCGCGCCTGGAGATCGACGCCGAGGGGCTGCGGGCGAGCCTGCGGCTCGGCGCCTCGGCTCCGATCGAGGCCCTCTGCCCCAGCGGGCGGGCCTGGAGCTGGACCCGCAAGCGGGCCGGGGTGCCGGTCGAGGGGACGGTCGAGGTGCCCGGTCGGCGCTGGCGGGTCTCCGCCCTGGGGGTCGACGACGAGTCGGCCGGCTACCACGCCCGTCGCACCAGCTGGCACTGGTCGGCCGGCGTCGGCCGCAGCGTCGACGGGCGCGCCGTCGCCTGGAACCTGGTGGCCGGCGTCAACGACCCGCCCGAAGGCAGCGAGCGGGCGATCTGGGTCGACGGCGAGCCGCACGAGCCGGCGCCGGTGCGCTTTCGCGAGATGCAGGCGATCGAGCTGGCCGGCGGCCGCCTGCTCGAGTTCGAGGCGGAGTCAGGACACGCCCGGGACGAGAACCTCCTCCTCATCCGCTCCCGCTACCGCCACCGCTTCGGCAGCTTCCGCGGCGCCCTCGGCGAGCTCGACCTGGCCGAGGGCCTCGGCGTGATGGAGCAGCACGACGCCCTCTGGTGAGCCCCTGGCGAGCCGGTCCCGGTAGGGGTGGAGCGTCTTGCGCTTTTTCCGCCCTGCGGCCGGGCGCCAGCCAACACCTCTCTGCGGAAAAAGTTAAGCGGAACCCCTACCGGGACCGGCCATCACGCCCGGTGCTCGGGGTTGGGGAAGTCGAAGCGGCAGCCGGCGTCCCACTCGGTGCGCTGGTTGCCGTGGGCGGGGATGCCGCCGGCGTCCTTGAGCAGGCGCGCCAGGTGCATCAGGTTCCAGGCGGCGAAGGTCGTGTTGCGGTTGGTGAAGTCGTTCTCGGGGCCGCCCGAGCCGGGATCGAGGTAGGACGGGCCCGGCCCCGCCTCGCCGATCCAGCCGGCGTCGGCCTGCGGCGGGATCGTGTAGCCGAGGTGCTGCAGCGAGTAGAGCGTGTTCATCGCGCAGTGCTTGATCCCGTCCTCGTTGCCGGTCACCAGGCAGCCGCCGACGCGGCCGTAGTAGGCGTACTGGCCGGCGTCGTTCAGCAGGTGCGAATTCCCGTAGAGGCGCTCGATCACCCTGGTCGCGACCGAGGACTTCTCGCCCAGCCAGATCGACATCCCGAGGACGAGGATGTCGGCGGCCATCACCCGCTCGAAGATCCGCGGCCACTCGTCGCGCTCCCAGCCGTGCTCAGTCATGTCGGGCCAGACGCCGGTGGCGATCTCGTGGTCGATGGCGCGGATGCACTCGATCGCGACTCCGTTGCGCCGCATGATCTCGATCGAGGTATCCATCAGGCCCTGGGTGTTGGAGACCTCGGGGCTGCGCTTCAGGGTGCAGTTGATGAACAGGGCGCGCAGGTCGGAGTAGTCGGCCTCGCTCGTCTCGCACAGCTCGGCCTGCTTCGGGGTCAGCTCGGTCACTTCGCCTCCTTCGGGCGGGAGAGGAACAGCGTCGCGTGGCGCCGATCCTCCCACGCCGATCCTTACGAGGGGATGAACTCGCTACCAGGTGTCGACGAAGCGGTGTCCGCGTACGCCGCCGCCGGGCCCGGCGGCGGTGAGCGTGGCGGCGATCAGGCCGCGCGTCTCGGCCGGATCGATCACGTCGTCGAGCTCGAACAGCGCCGCCGCGTTCAGCGCCTTCGCGTTCTCCTCGGCGAGCGCCGTCAGCTCGCGCACCCGCCGCTCGCGCTCGGCCTCCTCGGCGATCTGCTCCAGCTCCTTGCGCAGGCCGAGCCGCACCGCGCCCTCCAGCCCCATCGGCCCGAGGTGGGCGCCCGGCCAGGCGACGGTGAGCAGCGGCTCGTGCAGGCTGCCGCCAGTCATCGCCTGCGCGCCGAGGCCGTAGCCCCGGCGCAGGATCACCGCCACCAGCGGCACCCGCAGCGAGCCGCCGGCGACCAGCAGCCGCGAGGCGTGGCGGACCAGGCCCGTCGCCTCGGCGTCGGTCCCGACCATGAAGCCGGGGGTGTCGACAAGCGAGACGACCGGCAGGCCGAAGGCGTCGCAGAGCTGCATCAGGCGAGCCGCCTTGTCGGCGGCGTCGCTGGTGATCGCGCCGGCCATGTGGCGGGTGTCGTTGGCCAGGATGCCCAGCGGCCGGCCCTCGATCCGGGCCAGGGCGGTGACCATCTCCGGCGCGAAGCGCGGCCGCAGGAAGGTGACCGATCCCTCGTCGGCCAGCGTCTCTACGATCGGCGCCACGGCATAGGCGCGGCGCGCCCGCTCCGGCACCAGGTCGCGCAGCCGCGCCTGCTCCGGCGCCGGCCCAGGCGGCGTCGCGCCCTGGAAGTAGCCGAGCAGCTTCCTGGTCACCGCGGTCGCCTCCGCCTCGTCGGCGACGAGCACGTCGATCACCCCGTTCGGTGCCTGCATCTCCGCCGGCCCGACCTCGTCGGGCGGTATCTCGCCGAGGCCGCCGCCGGCGATCATCGCCGGCCCGCCCATCCCCAGCGAGACGTCTTCGGTGGCGACGATCAGGTCCGAGCAGCCGGCGATCACGGCGTTGCCGGCGAAGCAGCGGCCGTGGACGACGGCGATCCGCGGCACCAGGCCGGAGAGCCGCGCCCAGAGCGCGAAGGCCCGCGTGTCGAGCGCCGAGACCACCGGGTAGTCGGTGTCGCCGGGCCGGCCGCCGCCGCCCTCGGCGAAGAACACCGTCGGCAGCCGCATCCGCTCGATCAGCTCGAACAGGCGGTCCTTCTTGCGGTGGCCGAGCGCCCCCTGGGTGCCGGCGAGGACCGTGTAGTCGTAGGAGAGGACGGCGCAGGCGGCGCGCTCGCCGAACAGCTCGCCGTTGACCCGCGCGGTGCCGCCGATCAGCCCGTCGGCGGGGGTGCGCTCGATCAGGTCCCGCAGCTCGCGCCGTCCCCGCTGGGCGGCGATCGCGAAGCGGCCGTACTCGACGAAGGAGCCGGGATCGACGAGGTCGGCGAGGTTCTCGCGCGCCGTCCGGCCGCCGGCCTGGTGGCGACGCCGCACGGCATCGGGCCGGGCCGCGTCCTCGGTCAGCGCCCGGCGGGCGCGCAGTCCGGCGAGGCCCTCGCGCTCGGCGCTCGGCCCGGCGCTCTCGCCTCCACCGCCCTCTGGACCTGCCCGCTCCGCCACCCCTATCCCCCTTCGAGCTGCTTCGCCAGGCGGCGCATGCCTTTGCCGTTGGCGCGGCGGACGAAGGCCCGGGTGAGGAACGGCAGCAGCGCTTCCGGCCGCGAGGCCTGCAGCCACTCGAGCTCGAAGGAGATCCTGGTGCCGCCGCCGGGCAGCTCCTGGAGGGCGTAGGTGCCGCGGGTTCGCCGCCTGCCCTTGGCGCCCACTCCCTCCTCGACGATCCGCTCGGGCGCCACCTCGACGACCTCGAACTCGGTCCAGTCCTGGGAGCCGGGGGCGTTCTGCCGCGCCCGCGCCCGCGCGCCGACCCCGCGTCGCGGCCCCGAGTACTCCCAGTCGGTGAGCAGGTGGTCCATGAACGACTCGTGGTTGGCGAGCAGGTCGAGGAAGTCGAAGACCTCCCTGCACGGCTTCGCGACCTCGACCGAGACGGTGACCGGTTGCATCGAGGCCGATCCTAGAAGGCGCCGGGCGCGCGGCCTCAGTAGCCGGGGCCGCGCTTCATCCGCTTGCGCTCGCGCGGGTGGGCGCCGCCCTTCTTCTCCAGCGTCTCGCAGGCGGTCCGCAGGTCGGCGGCGAGGCGGTCGACTTGCGCCTTGCTGAGCGTCTCCTTGACCAGCGCCCGCAGCACCTTCACCTCCTCGGCGTTCGGCGGCATCGTGTAGGCGGGGAGCATCCAGCCGCGCTCGGCCGAGAGCTGCCAGGAGAGGTCGAACTCGTCGTAGGCGTGTTCGCCGGCCAGCCGGAAGGCGACCAGCGGCAGCTGCTCCTCGCCCTCGCCGATCAGCTCGAAGTCACCCATCTCCTTCAGCTGCTCGGCCAGGGCGCGCGCGTTGCTCTCCATCGTCTTCATCACCAGCTCGTAGCCCTCGTGCCCGAGGCGGACGAAGTTGTAGTACTGGGCGAGCACCATCGAGGCGCCGGTCGAGAAGTTGAGGGTGAAGGTGGCGTCGGTCTTGCCGAGGTAGTTCTCGTAGAAGACGAGCTCGTCGGCCAGGTCGGCCTTTTCGCGGAAGACGAGCCAGCCGATGCCGGGGTAGACGAGGCCGAACTTGTGGCCGGAGACGTTGATCGAGCGCACCTGCTCGAGCCGGAAATCCCAGACCGAGTCCGGGTAGAGGAACGGCCAGGTGAAGCCGCCGCTGGCCCCGTCGACGTGGATCGGCACGTCGAGCCCCTTCTCCCCCTTGAGGTCGACCAGCAGCCGGTCGATGCCGGGGATGTCGTCCATGTGGCCGGTGAAGGTGGTGCCGAGGACGGCGGCGACGCCGATCGTGTTCTCGTCGACGTGCGGCTCCACGTCCTCGGGCCCGATCGTGTACTTGCCCTCTTGCAGCGGCACCGTGCGCGGTTCGACGTCGAAGTAGCGGCAGAACTTGTCCCAGACCACGTGCACGTCGCGCCCGTAGACCAGGTTCGGCCTGTCGACCGGCTTCGATTCGGCTTCCCGCCGCTGCTTCCATTTCCACTTCAGCGAGAGGGCGCCGAGCATGATCGCCTCCGAGGAGCCCTGGGTGCGGCAGCCGGTGGTCTCGCCGGGGGCGTTGTAGAGGTCGGCCAGCATCCGCACGCAGCGCTGCTCGATCTCTGCCGAGATCGGGTACTCGGCGTGGTCGATGAAGTTCCGGTAGAGGTTCTCGGCGATGATCCGCTGCGCCTCCGGCTCCATCCAGGTGGTGACGAAGGTGGCGAGGTTGCGGTTCGGATCCCCCTCCAGCACCAGTTCCTCGTCGACCAGCCGCATCGCATCGAGCGCCGACATGCCGGTCGGCGGAAATTCGCGGTCGGGCGCGTCCTCGGTGAGGAAGCGGGTGCCGTAGAGCATCGCGTCCTGTTCTGGGCTCGGTGCGGTCATCTCGTCCTCTCCGGGTCGCGGCGGGTCTATAGACGGTAGGTGAGGTGGGTGACGCCGGGCGCCTCGACGGCGCGCACCTGCTCGAGGGAGACCTCGGGGCCGAGGCCGTCGAAGAGGCGGGCTCCGCCGCCGAGCAGGATCGGGACGACGTTCAGGGTCAGCTCGTCGAGCAGGCCGGCGGCGATGCACTGGCGGACCGTTTCCCCGCCGCCGCCGACCGAGACGTCCCGGTCGCCGGCTGCCTCGCGGGCGCGCTGGACCG
Source organism: Solirubrobacterales bacterium (assembly GCA_036257815.1). GTDB lineage: Bacteria > Actinomycetota > Thermoleophilia > Solirubrobacterales > 70-9 > VAYN01. The sequence goes on from DATAEW010000123.1 coordinate 30,046, forward strand.
CGGTCTCGAGGCCCTCGGTGACGAAGTGGAAGGTCGTGTCGCCCAGGGTGAGCGGCGGGCGCGCGTGATGGGTGAGGACGAAGACCGGCAGGTGGAATGGCGGCTCCTCCCCCCACCAGCCCTGCCAGGGATCCTCGCCCCAGGGACCGCGCACCGGGCCGAACATGTTGCGGCCCATCAGCACCGCGCCGAGGTTGCGGGTTGCCGCTTCGACCACCGGCGTCGAGGCGTTGACCTCGCCCCCCTCCCGGCCGTGGCTCGCCCGCCAGGCGGCGAGGTTGACGATCCACTCGTGGAGCTGCTCGCCGCCTTCGCCGAGCGGGTGCTCCTCGCCCTGGTTAGGTCCGGCGACGTAGCCGTCGAGCGAGATCGCGATCTGGCAGCGGAGCCGTGGCATCGACTGCCGGTCAGCCCCGGCCTTCGGCCTCTGCGACCGTCAGCTCGGCGGTCGGGTTGGCCTCCAGGCGCTGGTCGGGAATCGGTTGGCCGCTGCGAACGGAGAGGCCGTAGGTGCCGGCGGCGAGCCGCTCTTCGGCCCGTTCGACCGCCGCCAGGCGATTGCGGAGGTCCTCGGCCAGGCCGGCGTCGAGCTCGTCCTGGAACAGGCCCTCGGAGTTGAAGTCGCCGGGTCCGACGCGTTCGTCGCCCTCTTCCGGCCCGCCGCGTCGGTTGGCCGCGATGTCCCGTTCGACCTGCTCGCGCTCGCGCTGCAGGAGCTCTTTGGCGCGCTGCGGATCCACAGCGACACCGTAACGCGTGGGAGACGGTCCCGGGCCGTCGGCTTGAGGCGGGCCAATCGTCGCGCTATCCTGATTAAGGACTAACTACAGAAATTGGACTTGTGATGAGCTATCTGCTGATTCCGCTTGACGAGGCGATCGTCTTCCCCACCGTCACCGCGACCCTGCCGATCGAGGTCGGCGAGGAGGAGCGGGTCTTCCTGATTCCCCGCCGCGAGGGCTCCTACGGCCGCGTCGGCGTCGTCGCCGAGGTGATCGAGCACGGCGTCTCGCGCCGCGGCCATCCGCTGGCGACCGTGGTCGGCCTGCACCGCGGGCTCGCCGGGGCCGCCCAGGCCGGCGAGGGCGATTCCCTGCGGGTCGAGGTGCAGGAGATCCGCGACGGTCATCCCGACGACGAGCACACCAACGAGCTGGCGCGCGAATACCGCGCCGTGGTCGAGGAGATCCTCGAGCTGCGCGGCGACGACGGCCGCGTCGCCGCCTTCCTGCGCTCGGTCGAAGAGCCCGGCGCGCTGGCCGATACCTCCGGCCTCAGCCCCGACATCCCGCGCGAGGGCAAGCTGCGGCTGCTGGAGACGATCGACATCACCCAGCGGCTGGAGATCGCCGTCGAGCTGCAGCGCGAGCGGCTGACCGAGCTGCAGGTGCGCAGCAAGATCCGCGACGACGTCGAGTCCGGCGCGCAGAAACAGCAGCGCGAGTACTTCCTGCGCAAGCAGATGGAGTCGATCCGCAAGGAGCTGGGCGAGGACGAGGGCGACCTGATCGCCGAGTACGAGCGCAAGATCGCCGAGGCCGGGATGCCGGAGGCGGTCGCCGAGCAGGCCGAGAAGGAGCTGCGGCGCCTGGAGCGCCAGGGCGAGTCCTCGCCCGAGTCCTCGATGATCCGCAGCTACCTCGACTGGCTGATCGCGGTCCCCTGGTCGCGGCGCTCCGAGGAGCGGCTCGACCCCGTCCACACCCGCCGGGTCCTCGACGAGGACCACGCCGGGCTGGACGACGTGAAGAGACGGATCACCGAGTTCATCGCCGTGCGCAAGCTGCGCGAGGAGCGCGGGGTCGAGGAGGACAGCCGGGCCAGCGGCGCGATCCTCACCCTGGTCGGGCCTCCGGGCACCGGCAAGACCTCGATCGGCGAGTCGATCGCCCGCGCCCTGGGGCGCGAGTTCGTCCGCATCAGCCTCGGCGGCGTGCACGACGAGGCGGAGATCCGCGGTCACCGCCGCACCTACATCGGCGCCCTCCCGGGGAGGATCGTCCGCGCCCTGCGCGACGCCGGCACGATGAACCCGGTGGTGCTGCTGGACGAGGTCGACAAGGTCGGCGCCGACTGGCGCGGGGACCCCTCGGCGGCCCTGCTCGAGGTCCTCGACCCGGCGCAGAACGACACCTTTCGCGACCACTACCTCGATGTCGAGGTGGACCTCTCGGAGGTCGTCTTCATCGCCACCGCGAACCTCCTGGACGCGATCCCGGCGCCGCTGCGCGACCGGATGGAGATCATCGCCTTCGACGGCTACACGACCGCGGAGAAGCTGGCGATCGCCCGCGGCTACCTGCTGCCGCGGCAGCTGAAGCGCAACGGGCTCGCCGCCGAGGAGGTCGAGGCCTCCGACGAGGTCCTGCGCGGCGTGATCTCCGAGTACACCCGCGAGGCCGGCGTGCGCCAGCTCGAGCGCGAGCTGGGCAAGCTGCTGCGCGGGGCGGCGACGAAGATCGCCGCCGGCACCGCGACGGCGCCGGTCGTGCTCGACGGCGCGGCGGTGCGCGAGGCGCTGGGCCGGCAGAAGTTCTTCCAGGAGTCGGTCGAGCGCACGGCGATCCCGGGCGTCTCGACCGGCCTGGCCGTGACCGGCGCCGGCGGCGACATCCTCTTCATCGAGGCCACCGCGATGGACGGCGACAAGGGGCTGGTGCTGACCGGCCAGCTCGGCGACGTGATGAAGGAGTCGGCGCGGATCGCGCTCTCCTACGTGCGGGCGCACCGCGAGGAGCTCGGCATCCCGGCCGAGGCCTTCCAGCGCGAGTTCCACCTCCACGTGCCCGCCGGGGCGATCCCCAAGGACGGCCCCAGCGCCGGCACGGCGATGACCACGGCGCTGGTCTCGCTGCTGACCGGCCGGCCGGTGAAGCACACGGTCGGGATGACCGGCGAGGTCACCCTGCAGGGCCGGGTGCTGCCGATCGGCGGCCTGAAGCAGAAGGTGCTGGCGGCGCACGCCGCCGGGCTGACCGAGGTGATCCTGCCCGAGCGCAACCGCGGCGACCTCGACGAGGTGCCGGAGGAGGTGCGCGGGCAGATGAGCTTCCACCCGATGATGAGCATCGACGAGGTGCTGGAGCGGGCGCTGGAGCCGGTCGAGCGGGGGCACGAGCTGGCGGCGACGGCATAGGGTTCCGGCGATGACCGGGCGCTGCCGCAACTGCTCGCCGATCCCCGCCGAGCTGCGGGCGGCGGCCGGGCTGCTGGAGCGGCGCTGGACGATGGCGACGATCTACGCCTGCGCCAGCGGCGCCGCCCGCTTCAACGAGTTCCGGCAGTCGCTGCCCGGCGTCTCCCCCACCACGCTCTCGGATCGCCTGGAGCAGCTGGAGGCGGCGGGCCTGCTGGAGCGCCGCCTCGTCCCCGGCCGGCCTCCCCACACCGAGTACGCCCTGACCGACCGCGGCCGGCGGATCGCCGACGCAGTCGCCGGCCTGCTGCGACACTGAGCGCCGGGTCAAGTAGGTTGCCGGCGATGAGGGCGGGGACAAGCAGGTGAGCGTGGCGGGCGGCTTCACCGCCATGCACCGCGGCGGCAGCGGCTCGCCCCTCCTCTGTCTGCACGGGTTCACCGACACCTGGCGCACCTGGGAGCTGGCGCTGCCGGCCCTCGAACGCCATCACGAGGTGCTCGCCCCGACGCTGGCCGGCCACGCCGGCGGGCCGGCGATCGACGGCGAGGTCGCCGAGTCGACGCTCCCGGAGGCGGTCGAACGGGCGATGGACGAGGCCGGCTGGGAGACCGCGCACATCGTCGGCAACTCGCTGGGCGGCTTCCTCGCCCTGCAGCTCGCCGCCCGGGGTCGCGCGCGCTCCGTCGTCGCCCTGGCGCCGGCCGGCGGCTGGGTCGAGGGCGACCCGGCGTTCAGGGAGACGCTCGCCTACTTCACGACCTCCCAGGAACTGGTCAAGGCCGCGGCGCCCCACGCCGAGGCGATCGCCGCCTCGCCGGAGGGCAGGCGCACGGCCACCGAGTTCATCGCCGTCAGCTACGAGCACATCCCAGCCGACCTGATCGCCCACCAGATCCGCGGCGCCGCCGAGTGCCCGGAGGTGGCGCGGCTGATGGAGTACTCCGAGCGCGAGGGCTGGAAGCTCGACGCCGAGCGGATCGAGTGCCCGGTGCGGCTGGTCTGGGGCTCTGCCGACCGAATCCTGCAGCTCCCCGGCGCCGCCGCCCGCTTCCGCGAGTCCTGCCTGCCGCAGGCCGATTGGGTCGAACTCGACGACGTCGGCCACTGCCCGCAGCTCGACGTCCCGGCCGAGACCGCGGATCTGATCCTCGGCTTCACCGACTGACGACAGCGGGCCGACCCACAGGCAACGCGCCCTGCATTTGGTCCCCATGGGGTGCTCAATGCAGGGCGCGTTGCTCCAGGCCAGCGCGCCTGGCGCGAAAAGGGCCGCCCCGAAGGGCGGCCCTTGCTGGTGCATGCGTGCGGAGCGCGGGAACTGCGACCGGGTGGGACAACGCCCGGCTCCCAACGTCCACCGGTGCCCGGGTTGGATTCCACCGGGCGCCCGAACCAGTGCGGCGCCTAGCGGCCCTGCACCTCCAGAGTCCCCTCAAGCATGTGAATCAAGTTAGGACCACCTCCTTTCTCTGGTCCGACGATTGAAGCAAACGCCGGGGTCGAGTGACAGGTCGGGCCGATTGGGGGAGGCGGGCGGAGCCGGGGAGGCCGAGCTGTGACAATGGCCAAAGGCGTCCTTGTGCCGGTCCCTGTTGGTCAATATCGTTCCTCCAAAGCATGGGCCAGGGGGCGCCATGCCGAGCGTGAGCACTACTTCCAAGAAGCCAGAGACCGTGATCGTCCGGTTCGCCGGAGATTCCGGCGATGGCATGCAGCTCGTCGGCGACCGCTTCACGGCCGCCACCGCGCACGTCGGCAACGACCTCTCGACGCTGCCGGACTTCCCGGCCGAGATCCGCGCCCCGGCCGGCACCCCGGGCGGCGTCTCCGCCTTCCAGATCCACTTCGCCTCGCGCGACATCCTCACCCCCGGCGACCACCCGAACACGCTGGTGGCGATGAACCCGGCGGCGGTCAAAGCCCACCTCGGGGCGCTGCAGCCGGGCGGCATGCTGATCGTCAACGAAGACGCCTTCACCGACGCCAACCTGCGCAAGGCCGGCTACGACTCGAACCCGCTCGACGACGGCACGGTCGAGGACTACCAGGTCTTCAAGGTGCCGATGACGACGCTCGCCTCACGCGCGACCGAGAGCATCGAAGGGCTGAAGCCGGCGGAGGCGCAGCGGACCAAGAACCTCTTCGCGCTGGGCCTGATCTCCTGGATGTACGGGCGGCCGAAGAAGGAGACGATCGCCTGGCTGGAAACGAAATTCGCCAAGCGCCCGGCGATCATGGCGGCCAACATCGCCTCCTTCAAGGCCGGCTACAACTTCGGCGACACGACCGAGATCGAGGCGACGCCGACCGAGGTCGCGCCGGCGCCGCTGGAGCCCGGCGAGTACCGCAACGTCAACGGCGCCAACGCCCTGGCGATGGGCCTGGTCGCGGCCAGCGTGCGCAGCGGCCTGCAGCTCTTCTTCGCCAGCTATCCGATCACCCCGGCCTCCGAACTGCTCCACCACCTCGCCCGGCACGACCGCTTCGGGGTCCGCACCGTGCAGGCCGAGGACGAGATCGCCGCCGCCAACATGGCGCTCGGCGCCTCCTTCGGCGGCCAGCTCGGGGTCACCGCGACCAGCGGCCCGGGGATGGACCTGAAGGCGGAGACGATCGCCCTCGCGGTCGCCACCGAGCTGCCGCTGGTGGTGATCGACGTCCAGCGCGCCGGCCCCTCGACCGGGCTGCCGACGAAAACCGAACAGGCCGACCTGCTGATGGCGATCCACGGCCGCCACGGCGAGTCGCCGCTGCCGGTGATCGCCCCCTCCACCCCGGCCGACTGCTTCGACGCGGCCGTGGAGGCGGCGCGGATCGCGATCCGTTACCGCACCCCGGTGATCCTGCTCGCCGACACCTTCCTCACCAACTCCTCCGAGCCGTGGCTGCTGCCGGCGATGTCCTCGCTGCCGGAGATCGACCCCGGCTTCTCCACGGCGCCCAACGCCGGCGACGAGTTCCTCCCCTACCTGCGCGACGAGCGCGGCGCCCGGCCCTGGGCGATCCCGGGGACGCCCGGCCTTCAGCACCGGCTCGGCGGCCTGGAGAAGGAGCACGGCTCGGGCAAGGTCTCCTATGAGCCGAAGAACCACGCGCTGATGACCCGGCTGCGGGCCGAGAAGCTGGAGAAGCTGGCCGAGGAGCTGCCGCCGCTGGAGGTCGACGCCGACGAGGGCGCGAGGTTGCTGCTGCTCGGCTGGGGTTCGACCTTCGGGGTGATCGGCGCCGCGGCGCGGCGGGCGCGCCAGCGCGGGATCCCGGTCGCCACCGCGCAGCTGCGGGCGCTGGAACCGATGCCGGCGAACACCGGCGAGGTCGTTCGCGGCTTCGAGCGAGTGCTGGTGCCGGAGCTGAACACAGGCCAGCTGCTGAGCCTGATCCGCGACCGCTACCTCGTCGACGCGGTCGGGTTCAACAAAGTCGAGGGCCTGCCGATCCTCGCCGAGGAGCTCGAGCAGGCGATCCTGGAGCAGGTCGGATGAGCGAGAACGGACACGGCGGGAACGGCAACGGCGCGGCGGCGACCCTGACCAAGGCCGACTTCCAGTCGGGCCAGGAAACCCGCTGGTGCCCGGGCTGTGGCGACTACGCGATCCTCAACTCGGTCCAGACGCTGATGCCGGAG